>SCRR01000130.1 GCA_004322085.1 Burkholderiaceae bacterium
GGCTCTCTCGCGTTTGGTGTGGTTGACGTCCGCCGCCGGATCTTGCAGTGGACGGTGTGTTGAGGGCAGGCTTGTCCGATGGAAATGCTCTTCACACAAGCTCTTGGTCTCACCTCGCCGTGGCGCGTGGTCAACGTTGACTTTCAACAGGCGGCGGGTCGCATCGTGTTCAAGGTCGAGAACACGGCCAAGCGGCTGATCTGTCCGGCATGCGGCGCCGCCGACCAACCCATTCACGACCGTTTGCCGCGCACATGGCAGCACCTGCACTTCTTCCAGTACAAGGCCATCATCGAGGCGAACGTGCCGCGCGTCGGCTGCCGGGAGTGCGAGAAGACCACGCAAGTCGAGGTGCCGTGGGCACGCGCGGGCGCGGGGTTCACGGAAACGCTGGAGGCCTTTGTCATCGCGTTGTGCACGCAGATGCCGGTGGGCGCGGTGGCGCAGCTGCTGGGCGTGTCCGACGACCGGGTCTGGCGTGTGCTGGACTTCCATGTCGACGCGGCGCGCGCTCAGGAGGACTACTCGGGCGTCCGCCGTATCAGCGCGGACGAGCGCAGCGCGCGCAAGGGGCAACGCTTCCTGACCCTGTTCTGCGACTTGGACGCGCGTCGCCTGCTGTTCGCCGTGCAGGGCCGCAACGCGGCGACGTTCAAGACCTTTGCCGAGGACCTGGCGGCGCACGGCGGCGACGCCGAGGCGATCACCGACGTCAGCCTGGACTTGGGCGCGGCTTACCAGGCAGGCACACGCGAACACTGCCCGAACGCCACGGTCAGCTTCGATCCGTTCCACGTGGTGGCGCTGGCCAACGAGGCGCTGGATCAGGTACGGCGCGCCGAGGTCAAGCAGGTGGACGGCCTGAAACACATTCGCTGGGGCACGCTCAAGGATGCGGCGAACTGGACGCGCAAGCAGATCGACCAGATGCACTGGCTGCAGCGCACGAACCTGCAGACCGCGCGTGCGTGGCGGCTCAAGCAGGCGCTGCGCCAGGTGTTCTCGCACGGCGGCGACATCGCGCAAGCCACGACGCTGCTGGACGGCTGGATCAGTTGGGCCAGGCGCTGCCGGCTGACACCGTTCAAGCGGCTTGCCGCCACGATCAAGAAACACCGCGACGGCATCCTCGAACACTTCCGCTCCGGCCTCAGCAACGGCTTTGCCGAAGGGCTCAACGGCCGCATCCAGGCGGCCAAGGCGCGTGCGCGCGGCTACGGCACCGACCGCCACCTGATCGCTATCAGCTACCTGATCTGCGCCAAGCTCAAACACCTGCCAAAGAATCCGTGGACGCATGCGGCTCAGCAGATACCGGCGTGAAGATCAACCACACCAAACGCGAGAGAGCCGGAAAGCCGGCGCGACGACACCGCGCTGCGGGCGTGGCTGTTCACCATCGCGTACCGTCTGTTCCTGGATGGCAAGCGCCGCGCGCAGCGCTACGCCAGCATGCTCAGGTTCCTGCACCATGGCAGCGAAGGCGAACAGCCATCGGTGGAACGCGAAGTGATGGCGCAGTCGGCATTGCAGGCGCTGGAACGCCTGCCCGACGAACAGCGGCACCTGCTGCTGTGGGTTTCGGTGGAAGGCCTCAGCTACCGTGAAGTGGCCCAGCTTCTGGACGTG
>SCRR01000131.1 GCA_004322085.1 Burkholderiaceae bacterium
GGCACCTGCAACGACCAGCCGTTTACCGCACAGGTCGAGCGCGGCGCGGGGAAGAACCCGCTGAGCATTCGCGTGGCGCACAGTGGTGCCCGCATCGACGCGCTGGTGCTGTCACTGCGCGCTGCGGAGCTCTATGCGTTGATGCCCTACAAGGCGCCGCCTGACATGAGCCGCTATGTGCTCTCGCCCATGCCTGGACTGTTGGTGGACGTCACCGTGCAGCCAGGGCAAAGAGTGCAGGCGGGCGAGCGTGTCGCCGTGATCGAGGCCATGAAGATGGAAAACGTGCTGTTCGCGCAAGCCGACGGCGTGGTCGGCAAGGTGCTGGCGACCAAGGGCGAAAGCCTGACGGTGGACCAGCCGATCATCGAGTTTGCGTGAACGCACTGCAGGAGTTCGCATGAATCAACGCCCCTTCAAGGTCCTCGGTATCCAGCAAATCGCCATCGGGGGCCCGAGCAAGGAGCGCCTGCGCACCTTGTGGGTCGATCTGTTCGGCCTGGAAGTCACAGGCAATTTTGTCTCGGAGCGCGAGAATGTCGATGAGGACATTTGCGCCATGGGCACGGGTCCGTTCAAGGTCGAGGTCGACCTGATGCAGCCGCTCGATCCGGACAAAAAACCGGCGGTTCACACAACGCCGCTCAACCACGTTGGGCTGTGGATCGACGACCTGCCCGGCGCGGTGCAATGGCTCTCGAGCAAGGGGGTGCGCTTTGCGCCCGGCGGCATTCGCCGGGGCGGCGCTGGGTTCGACATCTGCTTCGTCCATCCCAAGGGCAATGACGAGTGGCCGATTGGCGGCGAGGGGGTTCTGATCGAACTGGTGCAGGCACCACCCGAGGTGGTCAGCGCCTTTTCCCGATTGGCGCAGGCGACGCCCGGGTCGTTTGACGTGTAAAGACCACGCTGCGGGATTCACCCGAGGACACTTTCCGGGCTGCGAGGCTTAGACTGTTACCGCTGGTCACCGTTTGTGCGATGCACACTAGGGCAAGGAGACAGTTTTGCAGCCTACCGATACCGCGAACCCGTCCTATTTCCACAAGGTCGTCGATTGCCAGTGGGCCTGTCCGGCCCACACGCCCGTCCCCGAATACATCCGGCTGATCGGCCAGGGCCGCTACAGCGACGCCTACATGGTCAACTGGGTCTCCAACGTGTTTCCCGGCATTTTGGGGCGCACCTGTGACCGGCCCTGCGAGCCGGCCTGTCGGCGCGGCCGCGTCGAGGAAAGCAACGGCGAACACCCGCAGCCGGTGGCCATTTGCCGGCTCAAGCGCGTGGCGGCCGACCACAAGGACGATGTGCGCGATCGCATGCCGATCCCGGTGGTGCCCGAGTTGCGGCGCAAGGGCAAGCGCGTCGCGTGCATCGGCGCCGGACCGGCCTCGCTCACCGTGGCGCGTGACCTCGCGCCGCAGGGTTATCAGGTCACGGTGTTCGATGTCGAAGCCAAGGCCGGCGGCTTCATGCGCACGCAGATTCCGCACTTTCGCCTGCCCGAATCGGTGATCGACGAGGAGACCGGCTATGTGCTCAACCTGGGTGTGGAGTTCCGCAGCTGCCAGCGCGTCGGGTCAATGAATGAGCTGCTGGAGCAGGGCTTCGATGCGGTGTTCGTGGGTTGCGGCGCACCGCGCGGGCGCGATCTGGACCTGCCCGGGCGTGTGGAGGCAGCGGAGCATATCCATATTGGTATCGATTGGCTGGCTTCGGTCTCGTTCGGTCATGTGAGTCGAATTGGCAAGCGCGTC
>SCRR01000132.1 GCA_004322085.1 Burkholderiaceae bacterium
ATGCAGTGGATCAGCCTGGGCGTGATCGTGCTGTTCGGTGGCGCCACGCTGATTTCGCACAACGACACCTTCATCAGGTGGAAGCCCACCGTCCTGTACTGGCTGATGGGAGGCGCCCTGCTGGCAGGACAGATGTTCTTCAAGAAGAACCTGATCAAGTCCCTGATGGGCGCCCAGATGGAATTGCCCGAGCATGTCTGGCGCGTGATGAGTTGGAGCTGGACCGGCTTCTTTGCGCTCATGGGCGTCGCCAACCTGTGGGTGGCCTTTAACTATGACCTGAACACCTGGGTCAACTTCAAGCTGTTCGGCGGGATCGGGCTCATGGTGCTGTTTGTCATCGGGCAGGCGCTGTTTCTCGGCAAATACATCAAGACCGACGAGGCGAGCGACTCATGAGTGCGTCCAACAGCCCACCCACCAAAATTGCGCCGCTCAGCGCGCAGGCGATGGCGCAGCGCTTGCGCCGGCAGCTTGCGCCCACGCACCTGGAGGTGCTCGATGAGAGCGCCGCTCATGTGGGCCATTCCGGTGCCAACGAGGCCGGTTTCGGCTCGCATTTCAGGGTGCGCATTTCGTCACCCCTGTTTACCGGCCGTACACGCGTGGCACAGCATCGCCTTGTGTATGATGCGCTGCAAGAATTTATTGACCAGGGCGCTCATGCCATCGCCATCGAAGTGCTCTGATCCCATACGCTGAACACTGGCGCCCGGTCGGCGTCCCACCCTTTATCTCCCAGCATCCTTGAGGAAATCGTATGAAGAAGCATTTTCTGTCCGCCTTTGCAGCCGCTGCTGTGATGAGCGCCTTGGCCCTGCCCGCCGCCGCGCAAAACGTCGCCATCGTGAATGGCAAGGCCGTTCCCCAGGCCCGCGTTGACGCGCTGACCCAACAGGTGGCGGCGTCGGGCCGACCCATCACGCCTGAAATCACCGCACAGATCAAGACGGAAGTGATCGCTCGTGAAGTCTTCATGCAGGAGGCGCAAAAGCGCGGCCTGGACGTCACGCCGGATTTCAAGAACCAGATGGAGCTGGCGCGCCAGACCATCCTGATCCGTGACCTGTTTACCGACTTCCAGAAAGCGAACCCGGTGACCGACGCTGAAGCCAAGGCCGAATACGACAAGTTTGCGGCCGCCAATGGCGGCAAGGAATACCACGCGCACCACATTCTGGTGGACACCGAAGCCCAAGCCAACGCCATCATTGCGCAGCTCAAGAAGGGCGCCAAATTTGAAGACATTGCCAAAAAATCTTCGAAAGATACGGGCTCTGGCGCCAAGGGTGGCGACCTCGACTGGGCCACCCCGGGCAGCTACGTGAAGGAATTCTCGGATGCGATGGTCAAGCTCAAGAAGGGCCAGATCACCGATACGCCGGTGAAGACGCAGTTCGGCTATCACATCATCCGGCTGGACGACGTCAGGACCGCGCAGCTGCCCAAGTTCGAAGACGTGAAACCGGAAATCGTGAAACAACTGGAACAGCAAAAGCTGGCCAAGTTCGAGGAAGACCTGCGCGCCAAGGCCAAGATCGAATAGCCCCCCGGGGTCCGGCCAGTGCGGGCTGATTGAAAGCTGAAAGCGCGGTCGCGGCCGCGCTTTTTTTCGCCCTTTACCGCGGGGGTGATTGCCGTAGTCATCCATAGCCATACCGATCAGCGGCCACTCCCGATGGGGATAATCCAGTCGGTACAAACCACTTCAGGAGACCTCGCACCATGAACACTCATCTGGCTATCGGTACCGGCGCCCACAAGGTGATCGCCCTGCACGGTTGGTTCGGCTACGCGCACGGCTGGGGGCCGCTGGTGGACGTGCTGGACCGGCAGAACTTCAGCTATGCCTTCATGGACTGCCGCGGCTATGGCGGCATGAAGGGCAGCGGCGGCCCCTACACCATGGAGCAGATCGCGCAGGACGCACTGGCGCTGGCCGACGGGCTGGGCTGGCAGCGCTTCAGCCTGATCGGGCACTCGATGTGCGGCAGCGCGATCCAGCGTGTGCTGGTGGATGCGCCGGCCCGGGTCCACAAGCTCGTGGCCATTACGCCTGTGCCGGCCAGCGGTGTGCCGTTCGACGACGCCAGCTGGGCTTTTTTCTCGAGCGCGGCAAAGGACCCCGCGTCCCGCAAAGGCATCATCGATTTGACTACCGGCAACCGCCTGTCCAGTGTCTGGCTCGACCAGATAGTAGACGCCTCGCTGGCCGAGTCGGATGAAGCGGCCTTTGCGGCGTACCTGACGGCCTGGGCCAAGACCGACTTCCATGCGCAGATCGACGGCAACCCGGTGCCAATCAAGGTCATCGTGGGCGAACACGACCCGGCACTGGGCGCGCCGGCCATGAAGGATACCTACCTGCAGTGGTATCCGAATGCCACGCTGGACGTGATGACGAACGCGGGCCACTACCCCATGAACGAGACGCCGATCGCGCTGGCGACCAGCATCGAGAAGTTCCTGCGCGCCTAGCGCGTCACAAACGGCCGCGCGCTTCCTGCGTCAGTGTGCCAGCGCGACTTGCGGCTCCGGCTGCGTCATGTCGACGCCGTGCTGTTCGCGGCCGAACCAGATCAGGACCGCGATCACGACGGCCGCCGTGCCCCCGACGACGGCCAGTCCCAGCCCATAGTTGTTGCCATGGTCGACCGCGTAGGACGCCTGCACCGTGGCGTTGACGGAGGCGAGCAGGTTACCCAGCTGGTACACGAATCCGGGAAAGGTCGCGCGGATTTCGGGCGGCGAGATTTCGTTCAGGTGCACCGGGATCACACCCCACGCGCCCTGTACCGAGATCTGCATCAGGAAGGCACCGAGCGTGAGCGCGAACACGCCACTGGAAAATGCCCAGAGCGGGAGCACCGGCAGCGCAATCAGCGCCGCAATGCAGATAGCCCAGCGCCGCCCGATTTTCTCGGACAGCGAGCCAAACGTCAGTCCGCCAACGATCGCTCCGATGTTCAGCACGATCACGGTGAGCGACACCGTGTGCGGATCGAAATGGTGCTGCTCGCGCAGGAAGGTGGGATACAGATCCTGCGTGCCATGCGAGAAGAAATTGAACGCGGTCATCAGGATGATGCAGTACAGCGAGAGGATCCAGTGCTGTTTGAATGTGGCCCAGAGCCCTGGGCGCTTCGTTTTGACCATGGCCTCGAAGGCGGGCGATTCGGGCACGCTGGTGCGGATGTAAAGCACCAGCAGTGCGGGGATGACGCCCACAAAAAACATGCCGCGCCAGCCGATATGCTGGTACAGGGTGCCGAACACAATCGACGCCAACAGAAAGCCGCTCGGATAGCCCGCTTGCAGCAGCCCCGAGACAAACCCGCGCGCACGAGGCGGCACGGTCTCCATTGCCAGCGCGGTGCCAACACCCCATTCCCCGCCCAGCGCGACACCAAACAAGGTGCGCAGCACAAGCAGTGTGGTCAGGTTTGGCGAGAAGCCCGACGGCAGTTCAAGAATCGAATACAGGCCGATGTCGAGCATCAGCGTCGGGCGACGCCCGTATTTGTCCGCGAGCTTGCCGAAAATGAGGGCCCCGACGGGCCGCGCCGCGAGCGTCAACGTGATGGCGAGGGCAACGGCGGGAATTTCGGTATTGAACTCGGCGGCGATGTCCTTGAGCACGAACACCATGAGAAAGAAATCGAACGCATCGAGCGTCCAGCCCAGATAGGCGGCGATGACGACATTGATTTGCGCACGAGTCCAGTTCATTGACTATTCTCCTTTGCGTCCCCGGCCGTTCGAATGCTTCGACACGGCATGACCGGGATGGCGTCCAGCATCACGGTGGGAGCGCGAGTATGCGCGTCTGTCTGCCTTCTGCGCAAGCGCCATCTCACCGCGCCACGGCGCGAATCGGTGTCAACCGACCCAGCGCCGCGCGTTTTGCCACAACCGCAGCCAGGGGCTGAACGCGCTCGGGTCGCCCGGGGTCCAGCTCATCTGGATGTTGCGGAACACGCGCTCGGGGTGCGGCATCATGGCCGTGAAGCGGCCGTCTGCGGTCGTCACGGCTGTGAGGCCGCCAGGGCTGCCGTTGGGATTGAACGGATAGGCTTCGGTGGCCGTGCCGAAGTTGTCGGTGAAGCGCATCGCCGCAATCGCCCGCCCGGCGTTGCCCCGATGCCCGAAGTCGGCATAACCCTCGCCATGCGCCACCGCGATCGGCAACCGGCTGCCGGCCATGCCCGCAAAGAACAGGCTGGGCGAATCGAGCACCTCCACCATCGACAATCTCGCCTCGAAGCGCTCGCTGCGGTTGGTGGTGAAGCGCGGCCAGTCCTGCGCGCCGGGAATGATGTCGGCGAGCTCGGCAAACATCTGGCAGCCGTTGCACACGCCCAGCGCAAAGGTGTC
>SCRR01000133.1 GCA_004322085.1 Burkholderiaceae bacterium
CAGCATGTTGTAGCTCAGGCACACAATGATGGCCACGCCCATCTGACTTAGCAGGGTCCGGCCGAGGCTGCTTGTAAAAACCAGGGGCGCCACGATCAGCAGCAAGGCAAATCCCGACCAGATCAGGATACGCGAGACATTGAGTGGTTTGAATTGATAGCTGTTGGCAGGCATGTGATCAGCCCTCCCGTGTACCCAATAGACCCTTGGGCCGGAAAATCAGGATCAGCACCATCAACAGGAAAGGCAGGATCGGCGCGACGGAGCTGACCTTCATGCTCCAGACCGTATAGCCGAACGTCTCCGGTGTGATATGCAGACCCAGTGTTCCGGCCAGGCCCAAGAGCGAACTGTCGATACCAACGGCGAGAGTCTGCATCACGCCGATCAGCAAGGATGCCAGAAACGCGCCCGCAAGTGAACCCATGCCACCCACCACCACGACCACAAAAATGATGGTGCCCACCGCTTCCGCCATGGCAGGCTCGGTGATGAACGCGTTGCCACCAATGACACCAGCCAGTCCGGCCAGCGCAGCGCCACCGCCAAACACCAGCATGAAGACGCGCGGAACGTTGTGGCCCAGCGATTCGACCGTCTGCGGATGGGTGAGCGCGGCCTGGATCACCAGGCCGATGCGAGTGCGCGTGAGCAGAAGCCAGATGCTGAGCAGCATCAGCAGCGCCACCAGCATCATGAAGCCGCGATACATCGGGAACTGCAAGCCATACAGTGTGAACAACGGGCCGCTGAGTGCCGCGGGAATCACGTAATCGACCGAACTGCGGCCCCAGACGAGCTGGACCAGTTCGACAACGATATAGCTGAGCCCGAAGGTAAGCAGCAACTCGGCCACGTGGCCGAACTTATGGACGCGACGCAGACAGTATTTTTCAAATGCTGCACCGATCAGGCCAACCAAAATCGGGGCAATCACCAGGGACGGCCAGAAGCCGATCATCCTGCTCACCGTATACGCAAAATACGCGCCCAGCATGTAAAAACTGGCGTGAGCGAAGTTGAGCACGCCCATCATGCTGAAAATCAGCGTCAGACCTGAACTCAACATGAACAGCAGCAGCCCGTAGCTGATCCCGTTCAATAGCGAGATGATATAGAACTCCATGGCATTCCCGTGTAGTCAGTTGCAGTAGCGGGAAAGCGGATCACCCATGAAAAAGCCGGGACGGCAGTGGCAATCCCGGCTTTTTGGGCCACCGCTCGCTCAACCCTCGCTGGGGCGCTTCATCTGGCAGCTGGTGGGCGTACTGGCGACGTATGAAGGGAATTCCTTGATCGGCGCAAAAGTGTAGCCCGTGTTCTCCTGGCTGTAAGGGTACTTCTTGCTCACCTTTTCCCATTTCGTGATGAACATGGCTTGCTGGAGCTGGTGATCCGACTTGCGCATCGTCACATCGCCGGCCCAGCTCGGAACCGTCAAACCCTCCATGGCAAACGCCACCTTCTTCGGATCGGTCGAATGGGTCTTTGCCATCGCCGCATCCAGCAGGTTGATGCCGTTCAGGATGGCTTGCGTATAGAAGTCGTCGTTGTATTTCTTCTTGAAGCCCTCGGCGATCTTGCCAACTTCACCGGTCGTCTGCGAATAACCATAGGCCACGGCGTAGACGTTGGCCTTGTCACCCAGCGCGGCGAGCGCTGTCGGCGTACCGGAGACGACCGCGTAATTGGTATAGATCGGCAGATTGAGGCCGGCTTGAGCCAGCGCCTTGACGAACAGCGTCAGATCGGTACCCCAGTTACCTGACATGATTGCGTCGGCGCCCGACTCCTTGATCTTGGCCACATACGGTGCAAAGTCCTTCACCTGACCGATCGGCACAAAAACATCGCCGACAATCTGTGCGTCCGGGCGCTTTTCCTTCAGGTACTTCTGGAAATACTTGGACATGTCGTGGCCGTACGAGTAATCCTGGTCGAGCAGGTAGAACTTCTTGACCTGAGGCTGGTCCTTGATGTAGGACGTCAGCGCTTCCATCTTCATCATCACATTGGCGTCAAGGCCAAAATGCCAGAAGCTGCAGTCCTCATTGGTCAGCCCCGGATCGATGGCGGCGTAATTCATGAAGACAATCTCATGACCGGGGTTACGCTCGTTGTACTTGGTCACGGCTTGCGACAACGCGAGCGCCGCGCCGGATCCGTTCCCTTGCGTGATGTACCGATAGCCCTGATCGATGGCCGCCTTGAGCTGGGTCACCGCCTTCTGGGGTGAACTGGACGAGTCAAACGGGTCGATTTGAAACGTCACCCCTGCCGGGTTGTTCTTGCCCGCCAACTGCTGGGCCGCATACTGCCAGCTATGGAGCTGGTTTAGTCCCACATTGGCAAACGGGCCGGAAAAGCCCTCGATCATGGCAATCTTGACCGTCTGGCCGCTTTGTGCAAAAGCGGCGCCCGCCACGACCATGACCGCCGACGCGGCGACAAGTTTCAAAGCAAATTTCATCAAGCGTCTCCTATTAGTTGGAAATAACAACATGCGAGCCTAACCATTTTTCCGCAGCGCAGCATACAGGGATTGTCCTAAGTGCTATCACCTGCGCGACGGTCCAGCGCGATGGAACCGGGCCGCTTACGATTATTTCGAATCCTCAGGTATTCGGCAGCTTGTAGTCCTTGAGCATCTCATGCCGCTGAACGGCTGGCGGCAAGGCCAGCTTTTCAAGCCCGGGCTAGTGGTTAACACCCCCCGACTCTCATTGACTCCGAACAAAGGCCCTCCATAGAATTCGTGCGTCGGTGCAGATTGAAATATCACGAGCATAGCTCTGTTGCGCATCGATCTGGTTTACATCATCTCCTCGCAGATTGTTTCAATGGAGGCAACTTTGCAATCCAACGCGACCGCCACTTCATCGACATGCGCGTAACCGCCGCCCCGTTGCTGCAGGTGACTGATGTGACGGTTCGCTTTGGTGGCATCACGGCGTTGGAAAAGGTGTCGTTTGCCATGGCCAGCGGCACCATCGTTGGATTGATCGGCCCCAATGGTGCCGGCAAGACCACGTTGTTTAATTGCCTGTCGCGCCTGTACACGTTCAGCGAAGGCGAGATCCTGTTCGAGAGCGCGCCGCTAACGCGCACTCCAGCTCATGGCATCGCTGCGCTGGGCATTGGCCGAACCTTCCAGAACGTGGCGTTGTTTCACACCATGACCGTGCGCCAGAACATCATGGTCGGCGGCCATCCGCGCACGCATACGGGTTTCCTCTCCAATGCGCTTCGCCTGCCGCGGGTGGCGCGTGAGGAGCACGAGTTGTCAACGGACGCGGATCGGATCATCGATCTGCTCAAACTCGGCCCGGTGGCGGGGCAGCGCGTCATGGACCTGCCCTTCGGCACCCGTAAACGGGTCGAATTGGGGCGCGCACTGGCCTGTCACCCGAAATTGCTACTGCTCGATGAACCGGCCTCCGGCCTGAACCACGAAGAAGTCGACTCCTTGATCCAGGTGCTGCTTCATATTCGCGAAAAGCTGTCCCTCACCATCTTGCTGGTCGAGCATCACATGAACATGGTGATGCGCGTGTCTGACCAGGTCGTGGCACTGGACTTCGGACGCAAGATCGCCGACGGCACGCCTGGAGAGGTACAACGCAACGCCGATGTGATCCGCGCCTACTTGGGAGGCGACGCATGAGTTCGCACGCGATGGCCGGTGGCAAGCTGCTCGAGGTTCGTGGACTGCACGCCCAGTACGGTGCGACGCGCGTGCTGCATGGGCTCGATTTTGAGGTTGCAAGCGGCGGTATTACCACGATCCTGGGCGCCAATGGCGCCGGGAAGACAACCACGTTGCGGGCGGTGTGCGGCATGGTTAAGACGCAAGGTGAGGTGCTGCTGGCGGGTACCCGCATCGACGGCATGGCCACCGAGAACATCGTGCGGCTGGGGTTGGCGCATGTGCCCGATGGCCGTGGCACGTTTCTGAACCTCAGCGTCGAGGAAAACCTCAAGCTGGGCGCCTACACGCGGCACGACCACGCCGATATCCAGGTCGACTATGACCGCATGTACGGCTACTTTCCGCGGCTGAGAGAGCGGCGTCGGCAGCAGGCCGGCACCCTGTCGGGCGGGGAGCAGCAGATGCTGGCCATTGCCCGCGCACTGATGTTGCGCCCGCGCCTGTTGGTGCTTGATGAGCCGTCGTTCGGGCTGGCGCCGCTGCTGGTGCAAAGCCTGTTCGAGCACCTGCGCGTGATCAATCAGCGCGACCACATCGGCATGTTGGTGGTGGAGCAGAACGCGGCGCTGGCGCTGAAACTGGCCGACCACGCCTACTTGCTTGAAACTGGCCACGTCGTAATGTCGGGGCCGAGCGACACGATCCGCAACAACGAGTCGGTGCGCCGCTCGTATCTTGGCTACTGAGCGGGCGGGCCCACATGAATTTGCTGCTTCACCAGATTCTCTCAGGGCTAGCCACCGGCGGGATCTATGCCAGCGTCGCCCTGGCGCTGGTCATGATTTACCAGGCCACCCAACTGGTGAATTTTGCGCAAGGCGAAATGGCGATGTTTGCCACCTACATCGCCTGGAGCCTGATCCAGGCCGGAATTCCTTACTGGGCCGCGTTTTTCCTGACCGTGGTGATCGCTTTCGTCGGCGGCGTGGTGATCGAGCGGGTGATCATCCGGCCGGTCGAGAATGCGCCAATCCTGGCGGTAGTGATCGTTTTCATCGGTTTGCTGGTGATCTTCAACAGCCTGGCTGGCTGGATCTATTCCTACACCATCAAACCGTTCCCGAGCCCGTTTCCGGAGCGGCCGCTATTTGGCAACTCGTACGTTTCGTCGCAAGAACTCGGTGCAATCGGGGTCACGCTGGTGATGCTTGTGCTGTTGTTTATCTTCTTTCGGTTCACGCGCTTGGGGCTGGCCATGCGCGCCGCGGCGCAGAACGCTGAGTCGAGCCGGCTGGTCGGCGTGCGGGTCGGCTGGATGCTGGCGCTGGGCTGGGGGCTGGCCTCCGCCATCGGGGCAGTGGCCGGGATGATGGTGGCGCCGATCGTCTTTCTCGATCCCAACATGATGATGGGCATCCTGCTGTATGCGTTTGCAGGCGCTTTGCTGGGCGGCATCGACAGCCCGGGCGGTGCGGTGCTCGGCGGCCTCATCGTGGGGGTGCTTGAAAACGTCGTGGGCGCCTACATCGGCACCGAACTCAAGCTCACCGTCGCGTTGGTCGTGATCATCGGCGTGCTGATGGTTCGCCCGGCCGGTCTGTTCGGCAAAGTGCATGTCATCAGGGTCTAATTCCATGCCAACCACCGTTGCCGCTGCCGCCAATCCTGCGCCCCAGTCCGCACCCGCGCTCAGCCGCAGCCAGCTCGTGGGACTCGGGGTGCTGGTGGTGGCCGCGTGCGTGCTGCCGTTTCTGGTCAGCAACTACCGGGTGTTTCAGTTCACGATCGTATTGACGTATGCAATCGCCTTGCTGGGCCTGAACATGCTGACCGGCTACAACGGCCAGATCTCGCTCGGCCATGGCGCCTTTTATGCCATCGGCGCCTACACGACGGCGATCCTGATGAATTCGTACGACATGCCGTACTGGGCCACGATTCCGGTCGCTGGCGCCGTCTGTCTGCTGGCCGGCTTTCTATTCGGTTTGCCGGCCCTGCGGCTCGAAGGGCTGTATCTGGCTCTCGCAACCTTCGCGCTGGGCCTGGTAATGCCGCAACTCCTCAAATACAGGGGCTTCCAGGCGTGGACCGGTGGCTCGCAAGGCATCGTCATTCTCAAGCCGAACCCACCCGACTGGGCTCACCTGTCGCAGGATCACTGGCTTTATTTTTTCACGCTGGCGTGGATGGTGCTGTTGTTCGTGCTGGGCTGGAACCTGTTGCGCGGACGCATCGGGCGGGCCATGGTCGCGATCCGCGATCAGCCCATTGCAGCCGAAGCGCTAGGCGTTAACACGGCAATGGTCAAGTCGTTGACTTTTGGCGTTTCGGCGCTGTACACCGGCATCTCCGGAGCGTTGGGCGCGATCGTGATCCAGTTCGTGGCGCCCGACTCCTTCACTTTGTTCCTGTCGATCACGCTGGTCGTCGGCATGGTCATCGGCGGCCTGGGCTCGATTTCGGGGGCCATCTACGGAGCTTTTTTCATCCAGTTCATTCCCAACGTTGCCGACCAGATTTCGAAGGCGGCGCCCTGGGCCATTTACGGCGTATTCTTGATCGGTTTCATGTACCTGATGCCGACCGGGGTCGCCGGCTTTGTTCGCGCGGTCCGGATCCGGCTGCGCTTATGGCGGCGACCTTGAAGCCGCCTCGTCGCCCGGTTGGCACCCTGGACCGGGCACCTCGCAGTGTGTAGCTGATATTGGAGAAAACACATGAAATTGACTTCTTTTCCACCGGTCCGGTCCGCCGCGGTGATCGCCGCGCTCACCCTGTCCCTGACCAGTCTGAGCGCATTGGCGCAAGCCAAGTACGGCCCCGGCGCCTCGGCAACCGAGATCAAGCTCGGGCAAACCATGCCGTACAGCGGCCCGGCCTCCGCCTACGGCACCATCGGCAAGGTCGAACTGGCCTACTTCAAGATGATCAATGATCAGGGGGGGATCAATGGCCGCAAGATCGACCTGATTAGCCTGGACGACGGCTACAGTCCACCCAAGACCGTCGAACAGGTCCGCAAACTGGTCGAGGAGGACAACGTTCTGGCGCTTTTCGATACCCTCGGCACGCCGACCAACTCGGCGATCCAGAAGTACGTCAACGCGAAAAAGGTGCCCCATCTGTTCCTTGCGACCGGCGCTACCAAGTGGGGCGACCCGAAGCACTTCCCATGGACCATGGGCTTCAACCTGACCTACCAGACCGAAGGCGAGATCTATGCCAAATATCTGCTGAAGCACAAGCCGAACGCAAAGATCGCGATTCTCTACCAGAACGATGACTACGGCAAAGACCTGCTCAAGGGTGTGAAGGACGGCCTGGGTGCGGCGAACGCGAAGATGATCGTTGCGGAGCAGACTTACGAGACCACCGATCCGACCATCGATTCGCAGATTCTCTCGTTGCAGGCGTCCGGCGCCGACACCTTCATCGACATCACGACGCCGAAATTCGGTGCGCAGGCAGTGCGCAAAGCCTTCGACTCAGGCTGGAAGCCCCTGCACTTTCTCAACAACGTCGCGGCCTCGGTCGGCACGGTGCTGACGCCGGCCGGACTCGAAAAGTCGAACGGCCTGATCACCGTGGAGTATTACAAGGACCCGACCGATCCGGCGTGGAAGGACGATCCGGCCATGAAAGAGTGGTTCGCGTTCATGGCCAAGTACTACCCCGATGGCAACGTGCGCGACGCCAGCAACGTGTTCGGCGTCCTCGCCGCGCAGACCATGGTGCAAGTGCTCAAGCAGTGCGGCAATGACCTGACGCGCGAGAACGTGATGAAGCAGGCCGCTAACCTGAAGGACCTCAAGCTGCCCCTTCTGCTCCCCGGCATCACGATCAACACCAGCCCGACCGATTTCTTCCCGGTCAAGCAGGCGCAACTCGCCAGGTTCGACGGCAAGGCGTGGGTGCTGTTCGGGGACGTGATCGGCGACTAATTGGAGGCGGATTGAGTGCGCGCGGGCGCCTGGGTTCCATCACCAAGGATCAAGGCATCCGCGTTTGCCTCATTGAAGTCGTGTCAATTTGAGGAATCACGTGTTCGGCAGCTTGTAGTCCTTGAGCATTTCACGCAGCTTCGTCTTGAGCATCTTGCCGGTCGCGCCCAGCGGGATGGCATCGACAAATACCACATCGTCCGGTACTTGCCATTTGGCGGTCTTGCCTTCATAGAACTTGAGCAGCTCCTGCACGGTGACCTCCATGCCGGGCCGTTTGACCACGGCCACAATGGGTCGCTCGTCCCATTTGGGGTGCTTGACACCGATGCAGGCCGCCATGGCCACGGCCGGATGCGCCACCGCGATGTTTTCGATGTCGATCGAACTGATCCACTCGCCACCCGACTTGATCACGTCCTTGCTGCGATCCGTGATCTGCATGTAGCCGTCCGCATCGATGGTGGCCACGTCGCCGGTGGGAAACCACTCCACGCCGTTCTCGTCCTTGACCAGCGGGTTGCCGCCCTCGCCCTTGAAATACTCGCGCACCACCCACGGCCCGCGAACGTACAAATCACCAAAGGCGACACCGTCCCACGGCAGCTCCTTGCCGTCGTCGCCGACGATCTTCATGTCGACACCGTAGATCGCGCGTCCCTGCTTGAGGCGGATCTTCATCTTCTCTTCGGCCGGCAAACCGAGATGCTTGTTCTTGAGTGTGCACAGCGTACCGAGGGGCGACATCTCGGTCATGCCCCATGCGTGCAGCACCTCCACGCCGTACTTTTCGTTGAAGGTGTCGATCATCGCCGGCGGGCAGGCTGAGCCGCCAATGACGGTGCGTTTGAGGGTTGAGAAGCGCAGGCCGTTCGTTTGCATGTGCGTCAGCAGCATCTGCCACACCGTGGGCACGCCGGCGGCATAGCTGACCTTCTCGCTCTCCATCAGCTCATAGATCGACTTGCCGTCCATTGCCGGTCCCGGGAACACGAGCTTGGCGCCGGTCATTGCGGCCGAGTAGGGAATGCCCCAGGCGTTGACGTGGAACATGGGTACGACCGGCAGGATGGCGTCGCGCGCGGATAGGCACATCACGTCCGGCAGCGAGGCGGCATAGGCGTGCAGGATGGTGGAACGGTGGCTGTACAGCGCCGCCTTGGGGTTGCCCGTGGTGCCGCTGGTGTAACACATGCTGGACGCCGTGTTTTCGTCGAAACTGGGCCAGTGGTAGCGGGACGATTGGGCCCCGATCCAGGCTTCGTAGCTGATCAGCCCGGGAATACCGGAGTCGGCCGGCAGCTTGTCGGCGTCGCACAGCGCCACATAGTGCCGGATGGTCGTGCACTTGCCGTGGAACGCCTGGACCAGCGGCAGGAAGGTCGTGTCGAAGCACAGCACCTGGTCCTCGGCATGGTTGGCAATCCACGCGATCTGGTCGGGCGCCAGGCGTGGATTCAGGGTGTGCAGCACGCGGCCCGAGCCGCTCACGCCAAAGTACAGCTCCAGGTGGCGGTAGCCATTCCAGGCCAGCGTGGCCACTCTGTCACCTTGTGCCAGCTTCATGGCATCGAGCGCATTGGCGACCTGTCGCGAGCGCGCGGCCACGTCCTTGTAGGTGTAACGGTGAATGTCGCCTTCGACCCTGCGCGATACGATTTCGGCGTCGCCGTGGTGGCGCTCGGCAAAGTCGATCAACGACGAAATCAACAGGGGTTGGCTCTGCATCAATCCCAGCATGGGATGTCTCCTTTTATGTAACGAACTGATGCGCAATGGTAGCGCGTATCAACCGACCCGGCGCGCAGGGGAAATTGCCTTGCACGCATCGGGCGCCGGCTAACTGCGGGACAATACGGGCATGAACATGGTTCAAGATTTCATGCCGGAAATGGATCTCGCGGAAACGGATCTTGGTCTGGTCTGGCGCAACAGCTTTGCGCAACTGGGCACGGACTTCTATACGGCTCTCGCGCCGCGCCCCCTGAATGCGCCCTACTGGGTGGGGCGCAGCGACGCAGTGGCGCACGAACTCGGGCTGCAACCGTCATGGTTCGAATCCCGGGACGTGCTGGAGGCGTTCTCGGGTAACCGGGCCATTGCCGGCACACAGCCGCTGGCCAGCGTCTACAGCGGGCACCAGTTCGGCGTTTGGGCCGGCCAGCTGGGCGACGGCCGCGCCCACTTGCTGGGCGAAACCGCCTCGGGCTACGAAGTTCAACTCAAGGGCAGCGGCCTCACGCCCTACTCGCGCATGGGCGACGGGCGCGCCGTGCTGCGCTCGAGCATCCGCGAATTCCTCTGCAGCGAAGCCATGCACGGGCTGGGTATTCCGACCTCGCGCGCCCTGTGCGTCATCGGCTCGGACGAGCCGGTGCGCCGCGAGGAGATCGAGACTGCGGCCGTGGTCACCCGTGCCGCGCCGAGCTTCATCCGCTTCGGCCATTTCGAGCATTTCTCGGCGCTCGAGCAAACTGCGCAGCTCAAGACGCTGGCCGACTACGTGGTCGACCGTTTTTATCCGGCGTGCCGCGAGTCTGGCAAGTTCGCCGGCAACCCTTACGCCGCCCTGCTGGAGCTGGTGAGCGAGCGCACGGCCCGCCTGATCGCGCAGTGGCAGGCGGTGGGCTTTTGCCACGGCGTCATGAACACCGACAACATGAGCATCCTGGGCCTGACGATCGACTACGGTCCGTTCCAGTTTCTGGACGCCTTCGATCCGGGGCACATCTGCAACCACTCGGATCATCAGGGACGCTATGCGTATAACAAGCAGCCGAACATCGCGTACTGGAACCTGTACTGCCTGGGCCGGGCGCTGCTGCCCCTGATTGGCGAGCAGGAACTGGCGTTGGCGGCACTCGAATCGTACAAAACCGTTTTCCCGGCGGAACTGGGCGCGCGCATGCGGGCCAAGCTGGGGCTGCTCGACGAGCAGCCGGCCGACCTGGCGCTGATCGAGTCCGTGTTCCAGCTGCTGGCCAGCGGCCGTGCCGATTACACGATCTTCTGGCGCCGACTCAGCCATTGGGTTGCCGGTCAAGCTAACGCGGATGCGCCACGCAACGACGACCCGGTGCGTGACCTGTTCCTCGACCGCGCGGCCGTTGATACCTGGTTACTACAATACTTGGAGCGGCTTGCCAATACGGGGTATGGGATTGCAAGCGGTTTGATGCTCAAAACAAACCCCAAGTTCGTGCTGCGCAACCACCTGGGCGAACAGGCGATCCGGCTCGCGAAACTAAAGGACTTTTCCGGAGTCCATACCTTGCAGCGTCTGCTGGAAGCCCCATTTGACGAGCACCCGGGGTTTGACAGTTACGCCGACTTCCCGCCCGACTGGGCATCCACCATCGAGATCAGCTGTTCATCATGAGCCACAAGATTGAGAAGACCGAGGCCGAATGGAAGGCTCTGCTGGCGCAAAAAGGCGCTGAACGGGGCGCCTTCGAGGTCACGCGCCACGCTGCGACCGAGCGGCCGCACACCGGCAAATACGACAACCACTGGCGGGCCGGCACCTATGCGTGCGTGTGCTGCGGCGCCAAATTGTTCGACTCCGCCACCAAGTTCGACGCCGGTTGCGGTTGGCCCAGCTTTTCCCAGGCCACTGAGCCTGCGGCGATCGAAGAGCATGTGGACCGCTCGCTCGGCATGGCGCGCACGGAAACGCTGTGCGCCGAATGCGGCGCGCACCTCGGGCATGTGTTTGAAGACGGGCCGGCCCCAACTGGCCTGCGCTACTGCATGAACTCGGCTTCGTTAGACTTCACCCCCAAATGAAGCTGTTTCTCGACTTTTTCCCCATCATCCTGTTTTTCGTGGCGTTCAAGTTCGCGGGCATCTATGTCGCGACTGCGGTGGCCATTGCCGCCACGCTGATCCAGATCGGCTATCTGCATTTCAAACACGGCAAGGTCGAACCGATGCAGTGGATCAGCCTGGGCGTGATCGTGCTGTTCGGTGGCGCCACGCTGATTTCGCACAACGACACCTTCATCAGGTGGAAGCCCACCGTCCTGTACTGGCTGATGGGAGGCGCCCTG
>SCRR01000442.1 GCA_004322085.1 Burkholderiaceae bacterium
CGGCTTGCCGCCGATCAGGGTGATCCATGTGGTCTGCTGCGAGGAGAAGCGCTGGTACTTGAGCGCTTTCCCGTCGAGGCTGCGGAAAAGCGTGGAACCTCGCGAGAAGGGGGAGGCCGGACGCGAGAGAGGCAGCACGGCGATCGCGTCGTACAGCGGCGGTGCTGCCACGGTGCCGAAAGCGCGCGGTGACAGGGCCAGGGCGTTGGCCTGGATCGCCGTCATGGGGTTGCCGCTCTTCTCGGCCAACTGCATGTTGCCCCACCCCTGTAAGGTACGGGTGAGCTTGTTCTTGCGGATCTGCAGCTCGCGCACGCCCTCGGGTGTGTCGTCACTCCAGGTCATGCAGTTGATGTTGAGCTTGGCGATGACTTCGCCGTCACGCTTGCGCTCACGCAGCAGGCGGAGCGCTGCCATGATGTTGCGGTTCGTCTCGCTGGTGAAGCCGAGGACGCCCGCCAGGATCTCCTTCATCGCGAAGGCACCCACACCGTCGCCACGGAGCATGAACGAGATCGAGTAGGGCATGGCGCGCATGCCCCCCTGGTGATTCGTGGACGCCTGGTTGAGGCTGTTGAAGAGCGTAGCGAAGAATTGTGGATCGCTGGGCGGCATCGTCATCATCAGCGGCGCGTACACGCGACCGGCGATGCGCACCGTCGAGGGATCGGGTAGCAACGCATCTTTCTTGCTGCCGAACTTGCCCACGTTCGTCATGATTTGCGATGGAAGCGTCGGGAAGCCTACAGCGGATGCATCGTGGGCCGGGCCGCCTTCCTTCCAGCGGAAGGTGATGGCGTCGCCTGGCAGGGCTGGTCGCCACGTCCGGGCGGTGGCATCGGGCACCATGCTCTTGCGCACGGCACGGATGGCGTCGTGCACGGGCAGTATCTCCAACGCACAGCCAAGCTGTGGCGAGCGCAAGTCGGAGGTGATCTTGCTGACGAAAGCCGTGTGCCGATCGCGCAGATAGCCGATCGGGCGGAGCAGATTCTGCGCGTCGCCCATCGCAGGCCAGTTCACCTCCGCGCGGAATTCGTTGTTTTCCCGTGCGGCCTGCCTCTTCTCGATCGGGTCCAGGAGCGCCGGGCGGGACCAGAACACCAGGTAGCACGCCTCGTCGTAGACGTAGCGGGCATAGGTGTCGGTGCCTTCGGTAATCAGGTCAGCAATGGACAGGCCGATCTTCGATGCCGTGACCAGTTGCTGCTGGCTGGTCGCCGTCAGGGTTTCCGAGGCATCCAGATCACGGCGGAAGAGCACCTGCAGCTGATGCCCGTTGCCGCGCCCAAGAAACGGGGTCAACGATGCCGTGAGGTGGCGAATCATCGCAATGTAGTCATCGCGCCCCATCAGGGTCTTGGTGCCATGGAATTCGCAGATGGTCGCCATCGAGCCGTCGCTGTAGACCAGCGTATGGTCATC
>SCRR01000134.1 GCA_004322085.1 Burkholderiaceae bacterium
GAAGGCGAGGGGACCGTCACCGTGACGCCGCCTTCGTACCGGTTCGATCTGCAGATCGAGGAAGATCTGATCGAAGAGGTCGCGCGCATGGTGGGCTACAACAACCTGCCCACCACGCCGCCGCTGGCGCCGATCACCGCGCGCGTCCATGCCGAGGCGCGCCGCAGCCCCTTTGCGGTGCACCACATGCTGGCGGGGCTCGGTTATCAGGAAACCATCAACTTCAGTTTCGTCGAGGAACGCTGGGAACACGAGCTGGCGGGCAATCCCAACCCGATCCGGTTGCTCAACCCGATTGCGGCCCAAATGAGCGTTATGCGCTCATCTCTGCTTGGCTCCTTGCTACAAGTCTTGAAGTTCAACCTGGACCGCAAGGCCGAGCGGGTGCGCGTGTTTGAAGTCGGCCGCGTGTTCTTGCGCGACGCTTCGGTGCCGGGCACCGACACCACGGTCCAGGGGTTCGATCAACCCCTGCGCGTGGCGGGTCTGACCTCGGGCAGCGTCGACGCGCTGCAATGGGGCCGCAAGGAACGGGGCGCCGATTTCTTCGACGCCAAGGGTGACATCGAGGCGCTGCTGGCACCGCGGCGCGCGATCTTTGAGCCAGCCCTGCATCCGGCCCTGCATCCGGGTCGTTGCGCCCGCGTGCTGGTGAACGGCGTGGCCATCGGCTTTGTCGGTGAGCTGCACCCGAAGTGGCGCCAAGGCTACAACCTAGCGCAGGCGCCCGTTTTGTTCGAACTGGCACTCGACGCCGTGCTCGCGCGTGACGTGCCCGTGTTCAGGCCGGTGGCCAAGTACCATGCCGTGGCGCGCGATATTGCGGTCATCGTGCCGGAGGCGGTGACGCACGCGGCGCTCATGGACGCGATCCACGCGGCCGCGACGGGCGGTCTGCTGCGCGGCGCCACGTTGTTCGATGTGTACCGCCCCAAACAATCGGGCGGCGGCATGAATGATGGTGAGAAGAGCCTGGCGGTGCGCTTGACGCTGAACAGCGATGACGCGACACTCGCCGACGAACAGATCGAGGCACAGGTGCAGGCCATCGTGCGGCGACTGACGAGCGAGTTCGGTGCCCGTCTGCGGGCCTGATCCGGACTTGAAAACCAGAACAAAAATCCCAGGAGGAAACCATGGAATTTGAGGTCGATAGCCTGGAGACCCCAGCCCTGACCAAGGCCCATTTGGCGGAACTGCTGTTCGAGCAGATCGGGCTGAACAAGCGCGAGTCCAAGGACATGATCGACGCGTTTTTCACCTTGATTTCGGACAGCCTGGTGGAAGGCGCGGATGTCAAGATTTCGGGTTTCGGCAATTTCCAGATTCGCGCCAAGGCGCCGCGCCCCGGGCGCAATCCACGCACCGGCGAGGCGATTCCCATCCAGTCACGCCGCGTGGTGACCTTTCACGCCAGCCACAAACTGAAAGAGCAGATCCAGGGCGACCTGGCGGCGCCGGTGTGAACTAAAGCAACAAATGCGTCAATTCCGGGAAATTGCCCGGAGAGTCTTTGCGCGCGCTGCCAAGTTGGAGTAACCTTGCAGGTTGCTCGCGTACTACATTGATTTCAATGGAGAAAACTCTCCCTCCCATTCCCGCCAAACGCTATTTCACCATCGGTGAGGTCGGTGACTTGTGCGGTGTCAAACCGCACGTGCTGCGTTATTGGGAGCAGGAGTTCACGCAATTGCGGCCCATGAAGCGGCGCGGCAACCGGCGTTACTACCAGCACCATGAGGTGCTGATGATCCGGCGCATCCGCGACCTGCTGTACGACCAGGGTTTCACTATCAGCGGCGCGCGCAACAAACTGCAGGAACTGGTCCAGGTCGAGCGCGACAAACGCCGCAACGGTGAGGTCATGCTCGACGGCGTCGAGGTACTGGAGGTTCAGGACGCGGACTTTGTCGATTTCGAAGACAGCGAGCGCGCCGAAGAAGACGCGCTGGTCTCGCAGAAGCTGCAACTGGTGCGCCGGGAACTGTACGAAATCCGCGATCTGCTGTCGGTGGCGTACTGAGCTTCACTGGGGCGGTGGTTATAATTCAGCGCTTGTCGGTGTGTGGCGCAGCCTGGTAGCGCACTTGCATGGGGTGCAAGGGGTCGAAGGTTCGAATCCTTTCACACCGACCAAAAATAGTGAATAGAATCAAGGACTTAACTTCAAAATAGCCAAGTCCTTTTTTCTTGTCCAGGGCCGCAGTCGCCAATACAGTCACCACTTGCGCCAGGCTGCCGGCGAGACACCAATTCGGGATACCAGCGCGAGATACCGGAACCAGATACCAGACGGGCAAAAAAAAGACACCCGAAGGTGCCGCGTTTGAGATTGAAGCGTATCAGGTTTTGCGTTTACGCTGAACTGCTGCAAGTCCGGCCAGGCCGAGGCCGAGCAAGGCGAGGGAACCGGGTTCTGGTACTGTCGCCACTGACAGATTGTCAAAAGAACTGAACCCAGTGCTCATCTGCTGAATCTGGATCGAATTCACGTCCAGGAAATTAAGAGCGAAATGCCCTGTACCAGTGTAGTTGGCCTGGCTTCCAACCAGCGCACCCAGACTGTCATGGGCTCGTACGTTCCAAGATGCGCTATTGGTGTTGTCGTCGTACCAGCCGATGTCGAAACCAGTTAGATTGAAATTCAATCCATTGATTTGAGTGAGCGTAAAAATCGCAGAAGTGTTCCATGTCTCAAGGAATCCGCCGCTATTTCCCCATCCGTTGCTTGCCGAGTTCAACGCAGTGACACAATTCGAGCAATTCACTCCGATGTTGAAGCCGCCCTCAGTGTATGAAGGCAGATTTTGATAGCGGAACGCGCCCGCCGGGGCAGATCCGTTAACATTGTTGGTGGGGATATTGTCGAAAGTGACGATGGCTGCCGATGCATTGACGCCTGCCAGCAGACCGAAGCCGAGCAGCAGGGCGCTATCTATCCAATTAACTTTCGTCATCCACCTCACCGTGATTGAACTGCCGTGGTCAATAGACCTCAGTCGGAGTTCCGGGACTATCTGTCACAGTTTTGTGACAGTACTGTTAAATTTTCCAACAGCAAATCAAGACGGATGCCGACCTGTGAGCTTCGTCCTCATGAACGTAGCTCAAAAAGACACTTATCGCGTTCAATTGCGACATGACATACGAAGGGGCGCGCAGAGGCGCGTGCGCTCTGCTGACCTGCAAAGAGGAGAAAGCCGCAATGAAAAACCTGCCCGCCAATGTGCATCCCTATCGCCGCACACCCGACTTCACCGAATCCACGATTCCGGCCGGCCTGCTCAGGGATCACACCACCAAGTCCGGCGTGTGGG
>SCRR01000135.1 GCA_004322085.1 Burkholderiaceae bacterium
ACGGCGGGCAACGGGTGAAAAACGTGCATGGGACAATTGCAGGCTATGCATCCTAAAGCCCTGCTTGACGCCTGTTCCGAACTCGTCAGGCTGACCCTCCAATTCGATCACCCGGCTGATGCCGTCGTGTCGCGGTTTTTTCGCGATCACAGGGAATTGGGCCCGCGTGAGCGCACCACGCTGGCCGAGACGGTCTACACCGTGCTGCGCAAGAAACTGCTGTTCGACCACTTTGCACCTTCGGGCAGCGGTCCCAGGGAGCGCCGGCTGGCGATTCTGGGCTTTCATGGCCCGCGCGATTTTCTCAAGAGCGCCTTGACTGACCAGGAGAAAAACTGGCTCGACCAGTGCGATCAAATTAACGTCGCCGATCTGTTGGAGCGGCACCGCCACAACCTGCCCGAGTGGCTGGCGCAGCCGCTGCGCGAACAGCTGGGGGACGAGTTCTGGCCGCTGGTGGAGAGCCTGAGCGCAAGCGCCGGGCTCGATTTGCGCGTCAACACCTTGAGTGACAAACGGCCCGAGGTGCAGAAGGAATTGACCCAGGCCGGCATCAAGTCAGGCATCACGCCGTATTCGCCCTGGGGTTTGCGGATCGACGGCAAACCCGCCTTGACCAAGGTGGACGCCTTTGCGCGCGGCGCGATCGAGGTGCAGGACGAAGGCTCGCAGTTGCTCGCCCTGCTGCTGGACGCCAAGCGTGGCGAGATGGTGGTCGATTTCTGCGCCGGCGCGGGCGGCAAGACGCTGGCGATTGGCGCCTGCATGCGCAATACCGGGCGGCTGTATGCGTTCGACACCTCGGCGCACCGGCTCGATGCGCTCAAGCCGCGGCTGGCGCGCAGCGGGTTGTCCAACGTGCATCCGGCGGCGATTGCGCATGAGCGCGACGAGCGCATCAAGCGCCTGGCCGGCAAGATCGACCGTGTGCTGGTCGATGCGCCGTGTTCCGGTCTGGGCACGCTGCGCCGCAATCCGGACCTCAAATGGCGCCAATCGCCGCAGTCGGTCCAGGAGCTGGTGGCCAAGCAGACGGCGATTTTGCAAAGCGCGGCGCGGCTGCTCAAGCACGGCGGTCGACTGGTGTACGCGACCTGCAGTGTGCTGCCACAGGAGAACGAAGGCATCGCGCAGGCGTTTACCGCGGCAAATAGGGACTTCACCCCACTGGATGTGGCCGAACTCTTGTCCAATCTGAAAGTCGAACAAGCCGGGAGCCTGTGCAGTGGCCCGGTGCGTGGCACCGAATACCTGCGCCTGTGGCCGCATCGGCACGGGACGGATGGTTTTTTTGCCGCCGTGTGGGTTAAACGCTGAACAGAGACACCTGCGCCTGAAAGGGTGTCGGGTCTCGGTATCAATTTTTTCGTCACTCTCTTAGAATCTAAGGCTTTCGTACAGGCGGATGTTGTCTGTGAAAAAGCGTACCGAGAAGGGTTTGTTGTAATGTTTTTACCTGACTGGGCCGTGCTGAATGCGGGTGTTGATTGGCTCGCCAACGGACTGTGGAACGCGTCCTGGTGGGAAGTCGTGCTGTACACCCTCATCACCACCCACATCACGATCGCCAGCGTCACGATCTACCTGCACCGCCATCAGGCGCACCGCGCCCTGGATCTGCACGCGATTCCCGCGCATTTTTTCCGTTTCTGGCTCTGGCTGGCGACCGGCCAGGTCACCAGGGAGTGGGTCTCGATTCACCGCAAGCACCATGCCAAATGCGAAACCGTCGATGACCCCCACAGCCCGGTTGCGCACGGTATCAAGAAAGTGTTCTGGCAGGGTGCCGAGCTGTACCGTGCCGAGTCCAAAAATCAGGAGACACTGAGCAAGTACAGCCAGGGCTGCCCCAACGATTGGCTCGAGCGCAACGTGTACACGCGTTACAGTTGGCAGGGCGTGGGCGTGATGATGATCATCGACCTGGCGCTGTTTGGCGCCATCGGCCTGACGGTGTGGGCGGTGCAAATGGTCTGGATCCCGTTCTGGGCTGCCGGCGTGGTGAACGGTGTGGGCCACTTCTGGGGTTATCGCAACTTCGAGGCGCCGGACGCCAGCACCAACGTGTCGCCCTGGGGCATCATCATCGGCGGTGAAGAGTTGCACAACAACCATCACACCTATCCGACTTCGGCCAAGTTCTCGGTCAAGCCCTACGAATTCGATATTGGCTGGGGTTACATCATGTTGCTGGAAAAGGCCGGCCTGGCCCACGTCAAGAAGACCGTTCCCCGGCTGCAGCTTGGCGATATCCAGCCGGTGCCCAACGAGAAGACGCTGGAAGCGCTGATTGCCAACCGCTACGAGGTGATGGCGCGCTATGCACGTGACCTGCGCCGCGCCTGCAAAACCGAAATTGCGGCGCTCAAGGCGAAACATGCCGATGTGTCGGCGCTGGAGTCCGCCCGCCGCTGGCTGCACCGTGACGCCGACAAGGTGCCTGCGGGCGCCGTACCGCAGCTGGCCCAGGCGCGCGCGGCGCATCCGGTCCTGGACAAGATGGTGACCATGCGCGAAGAGCTGCGCCAGCTCTGGCTCAACACTTCGCGCTCGCGTGAGCAATTGGCGACCGATCTGGCAGCCTGGTGTCACCGCGCCGAGGAAAGCGGCATTGCCGCCTTGAGGGAGTTTTCCATCAGGCTGCGCGCCGTGCGCGCCTGATGCCCGCGTTCGGGGTCGCGGCCACCGCTTTCTGGGTGCTTTAGCGGCTCTTGCGTCTGTCGAAAATCACCAGGGCAATCCCCCCAAGAATGACGACCGACGCGATGAACAGGCGTAGCGTGACAGGCTCATCAAGGAGCACGATGGCGCCCACTGCGGCAATCACGGGCACACTGAGCTGCACGCTGGCCGCGCCGGTCGCCGTGAGCCCACGCAAGGCGGTATACCAGATGATGTAGCCCACGCCGGAAGCCAGGGCGCCCGACGTGATCGCATAACCGACCCCCGCAGTATCGAACGAGGCGTGCGTCACCATGACCGCGCTCAGGGCGACTGCAAAAACACCCGACCGCAGGAAGTTTCCTGCCGTCACGCGCGCCGGGTCCTGTGTACCCTTGCCGCGCAGGGAATAGATGCCCCAGGCCGCGCCAGCAACCAGCATGAGCAAGGCCTCACGCAGGGGCGGCGCCGACAGCCCTGGCAGCAAAAGCCCGACCAGCCCCGCAAAAGCGCAGACCAGTCCCGCGATCTGCCAGGCTGACAATCGCTCGCCACGCCACAGTCCATAGCCAATCATCATGACCTGTACGGCACCAAACAGCAGCAGCGCGCCGGTACCTGTCGGCAAACCGGCATAGGCGAACGAGAAGCAGGCCGCATAGCAAAAAAGTGAAAATGCAGAGAGCCAGTTTCCCGGCAAACCACGTGCGTTGCCGCGGGCTCGCACGATCAACCAGAGCATCAGGGCGCCAGAGAGGATGCGAATGGACGCAAAGCTGGCCGGGTCGATGCCGGTGCTCTTGAGGGCCAACCGGCAAAGCAGGGAGTTACCCGCGAAGGCCATCATGGACACGCCGGTCAGGACAGATACCCGGGCAGGTGACATTGGAAAATGGTCCGGTCAGTGGAACTGAGTCTTTGGGTAGTCTACGGTGTCGCCGACAAGACCCGCCGCCCATGGCACGATGCGCTGCGCCACAAAAAAGAAAAGGCCCGCCATGGCGAGCCTTTTCCTGTGCAAACCAGGCTGAACTACTTCAGCTTGATTTCCTTGTATTCCACATGCTTGCGAGCCTTGGGATCAAACTTCATGATCGCCATTTTCTCCGGCATGGTTTTCTTGTTTTTGCTGGTCGTGTAGAAGTGACCGGTACCGGCCGTGGATTCCAGCTTGATTTTTTCGCGTCCGCCTTTGCTTGCCATGAGGATTCTCCAGTGATGTGGATTTAAGCCTGGCCGCGTGCGCGCAGGTCTGCGAGCACGGAGTCGATGCCATTTTTGTCGATCAAACGCAGGCCTGCGTTCGAGATGCGCAGACGGATCCAGCGGTTCTCGGTCTCGACCCAGAAACGGCGGTATTGCAGGTTCGGCAGAAACCGGCGCTTGGTTTTGTTGTTGGCGTGGGAAACATTGTTCCCGACCATCGGGCCTTTGCCCGTGACTTCACATACGCGTGCCATGAGGACACTCCGATATTTTCAACGGCCCTCAATTGACTATGAAGGCCTCACCTCGCCAATGTGAGGGTGGCGGTAACCCGTTTTGCTAAAGCTTGCCAGCGGTGGGCGAGTCGTGCAAAGCCTGCAATTATAGCGGTTTCGCTATTGATCCAGGTTGGTTAACCAATCTGGCTGCGCACCGGCCTCGTTACTGCTCCAGAAAGCGCTGCGCGTCGAGCGCCGCCATGCAACCCGTGCCGGCACTGGTGATGGCCTGGCGGTACACATGGTCCTGCACGTCGCCGGCGGCAAAGACGCCGGGTACGCTGGTCATCGTGGCAAAGCCCTGCAACCCGGTCTGGGTGATGATGTAGCCATTCTTCATCGCGAGCTGGCCCTCGAAAATCTCCGTGTTGGGCCGGTGCCCGATCGCGATGAAGCAACCCTTCAGTAGCAAGTCATGGGTGGCGCCGCTGCTGACGTTCTTCAGGCGCACCCCGGTCACACCCGAGGCATCGCCCAGCACTTCGTCCAGCACATGGTGCAGCTTGAGTTCGATCTTGCCGGCGGCCACTTTCTCCATCAACTTGTCGACCAGGATCGCCTCGGCCTTGAACTTGTCGCGGCGGTGCACCAGGTAAACCTTGCTCGCGATGTTGGATAAATACAACGCCTCCTCCACCGCCGTGTTGCCGCCGCCCACCACGCAGACCTCCTGCTCGCGGTAGAAAAAACCGTCACAGGTGGCGCAGCCCGAAACTCCGCGCCCCATGAATGCCGACTCGGAAGGCAAGCCGAGGTATTGGGCCGATGCGCCCGTGGCCAGGATCAGGCTGTCGCAGGTGTACTCGAAGCTGTCACCCTTGAGGCTGAATGGGCGCCGGCTCAGATCGACGGTGTTGATGTGATCAAAAACGATCTCCGTGTTGAAGCGCTGGGCATGTTCCAGAAAGCGCTGCATCAGTTCGGGACCCTGCACGCCATTCACATCGGCGGGCCAGTTGTCCACGTCGGTGGTGGTCATGAGCTGGCCGCCCTGCGCCATGCCGGTCACCAGCATGGGTTTGAGGTTGGCGCGCGCCGCATAAATGGCGGCGGTGTAGCCGGCGGGGCCGGAACCCAGGATCAGGACGCTGGCGTGTTTTGTGTTTGGCATAGTTACATTTGGATTGGAAAACCACGGGGCGGTGTACAGTTTGGGGTCGGCCACAAGGTGTGAACCTTCAGCCCTTGTGCGACATTGTAAAAACCAAAAAAATAACCCGCAGCGGGTGGACTACGGAGAAAGTCAAAATGGTGATGCTGTCGAACCTGGATTTGTTGCGCCGGGTCCCCCTATTTTCCATGCTGACGCCCGTGCAGGCCGACGCGGTCGCGCTGGCGATTGTGAAGCAGCGCTTCAAACGCGGAGAGATCATTGTCGAACAGGGCAAGAAGGCGGATGCCCTGTTCATCATTCTGACCGGGCGCGCGCGCGTCGTCACATCGGACAGTCGCGGGCGCGAAGTGATTCTGGCCAGCATGCAGCCCGGCGACTACATTGGCGAGATGAGCCTGATCGACGATGAACCGCATTCCGCCACGGTGCGCGCCGAACTGCAGACCGACGTGCTGATGCTCGGACGCGCCGAGTTTGCCCGCTGCCTGCCGGACAGCTCATCCATGGCGTATGCCGTGTTGCGCGGTCTGGTGCAGCGCCTGCGTCATGCGGACCGCAAGATCGAGTCGCTGGCCCTGATGGACGTTTACGGCCGCGTGGCGCGCGCGCTGCTTGAATTTGCCAAACCCGAGCCGGACGGCACGCTCGTGATTCGCGAGAAGATTTCGCGCCAGGATATCGCCAAAATGGTCGGTGCTTCGCGCGAGATGGTGAGCCGGGTCATGAAGGATCTCGAAGGACGCGGCCTGACGGAAATCCTGGACAGCGGTGCCATGGTGATCACTGAGCGGATTGAACCCGCGAACTGATTTTCCGCTCTGCTTTCGGGTAAGCTGGCGCCCTACGCTTCGCTTATGACTTACTCGCTCAACACCCTGAATTCGTCCTCGTCCGTCGCCACCTCCGAACGCTCCGTTGCCACCCGCTTCGTGCGTGAGGTGGGCCTGATTCTGGGGTTGCTGGCCATCGCTTTCTGGCTGCTGGCCCTGCTCAGTTACTCACCGCAGGACGCGGCCTGGTCCACCTCGGGCTATGGCGGTCCGGTCCGCAACCTGGCGGGGCGCCTGGGCGCCTGGATTGCCGACGCGAGCTATTTTCTGTTTGGCTTTTCCGTCTGGTGGTGCGTTGCGGCCGCACTGCGCGTCTGGTTCGCCGTGCTGGCGCGGGGGCTGCGCGGTGACGACGCCGCAGCGCCAGGGGGCGACACCTCCCATGACGCTTCACGGCTGGGCCGGTTCGCCGTGAGCCGCGCGGCGTTCTGGTGCGCCCTGGCGTTGCTGCTGTGCGCCAGCACCGCACTGGAATGGTCGCGCATGTATCGTTTCGAAGACCACCTGCCGGGCTATGCGGGTGGTGTGCTCGGGTATCTGGTCGGGCCGGCCAGCGTCAAGTGGCTGGGCTTCACCGGTTCGGGCTTGGTCGGCATTGTGCTGGGGGTGATCGGTGTGGCGTCGGTGTTCCGGTTTTCGTGGGCGCAAGTGGCCGAGCATGTCGGGGCGAAGCTTTATTCGCTGGTCGAACTGCGCCGCGAAAAACGCGAAATTGCCGAAGACCTCGCACTCGGCAAGCGGGCGGCGCGCGAACGCGAGGAAGTGCTGCTGGAAGAGCGCTCGGAGATTGAAGAGCAACACGCAGGACCCGTGCTGATCGAGCCTGTGCTGGCGCAAGTGCCGCGCAGCGAGCGCGTCGCCAAGGAGCGCCAGAAGCCGCTGTTCACCGAGTTGCCAGACAGCCGGCTGCCGCAGGTGGATTTGCTCGATGGTGCGCCGACCCGCCAGGAAAGTGTGGCGCCCGAGACGCTGGAGATGACCAGCCGCCTGATCGAGAAAAAGCTCAAGGACTTCGGTGTGGAGGTGCGCGTGGTGCTGGCCTCACCGGGGCCCGTGATCACGCGCTACGAGATCGAGCCCGCCACGGGCGTGAAGGGCGCGCAGGTGGTGAACCTGGCCAAGGATTTGGCGCGCTCGCTGAGCCTGGTGTCGATCCGTGTGATCGAGACCATTCCGGGCAAGAACTACATGGCGCTGGAGTTGCCCAACGCCAAGCGCCAGTCGATCAAGTTGTCCGAGATCCTGGGCTCGCAGGTCTACAACGAAGCCAGGTCGTTGCTGACCATGGGCCTGGGCAAGGACATCGTCGGCAACCCGGTGGTGGTCGATCTGACCAGGATGCCGCACGTGCTGGTGGCCGGCACCACCGGTTCGGGCAAGTCGGTCGGCATCAATGCGATGATTCTCTCGCTCTTGTACAAGGCCGAGGCGCGCGATGTGCGCCTGCTCATGATCGACCCCAAGATGCTGGAAATGTCGGTCTACGAAGGCATTCCGCATCTGCTGGCGCCCGTGGTGACCGACATGCGCCAGGCCGCCCACGGCCTGACCTGGTGTGTGGCCGAAATGGAGCGCCGCTACAAGCTGCTGAGCAAGCTGGGCGTGCGCAACCTGGCGGGCTACAACGCCAAGATCGACGAAGCCAAGGCGCGCGAGGAGTTCATCTATAACCCGTTCAGCCTGACGCCCGATTCGCCCGAACCGCTGGAGCGCCTGCCGCACATCGTGGTAGTGATCGACGAGTTGGCCGATTTGATGATGGTGGTCGGCAAGAAGATCGAGGAGCTGATCGCGCGCCTCGCGCAAAAGGCGCGCGCCGCCGGTATCCACCTGATCCTGGCGACGCAGCGCCCCAGCGTGGACGTGATCACGGGCCTGATCAAGGCCAACATCCCGACGCGCATTGCGTTCCAGGTGTCCAGCAAGATCGACTCGCGCACCATCCTGGACCAGATGGGCGCCGAGGCGCTGCTGGGCATGGGCGACATGCTGTACATGCCCAGCGGTACCGGGTTCCCGATCCGCGTGCATGGGGCGTTTGTTAGCGACGAGGAAGTGCACCGCGTCGTGAGTTACCTTAAGTCACAGGGCCCGGCGAACTACATCGAGGGCGTGCTCGAAGGCGGCACGGTCGATGACGAGGGTGGCCTGCTCGGCGACGGCGGCGAGGGCAGCGGCGAGAAGGATCCGATGTACGACCAGGCGGTCGAGGTGGTGCTGAAAAACCGCAAGGCCAGCATCTCCCTGGTGCAGCGCCATCTGAAGATCGGCTACAACCGGGCCGCGCGCCTGGTCGAGGACATGGAGAAGGCCGGCCTGGTGAGCGCCATGAGCACCAACGGCCAGCGTGAGATTCTGGTGCCGGCGCGCGTCGAATGAGCCTGGCGCCGTTCAAGTGAGATTCATGCGAAAACTGTTTACTATTCTTCTGATAGCTGGGTGTGCACAGCTGGCATGGGCTGGCGGCATGGAAGACCTTGAATCCTTCGTCAAAACCGTGAAGAGCGGGCAGGCCGATTTCACCCAGGTCGTCACCTCGCCGCCGCGTCCGGGGCAGGCGGCCCGCTCCAAAACATCGAGTGGGACATTCGAGTTTTTGCGCCCCAACCGGTTCCGGTTTCTTTATGAGAAGCCGTTCAAGCAAAGCATCGTAGCCGATGGCCAGACGCTGTGGCTGTATGACGCGGATCTGAATCAGGTCACGGCGCGCAAGCAGTCGCAGGTGCTGGGCTCCACGCCCGCCGCGCTGATCGCGGCGGCTCCCGATCTGCAGGCATTGCGGGCCGACTTCAACCTGACGGATGCTCCGGATCAGGACGGCCTGCAATGGGCCGTGGCCATGCCGAAAGCCAAGGACGGCCCCCTGCAAAGCGTGCGCGTCGGTTTCCGGCTGTCGGACAAGGGCAGCGAGCTCGCCGTGCTGGAGATTCTCGACAGCTTTGGCCAGCGCTCGGTGCTGACCTTCAGCCAGCTCCAGGTCAACCTGCCGCTCGCCGCCGGTACCTTCAAGTTCGAACCGCCGACCGGCGCCGATGTCGTGCGGCAGTGACTTCAGAACCCGAGTGCAATTGCGAGTCCGCCCGCGAGCACGCCCAGCACGATCACGCCCGCAATCAGCACCGCCAGCTCGACGGGTCGGAACGCCTTGGCCACCATCGCCAGTGATGGCAGGCTGATGGGCGGCAAGGTTACCAGCAGCGCGGCTGCGGGGCCCGCGGCCATGCCCAGCGACAGCATGGCCTGCACGATCGGCACCTCGCCGGCCGTGGGAATCACGAACAGCGTACCGGCCACCGCGAGGCCGACGATCCACAGCAGGCTGTTGTCCACGCTGACATCGGCGACCGGAAACAGCCAGGCGCGCGCGGCGCCGAGCAGCAACACGAGAATGGCGTACTCGGGCAGCAGCCGCAGCGACATCCCAGCGAGGGAGCGCAGCCAGCGCAGCCAGATGGGGCGCGGGTCCGGCTCGACGTCGCCGGCAGCCGCCTGCAGCGCCTGGGTTGCAGCCGCGTCACCGCCGCCCTCATGCACCCGGCTCATGCGATTGAGCAGCCAGCCCAGGCCGAGCACCATGACGATGCCCAGCGCCAGCCGCAGCCCGACCCAGCGCCAGCCCAGCACGAAGCCCATGAACACCAGCGTGGCCGGGTTGAGCATGGTGTTGCCGAGCCAGTAGGCCACCGTGCTGCCAGGGGCAGCGCGACATTGGCGCAACCCGGTAATCACGGGCGCGGCGCAGCAGGTGCACATCATGCTGGGTACCGACAGCAGCCCGCCCGTGAGCACGCTGCCCATGCCGGTGCCGCCGAGCAGGCGCGTCACCCATTGGCGCGGCACCAGCACGTCCAGCGCCGAGCCCAGCAGCAGGCCCAGGACCAGCGCTTTCCAGATCGCAGCGCCATAGGTCATCGCGTAGCCGAGCGCCGCCTGAAGCGACGGTGCGGGCGGCGCCTGGTTGCCGGCCGTCAGGATCGAGTGGCCGATGGAGTGCGTCTCGGCCGCCGTGAAGGCACGGCTGTAATACGGTGACCACTTGACATAGAAAAGGCCGATGACCGCCAGCAACAGGAAGAGCGTGATGCTCCAGGCCGCGTGATGGCTGCGCCGGGCTGAGGGATGTGCCGTCATGTTTGTCTCAAGGTTGCTTGGGTATTCTGGACAACCCCGCCAACGGTTCTATCCAGCAGGCTCCAAAAAGTGATTATGCGTGCGCGCCCGATCTCCTGCACGAGCGGCGAATCGGGGCCGGCGGCGAATCCTCGCGTCGCCCGACGGGGCTAGGCATCACCGCCCTGCGCCGGCTTGCGCGCGATGACGGTGGCGAAGACCTTGGTCGTGTTGGCAGGGGCCGCAAACTCGTCCCTCGTCAAGCTCACAATCTCCCACGACCGGAAGCTGTCGCGCAGCTCCTCCGGCGCGAACAGGCAATGGCCCTGCGGCGAGAACATGTCCATGTAGGTGGTGCCTTGCGTCAACACATTGAGCACCAGGACGCCTCCCGGTCGCACCCGGGCCTGCAATGCCTGCAACTGCGCATGGGCGGTGGGGCAATCGAAGAACATCAGAAGCCCGATGCAGACGACGGAGTCGAAGTCTTCGGTCAGCTCGAATGTCCGCAGGTCTGCCTCGAGCGCCTTGAGCGGAAGACTCTCTTTGTCAGCAGCCTCCCGAAGGTAGGCAATAGCCGCGGAGCTGGCGTCCAGCGCGAGAACACTCTGCCCCCGGCGTGCCGCTTCAAGCGCGAGATTGCCAAGTCCGCAACCATAGTCGAGGAGCTTGCCTTTCAAGTGGGCAAGGGCAGCGCGCTCGAAAGGATTGAGCGCATGCTCACCAGCAGCCACCTGGCGCTGGAACTGCAGGTCGAAGAAACTGACGCTTGCGTTCTGGATCATTTGAAGTCCGGGCCGTTGATGCCAAACAGGGGTGGCGCCTCAGGTGGCCGCCACCAGCAGTTCCTCTGAATTATTCGGCGGGCGCAGGCCATCTGTCCTGCCGCAGAAGTAGCGCTGCGCCAGGGTGGCTGCCGAGATGTGCTCGACGGTTCTGAAACCCGCCTCGCGGGCCATGGACAGTATTTCCGCAGGAGTGAAAAAGCTAAGCCAGGGAGTGCCGCTTGCCTTTGCGCCTACGGCTGCACGCTCGACACCAAGGCGTATTTCGGGGTCGTTGAGTTCGATGGGCAGCATGAACGACATGGCGAACGTGGAGCCTGGCGCCAGCGACGCGACTTCCCGCAGAGTCGCCATGGTCGCGTCCCTGGTCAAGTACATGCTGACGCCGGTGGACGCGACCACTGACGGTTTTTGGGAATCGAAACCTGACGCACCCAACCGTTCCCACCAGGCATCTCCGGCCTCGAAATTCACGGGGACGAGATGCAGGAACGGCGAAATGCCGAAGCCGAGTTCGAGAAGGCGCTCGCGCTTCCATGCCTGCGCCGCGGGCTGGTCGATTTCGAACATCTGCATGCGCGAGGCAAGCTCCGGCCGTCGTTGCGCAAACGTGTCCAGCCCGGCGCCGAGCATGACGTACTGCGTCGTGCCGCGCGCAGCCTGTTCCTCGACGAGATCTTCGACAAAACGGGCGCGCGCCACGATCGAAGCACGAAACGGCCGCGTGAACTGGCTCATGTCCGGGCGATCGCGCCATGCGTCGTCGGGGGCCACCAATTGCAGGCCGACCGTGTCTTCAAACACGTGAGGCGGGGGATCCATCTCGACGTGCAACGCCCGCCAGAGTGCGATTCGCACGGCGGTATTGTCGGGGGTAGCTGTCGGTTCGGGCATGGCGAGTTTTCTGTGAGGCTCAAATTCGAGTCAAGTCGCGCCGCAAAGCGGCATCGGCCCGGATCAATTGGCAGCAGTGAACAAAGAGGGGTGCCGTTTTCATGCGGTAGCGCACCGCGCGGCAGTCGCATCCGCCTTCAGTTGGAAACGCGTTTGATCCTGCCGTGCTCATGGATGGTTCAGGAATCTGAAGTAGGAGGCTCCGAATATCAGGACAATTCCAACGTTCACTGCCAGTCGCTCCCAGAATCGGTCCCTGAAGAACAAGAAATCGATCCCGACGATCACGGCCGCCATCAAGAGTACGTAGAGTGCGACGGTCATTCGGCTTCCCATTTCAGTTCACCATTAGGTATTCAGGCGCTTTAGCGGTTGCCGGGCGGCTGCGGAGGAAGGAGCGCTGATTCAATGAGCGACGTGTCGGTATATTCGATCAGCTCGACGACGCGGCCCTGAGCAATGCGAAACACCCAGCAATAGCGGTTGTTGTATTGCTTGCCGGCGTTGGTCGTGTTGTGTCCGCGACCTTCGACGACCACCTGGTCGCCTTCCGCAATGAAGCGGTGCGCTGTGATCGTATTCTTGCCGGCAAGTTGAGCGTTCAGTGGCCCGAGCAGTTCACGGAGAACAGCTGGCTTGCCACGATATGTCTTCGACCACGGTGTAGAGCCGATGATGGTCCAGGAGACGTCCTCGGCCAGTGCCTCGACAAAGGGCCGCCCGTTGCCCTTGGCCGTCTCCGCGAAGACATGTTGCGGCAGCGACTTGTTCTCGGTAGTGCCCATTGGTTGGTGCGGGTTTGGTGGAATCTAACGCATCAGTTAAAGGGCGACCCTGCGTAGCATGAGCGTCCCTGTTGAACGAACAGTCAGGCCGCTGGTGCTAGGGGTAAAGTTTTTCGCCATTGGCCAACATTTCGACGAACTGAGTGATCTTCCTGGCGCGAGTATCTGCCTTTTTGACATTCTGAATCCTGAACAAAATGGCGTATCGGTTCTGGCTGTTGAGCGACGCGAAGAACATTTTGGCTTTTTTATTCGCATCAAGGGCTTTTTGCAAATCGTCAGGGATGGTCGATGTACTCGCTGATGAATACGCTGCATCCCACCGACCATCCTGCTTGGCTCGGTCGATCTCACGCATTCCAGCAGGGCGCATTCTTCCCGGCGAGATGAGAGCTTCAGCTTTTGCCTTGTTGATCTTGGACCAGATACTTCTTGCTGCCCTGGGCGTGAATCGCTGAAGCCGATGATGTTCGCTTCCCCCCGCTTTTGACCGTCGATCCAGCCGTGGCAAAGAGCGCTTGCTAGCGCTTCGGCATAGGAGACGGTTCGCTGCCCGGCAGCCTTCTTGGCAAGGCGAAGCCACGCGCCAGTTGCCGCGCTCCCGTTGAGATCAAGCCAAGACTCCCACTCGGCTTGGTTCTTGAAGGTGAGTATTGGATCGCTCATGGGGTTTCATAAGGAGCCTGACGCACGAGGCCAGCCGATATGTGCTGCACGTCGAAGGCTAGCCTTTACAACCATTCGATGAAAGGGCGCAATGACCAGGATATAAGTGCGACCAAGGAGGTTGTGGCATTGGACAACAGTCGAGACGATCAATTGCCGCCCGACTTCTGTAGCTCGCTCTTCCGAACAAAAGACCGAGACTCTGAAATCAAGGTGCTTGTCGTCTTCGCCTAAAACAACCTCAGCTTTGCTTGCGCTGTAGACCTTGAAAATGCTAATGCGCTTGGAGTTGGCGTCTTGGGAGAGCGTTGCCAGATGTTTGGCGGTCTTCAGGCCGAAGCACACAACCACAGCGTCTCTGATTTTTATGAGTTTGCCGATCCATGAGGGCTGATTCGAGAAGATAAACCGGGCCAACAACTCAGGGTCATCGGATGTGCCAGTAGGAAGCTGAATCGCGAATGCATCGGCAAGGTTCGTCGACTTGTAGATGTGAGCAACGCGAGACTGCGACGGAATCTCAACGGGCGTTGCGCGCATGACTTCACTTTGCACTTGCATGTCTGGGGCCTAACATTGGACATGAGAGGCTTGACTCGGCTCGCTGGGGCAAGTTCTCTCGATGAAAAGGTTTGGCGTCATTGTTGGATTTGCTCCATTTGCCGGACGATGCGGCGTGACCCGAGGTGAATGGGCCTCACCTTTGAAGTGTTACTGCCGAAGCTTTGAGAGGGTATCGGCGATTGCTTTAAGTAGAGGCTCTGCAGCTTTGCTCTGAGCGAAGTGCGTTTGTACGTGTTCAAGAATCGGGATCGCTGCGTAAGCGTACTCTTTGAAATGCTGTAGCTCATAGATTGCTGCGAGCTGCTGCGTGAGAGGAGCCCATCACCTGGCTTCTCGCCTTGTGCCGATACGCGGCGCATTAGGTCATGAAAGAGTTCGTACCGTTTGGTGCGTTCCTCTCGATTGCGCTGATCCAGATACTTGATGAAGCCGAAGACAAACGAGATGGCGGCACCAGCCACTGTGAGTACCGATAGGTACTTGAGGATTGAGTCAATCATTGCGGTCAGCTTCCTTGCCTTTCTCGCGGGCCTCTCTCGAGCTGGATGATGACGCCCAACTAGGATTGGACGACTGCGATCTTAAGAGCACCCGTTGGCCAACGTAACGAAATTCGTCAATCTTCAGGACCAACCCGAATCACCTCATTATTAGACAAACCTAGAATTTGCCGGATGCCCCAAGACTCCACGATTTCCCCAGACGCCAAAGGTACACCCGCAGCGGGGCGCGAACCCAAGCTGCTCGAGCGCCTGCGCACGCATCTGCTTCAATCGGGCTATGACATCCGCACCGTGCAGGAACTGCTGGGCCATGCCGACGTGAATACCACCATGATCTACACCCATGTGATGAACAAGGGCGGGCGCGGCATCCTGAGCCCGCTCGACGCGCTGTGAGCTACTCGAAGAACAACGACGCCCCCGATTCCCCGCTGCACGTGCCGCTGGCCGAGCGGCTGCGCCCGCGGACCTTGGGCGAGGTGGTGGGGCAGCAGCACCTGCTGGGCGAGGGCATGGCGCTGCGCGTCGCGTTCGAGTCGGGTCGGCCGCATTCGTGCATCCTGTGGGGACCGCCCGGCACCGGCAAGACGACCATCGCGCGGCTCATGGCCGAAGCGTTCGACGCGCAGTTCATCACCATCAGCG
>SCRR01000136.1 GCA_004322085.1 Burkholderiaceae bacterium
GAGGCCCTCTTGGCTAAAAAACCACTTTTCGATTTGCAGCGCCGCCATTGCGGCAAGCCCCGCCCCTCCGCCGGCCAAAACAAGGCCACCTCATCCGCGTCCGAAAAAACACTGCTGCCGCTCGGCGCGCTGATGCTGGCCGCCTCGGTCAGTTGCTGGGCACAAAGTGGTGCGTCGCAGGATACGACCCTCGAAACAGTCGTCGTCAAGGAAAAGTTGGAGGAAGCCCAAGGCAAGGATGCCTTGCAAACAAAGAAGACGACCATCGGCAAGGGCACACAGGACATCCGCGACATTCCCCAATCGATCAGCGTGATCACGGAAAAACTGATCGACGACGTGAAGCTCGATACGCTCAAGGAGGCACTGCACTACAGCGCCGGCATCACCTTCTCTGCCACCGAGAACGGCACCGATCAGGACATCCGCCTGCGCGGCTTCCCGGTCGCCACCACGGGCGACCTGCTGATCGACGGCATGCGCGACCCCTCGCAGTACGACCGCGACACCTTCAACCTCGACCGGATCGAAGTGATGCGCGGTTCAGCTTCCATGCTGTTCGGCCGCGGCTCCACTGGCGGCGTGATCAACCAGGTGACCAAGAAGCCGATGCTGGCGGACCAGAGCGACGTCATGGGCACGATCGGCAGCGACGGCTATATCCGCGGCACGGGCGACTTCAATATCCGCACCGGCGAGGAGACGGCGCTGCGCCTCAATGCCATGTACACCAAGGCCGACAACCGCGGCGCCAACATCGACAAGTACGGGCTGGCGCCCAGCTACAGTTGGGGCCTCGGCACGCGTGACGAGTTCACCGTGGGCCTGTTCTACCTGAATGTGGACAACGTGCCGCCGGCCGGCATCCGCTATCTGGGCGGCACGGTGCCGGCCGTCAAGCCCGGCAACTTCTACGGTACTGCCAGCGACTACCTGGAAGGCGAGGCATCCTATGCCAGCGCGGCATGGAAGCACCGCTTGGGCGATGGTGGCGAGCTGCACACGCAGCTGCGCAGCGGCGTGTTCGACCGCGCGCAATGGGGCACGGCGGTGGGCTTTGGCACCACCAACGGCGCACCGACCACCACCGCCAACCTGAGTGACGCCACCATCCTCACGCGCGCCGGCCTGGCAGCGCGCAAGGACCGGTACCGGGGCACCTACCTGCAAAGCGACTACAGCAATACATTCAACTGGTTCGGCCTGCGCCACGACCTGCTGGCCGGGCTGGATGCGTCGCATGAAACGGCCAATCGATTCCAGTCGAACGGCCTGGTTGGAACCAACTACAACAAGGGCAATACCAGCGTCGGCACGCCCGACGACGGACGCATGCTGTCAGCCTCGCCCATCTACCGCCCGTCGAGCAACTACGCCGCCAATACCTTCGGCCTGTACCTGCAGGATCTGGTGCAGGTGGCGCCGTCCTGGAAGCTGCTGGGCGGCGTGCGCTACGACAACTTCCGCGGCAATTTCGAGCAGCTCAGCTACGCCGCGGGCGTCGGCGGCGCCCTGACTGGCACCGCGCGCACCAGCCTGTCGGCGTCGCCGTGGAGCTACCGCGCCGGCGTGCTGTTCCAACCTTCGCGGACGCAGTCCTACCACCTGTCCTACGGCACCTCGTTCAACACCTCGGCCGACACCTACCAATACGTGACGCCGCAGAACGCGAACACGCCGCCGGAGAAGAGCCGCAACATCGAGCTGGGCGCCAAGCTCGACTGGCTTGACGGCAAACTGTCCACGCGCGGCGCGATCTTTCGCACCGAGAAGTACAACGAGCGCACCACGGACTCCGACTTCGCCGGCAGCGCTTACCTGCTGTCGGGCAAGCGCCACGCGGCCGGATTGGAGCTCGAAGTCGTTGGACGCCTGACACCCAAGTGGGATATCTACAGCTCCTACAGCTGGATCCCAGTGGCCACGATAGACCAGGCCGGCAGCGCGCAGCAAAACATCGTCGGCTCGCGCGTGGGGCTCACGCCGACGCAGTCCGGCGCCGTCTGGCTCAGCTACCAGGCAACCCCCAAGCTGCGCATAGGTGCAGGCGCGCACGGCGCCACGACCAACCGGCCACTGCAAGGCACAACTGGCGCAGCCCCCACCACGGCGCGCGCGCCGGGCTATGTGGTGGGCGATGCGATGATTGAATACAAGTTCACCCCTGACGTGTTCGCGCAGCTCAACGTGTCCAACATCACCAACAAGCGCTACGGCGACCAGCTGTACCCGGGCTTCGTGATCCTGGGCACGCAGCGCACGACTCTGCTGTCGCTGGGCGTGCGCTTCTGACGGGGCGGATTTCGGCCATGATGCTGCACGTTCGCCAGGTCCTCACACCCGAGGAGGTTCGCCAGGCCAGGGGCATCCTGTCTGACGCCCCGTGGGGCGACGGGCGCATCACCGCCGGCAGCCAGTCGGCGCAGGCCAAGAACAACGAGCAGTTGCCCGAGGCCTGCGAAGCCACCCGCGCCGTGCGGCAGTTGCTGTTGCGCGGCCTGGAGCGCCATTCGCTGTTTTTCTCGGCGGCGCTGCCCAAGCAAATCTCGCCGCCACTGTTCAACCGGTATGGCGGCTCGGCCAACAACTTCGGCAACCATGTGGACAGTGCCGTGCGTTACCTGGCCGACGGCGCGGGGCGCGTACGCACCGACATCTCGTGCACCCTGTTCCTGTCGGACCCAACCGAATACGAAGGGGGCGAGTTGATGGTGGAAGACACCTTCGGCGAGCACCGCGTCAAGCTGCCAGCCGGCGATCTGGTGCTGTACCCCGGTACCAGCGTGCACCGGGTCGAGCCGGTCACGCGCGGGTTTCGCGTGGCCAGCTACTTCTGGATCCAGAGCATGGTGCGCGGCGACGAGCAGCGCCGCCTGCTGTTCGACATGGACAACCACCTGCGCCGGCTGCGCTCGAACGCGCAGCTGGGCGAGACCGATCCTTCCGTCATCGGCCTCACCTCGATTTACCACAACCTGCTGCGCATGTGGCTCGACGTCTGACGACGTCCGCGACCTTGCCACACAGCGCCGCTTCAACGAAAGGCATCCATGAAACCGACTTCCCTTCTGTGCGCTGCTGCGCTGACTCTCGCGGCCGGCACCGCGCTGGCGCACGGCGACTTCAAGTGCGACGTGCCCAAGGCCGAATGGAGGCCGCAGATGGAACTCAAACGCCAGCTCCTCGCCGACGGCTGGAAGAACGTTCGCCAGGTCAAAACCGAGAACGGCTGCTACGAGGTCTACGGCTTCGATGAACGGGGCAAGCGCGCCGAAGTCTTCTTCAACCCCAAGACCTTCGAGAGGATCAGCGAAGTCAAGCGGCCCTCGTAGCTTGGTCGGCGCTGCCCTTGAAGCTCGGCCCCACCCCGCCGCACAAGGTCTGGGATCTGTCGGTGCGCCTGCTGCACTGGGCGCTGATGGTAGTCGTCGCCACGGCGTGGCTTAGCACGCTGGGCTCGTTCCGTGCCCATGAGCCCGCGGGCTATGCGGCCTTGGGCATCGTGGTGGCGCGGTTGGCGTGGGGCTTTGCCGGGAGCCGCTACGCCCGCTTTTCCCAATTCGTGCGCGCACCGAACCGAACCCTGGGCTACGCCGCCCAGCTATGGGCGGGGCGCGAGCCACGCTACCTCGGCCACAACCCATTGGGCGGTTGGATGGTGCTGGCGCTGCTGGGCTGTGTGGCCGGCTTGGGCATCACCGGCTGGCTCTACAGCACCGACGCGTTCTGGGGCATGGCGTGGCTTGACCAGCTGCACGAGGCGCTGGCGTGGCTGCTGCTGGCGTTGGCCGCACTGCATGTAGCCGGCGTTGCCTTCACCAGTTGGCGCCACCGTGAAAACCTCATGCGAGCGATGCTCACCGGCAACAAGGCGTCGCCAGGCGCGGGAGACGTCGACTGAGCTACAATGAACATGAATAGTAACGATTCGCATACTCAATACCTTGCCCACCGCCCGTTGAAAGCACTTCATCATGCACCGCGCCGCAGCTTCCGATTCCGTCCGGCCGCCCACCCATGGCGAAGCCTGCGCGAGCGCCACACTTGTTTTTGACTCCCTGTCGGTGGCCGATCTGAAGCCCCGTCACGCCGCAACCATCACCGGGCTGACCGAGGCTGGCGGCGCCGGCAAATCGACCGGCCTGGTGCAGCGGCTGGCCGAGTTGGGTTTTATCGTGGGCGAGACCGTTAGCGTGTTGCACCGCGGGCCGGGCGGACGCGAACCGATCGCGGTCCAGGTCGGCGACACGGTGTTTGCGCTGCGCCGTCACGAAGCCTGCTGCATCCGGGTGATGCATGGGCGCATGAGCCGACAGACTGCTCCCGGGGTGCCTGCCGCAGCGCGAGCCGTGGAGGCTGCCCAATGAGCGGCGCCACTCAAGCGGCAGCGGGCGTCGCCCTGCGCATCGCCCTGGTCGGCAACCCGAATTGCGGCAAGACCGCGCTGTTCAATCTGCTCACCGGCGCGCGCCAAAAAGTGGCCAACTACGCCGGCGTGACGATCGAGCGCAAAGAGGGGTTCACGCGCCTGCCCGACGGCCGCGAGGTCTCGATCATGGACCTGCCCGGCTCCTACAGCCTCAACCCCGCCAGCTCCGACGAGGCGATCACGCACGACGTGGTGATGGGCCGACGCGCGGGCGAGGTCCAGCCCGACGGCATCATCGCCGTGGTGGACGCCACCAACCTGCGCATGAACCTGCGCCTGGTGCTGCAGCTACTGGCACTCGGGCGCCCCATGGTGCTGGCGCTGAACATGATGGACGTGGCACGCGCACAGGGCCTGCAGATCGATGTCGCCCGGCTCTCGGCCGAGCTGGGCATCCCGGTAGTGGAAACCGTGGCGGTGAAGGCGAACTGGATCAGCAGTTGGCTGGGCCGCGCCAGAGACAACGGCCGCGAAGCCCTGCTACAGGCGGCGCAGGCTGCATTCCTGACCGACGTTCACGATAGTTTAAGGCCTCAAGCCCATACACAGCCCATGCAAGTAGCTACTAAAGATGTAGCACATCAGCCTTTGACGCCGGCTGCACTGCAAGCCCAGGTCAAGTCGATTCTGGCGGCAGCGGTGCCCAACGCGGGCCAGATCAAGCGCTTCAACCACGGTATCGATTCGGTCGTGATGCATCCGGTGCTGGGCCTGCTGCTGCTGGGCGTCGTGCTGTTCCTGATCTTCCAGGCGGTGTTTTCCTGGGCCAACCTGCCGATGGACCTGATCCAGAACGCGGTCACCGGCGTGGGCGTGCTGATCCAGCGGCACATGCCGCCCGGCATGCTGGAGAGCCTGCTGGTGGACGGGGTCGTGGCAGGCGTGGGCAGCGTGCTGGTGTTTTTGCCGCAGATCCTGATCCTGTTCTTCTTCATCCTGCTGCTGGAAGACTCGGGCTACCTGCCGCGCGCCGCCTTCCTGCTGGACAACCTGATGGGCAAGGTCGGCCTGTCGGGCCGCGCCTTCATTCCGCTGCTGTCGAGCTTCGCGTGCGCCATTCCGGGCATCATGGCCACGCGCACCATTCCGAACTGGCGCGACCGGCTCTCCACCATCATGATCGCGCCGCTGATGACCTGCTCGGCGCGCCTGCCGCTGTATGCGCTGCTGATCAGCGCCTTTGTGCCCCGGCGCGAGGTGGGTGGGTTCAATCTGCAGGGCATCACGCTGTTCGCGCTGTATGCCGCCGGCATCTTCTCGGCCATGGGCGTGGCCTGGGTGTTCAAGCGCACCTGGCTCAAAAGCAACTACCAGCCCCTGATGCTCGAGCTGCCGCCATACCGCATGCCCAACCTGCGCAATCTGGTGCTGGGCCTGTGGCAGCGCATGCACATCTTTCTGCGGCGCGTCGGAACCATCATTTTCTCGCTCATGGTGGTGCTGTGGTTTCTGTCGACCTTCCCCAGCCCGCCCTCGGGCGCCACGGGGCCGGCCATCCAGTACAGCTTTGCCGGCATGATTGGCCGGGCGCTGGAAGTGGTGTTTGCGCCGATCGGTTTCAACTGGCAGATTTCCATCGCGCTGGTGCCGGGCATGGCGGCGCGCGAAGTGGCGGTGGGCGCGCTCGGCACGGTGTACGCGCTATCCGCCACTGGCGAAGCGACGGCCAAGGCGCTGGTGCCGCTGATCGTGCAGAGCTGGTCGCTGGCCACGGCCTACTCGCTGCTGGCCTGGTATGTGTTCGCACCGCAGTGCATTTCGACGCTGGCCGTGGTCAAACGCGAAACCAACTCGTGGCGCTACCCGCTCTTGATGGCGGGTTACCTGTTTGCGCTGGCCTATGCCGCCTCGTTTATCACCTACCGCGTCGCGCTGGCGCTGACCTCATGATGAACGCCACATTGCAGGCACTGCTGGTGTACGCCGTGGTGGCGTGCTGCACCGTCTACGCGGCATGGACCCTGACGCCCGCCAGCCTGAAGCGGCTTGTCGCAACTGCCTTGATGGCGCGGTCGCAGTGCCTGCGCTCGTCACGCCGGTGGCAGGCGTGGGCGCAGCAAAAGGGAGGCTGTGGCTCTGGCTGTAGCGGCTGCAGCAGCGAAGCGACGCCTGCCGCCGGCAAAACAAAATCGGTCAGGATCAAGTTCATCAAGCGCCCGTAACAACACCCGCCCGCTGAATAACGGGTATTCGGCTTCCAGGGTCTGCAATACGCCTTTACATTTGCATGGTTGTAAATGAGATGGATTCGTATTTATAATCACGCACCGTCAACCTTCAGCTACTCACTGCCTGCCGCCATGATTGTTTGTGTATGCCACCGGATCTCCGACCGCGAAATCACCCGCTACGCACGAGCCGGGATGGGGTTCGACGAAATCCAGCTCGAACTCGGCGTGGCTACCCAGTGCGGTCAATGCGAGGGCTGCGCCCGCGAGCTCGTCGCACAGTGCGATGCATCGCATCCCGTGGCAGCGTTGAGCCGCGACAATGGCAGCGCAACCACGAACGCCTACGCCCCCGCAAGCCTCTGAGGCAGCGAATGGAATTTCTTGCAACACTCGCCGGCAGCCTGATCCTTGTCGTCGGTTCGGTCTGGTGGGTTTTGCGTAAATAGCGATACGCAGCGTTGGCGCGTAGCATGGTGAGGTCTTGCCATCGCGTGCCCGTTCCAGCCGCCCCTCATGAACCTGTCCGCCACACGCCCTTTCCCCGCTGGCCTGAGTCGCAATGCGACCATTGTTGGCGCCGTGCTGCTGCTTCACATTGTGGCACTGTGGACGCTGCAAGCCGGCTTGTTGCGCCGCGCTACAGAGATCGTGGTGCCGGTGCAAATCCTGGCCCAGCTCATCACACCGCCTGCGCCAAAGATCGAACCTCCCAAACCGGTCGTGCTGCCTGCACCGCCGCCACCACCGGTGAAGCGACCGGTCACCAAGACTGTTGCGCGACCACACGTGCGCGCGCCACAACCGGTCGCCATTACCGACCCGGCGCCTGAACCTGCCGCACCTGTTGGCGTGGTAACGCCCCAGCCACCGGCGCCGCCCATCGCGGCGCCCATTGTCCAGGCACCAGTGGCCCCGCCGGCCAGGGTCGATCTGCCGTCGAGCAATGCGGACTACCTGCAAAACCCGAAGCCACCTTATCCGCCGATCAGCAAACGCCTGGGGGAACAGGGCAAGGTCATCGTGCGCGTCCTGATCGAGGTCGACGGGCTACCGCAAAAGGCCGAACTGAAACAGTCCAGTGGTTTTGACCGGCTCGATCATGTGGCAATGGAAACTGTCATGAAGTGGCGTTATGTCCCGGGCAAACGCGGCGGCGTCGCCGAGGCGATGTGGTTCAACGTCCCCATCAACTTTGTTCTCGAATAAATCTCTGGAGTTTTCATGGAAACACAATTTGGCCTCGCCCACCTATGGAGCCAGGGCGACATCATCATGAAGGCAACGGCGGTGCTGTTGCTGGTGATGTCGCTTGCCTCGTGGATGGTCATTCTCATCAAGGCCCTGGACGTGATCAAGTACAAGAAGCTTGCCATCAAGGCGGCCGATTTCTGGCACAGCGAAGACTTCGCGACAGGCGTGGCCAAACTGGGCACGGACGCTGACAATCCGTTTCGCCAGCTCGCGCTGGAGGGGCGTGAGGCCACGGCGCACCACCGCAACACCAGGGCGCACCTGCACGACACGCTGGATGTAAGCGACTGGGTCTCGCGCTGCCTGCGCAACACCATTGACGAATTCTCGGCCAAGCTGCAATCAGGCTTGGCCATCCTCGCGTCAGTGGGCTCCACCGCTCCGTTCGTCGGTCTGTTCGGCACTGTCTGGGGTATTTACCACGCGCTGCTGAGCATCGGTTCGGTGGGGCAAGCCAGTATCGACCAGGTCGCAGGCCCGGTGGGCGAGTCACTGGTGATGACGGCTCTCGGTCTGGCGGTAGCGATTCCGGCTGTCCTCGGATACAACGCGCTGGTGCGCGGCAATAAATTCATCCTCATCAAGCTCAACAGCTTTACGCACGACCTGCACGCCTACTTTGTAACCGGGGCACGGGTCACCAGCATCGGCGACAGCAATATCGTTGTCATGAAAAAGGCTTGAGGTCTGCCGCCCCGTTTTCCACATCCACAAGGAATTGACCCATGGCCTTCGGAACCCAGGACGACACCGATGAGGTGATGAACGAGATCAACGTGACCCCCATGGTCGACGTGATGCTGGTACTGCTGATCATCTTCATCATCACCGTGCCGGTGATGAAAAACGCGGTCAAAGTCGATCTGCCTCGCGCCACGAGCCAGCCACTCGACGCCAAGCCCGAAACCGTACGCCTGAGCGTGGACGCGCAAGGCGACTACTTCTGGAATGAGACCCGCACAGATGACAAGGGTCTGATCGTCCTGCTGCGGACCGCCGCTCTCAAAACACCGCAACCCGAGTTGCATATCAGCGGCGACAAGGCCGTGCGCTACGAGCGCGTTGCTCTGGCGATGGCGGACGCCCAACAGGCAGGCATCAAGAAAATAGGGTTCATTACCGAGCCGGCACAACAGCCGTGAGTCAGCGCATCCGCTGCATTTGCCCCCTTGGACTCATGTCATGACCGACCCGCAGCCTGCCGACCCGTACGCCACCCCGATGGGCTGTTCAGAGGCTACTGCGCCTGCAGCGCCGGCACAAGAATCAGAGAATTTGCCTCAGGCCCAGGGGCCTTGTGTCGCCATGGACAGTGCCGCCCTGCTCAAGGGGCGCAAAACGGTGGAAATCCGCCATAACGGCGCAATCTACCGATTGCAGGCCACTCGCCTGGGCAAGCTGATTCTCACGAAATAGCGGGGCTTCGTTACAGTCCCAGGCTCAACTCGGCGGCCTCTGACATCATCGAGCGCGACCAAGGCGGGTCGAAAACCACTTCGACATCGACCTCCTCGACGCGCGG
>SCRR01000137.1 GCA_004322085.1 Burkholderiaceae bacterium
CCGGTCGGGCGCTATCTGGACCCGGTCCGGTACGCGCGCAAATATTATTTACGACTTCTTCCCCGCCAAGCTGATCCTGCACGAGGGCGACCACGCGAACGCGTTCACCGTGCTGCCCGAGGCCGTGGACCAGAGCCGGGTCGTCGCCGCGACGCTGGCCCCTGAAATACCGACGACGGAAAAGTCGATCAACTACTGGAAGAAAAATGTCGAGTCGTTCTGGAGCGCGCTCGACGAAGACTTTGCACTGGGCGCGTCAGTGCAATCGACCATGGTCAGCGGCGCCAACCACGTGCTGCACTTCGGCGCGACCGAGTGGTGCGCTGCGAAATTTCATGAGGATGTGGAGGCGCTGATCGAACGCGGATAGCGCTGCAGTGGGCCTTCTCAGGCCAGCGTTTGCAGCGGGATATCCTGCTGCACGGCCAGCCTGTCGAGCTGTTTGCGCGTCTGCGTCAGCAAAAATGCGGCGATCACCAGATGCGTAGTGGGCGCGAACATGGCGCGCATGTCCGAAGCTTTCAAGCCGGCCGCCGCGCACAGCGCGGCCGCGAAGTGCGGCTCCAGCGCGGCCACGGCCACGCGGCCATCCTTGCAGGGATAGACACGGTAACCCGCGTGGGCACCGCCGACCGAGCCGGTGGGCAGTGTCAGGCCCCAGCTGCGCGGCAGCGCGAGGTAGCTTGCCGCGCTTGAGAGTGCGACCTCGATGAACACGCCCCGGCCCGTCGCGCGCTGCGCCAGTGTCGCCTGCAGCACGGCCTCGCTGGCCATCAGCGAGCCGCCCATGTCGGCGTACAGCGTGGGCGGCAGCTCCAGACCGTTGACTAGGCCGTTGTCCGCCAGGTAGGTCAGGTCGTGGCCGGGCTCTTCGGCACGCGCGCCGGGCGCACCGACAATGGCAACCTGCGACAGGGCGGGGTAGAGCCTGTGCAACGCCTTCCAGCCCAGGCCCAGCTTGTCCAGTGCCGACGGGCGAAACGACGTGAGCAGCACATCGGTCTTGGCCAGTGCGCGGTGTGCCGCCTTCTGGCCCGCCGCGGTCTTGAGGTCGGCGCCCAATACCTTCACGCCCTCATGCAGCTGCGCGTAGGCGGGCTTGTTGTAGTGGCCCATCGGATCGCCCGAGGGCGGCTCGAGCTTGACGCAGGTGGCGCCCATCTGACGGCAGCGCATCAGTGCGGCCGGGCCGGGGAGGTTGAGCGCCAGACTCAGGACACGCACGCCGCGCAGCGGGCGCAGCACAGGCTTCGGGTTAAATGTAGATGGGGGAAGGGACATTTTGCTATCAAAAAAGTAGCTTATGATGACCACGCAATGCGGATGAGGGCCACAATTTACCCTAAATCCGGCTGGACGCGGCAAAACGGGCGACCGGGTCGCCCGTTGGTTTGCTGCGCGCCCCGCGCAGGAGCGCTATTGTTCGGGGCCACCATTCAACTCCCGAAGTCCAGCGGCAGGCCGACATAGTTCTCGGCAATCATGCGCTGGCCGGACTCGGAGTGCATCAGGTAGTCCAGCTCGGCATGCTGGAACTTGGCGACAATCGCGCCATCGTCGGGGAAGCGGTGCATCAGGCTGGTGAACCACCACGAGAAGCGCTCGGCACGCCAGACGCGGCCCAGGCAGCGCTGCGAATAGGTATCGATGCCGGCTTCGCTCTTTTCCTGATAGAACTCGATCATCGCGCTGGACAGGTATTTCACGTCGGTGGCCGCCAGGTTCAGACCCTTGGCACCGGTGGGGGGCACGATGTGGCAGGCGTCGCCCGCCAGGAACATGCGCCCGAAGCGCATCGGTTCGGTCACGAAACTGCGCAGGGGCGCGATGCTTTTTTCGAACGAAGGGCCTGTCACAAGATGTTCGCGCGCCTCGTCGTCCAGGCGCAGGCGCAGCTCCTGCCAGAAGGCTTCGTCCGTCCACTCTTCGACCTTGTCGGTCAGCGGTACCTGCAGGTAGTAGCGGCTGCGCGTCTTGCTGCGCTGCGAGCACAGCGCAAAGCCGCGCGGACTGTTCACGTAGATCAGTTCCTCGCACACCGGTGGCGTGTCCGCCAAAATGCCAAGCCAGCCGAACGGATAGACCTTTTCATACTCCGAGATTGCGCTGCGCGGTGCACTGGCACGACACACGCCATGGAAGCCATCGCAGCCCGCGATGAAATCGCATTCGATCGGGTGCGTCTGGCCGTTCTTTTCGTAGGTCACGCGTGGCCTGGTTGTGTCGAAATCGTGCACTTTCACGTTGTGTGCCTCGTACACGGTGGGCAGGCCTTCGGCCTGACGCGCATTCATCAGGTCGTGCGTGACTTCGGTCTGGCCATACACCATCACATTCTTGCCGCCGGTCAGCTTGTTCATGTCGACGCGGTGGCGCTGGCCGTCGAAGAGCATCTCGATGCCGCTATGCACCAAGCCTTCCTTGTGCATGCGCTCACCCACACCGGCTTCGTCGAGCAGGTCGATACAAACCTGCTCCAGCACGCCGGCACGAACCCGGCCGAGCACATGCTCCCCGGTCTGGCGTTCGAGAATGATGTTGTCGATGCCCGCCTTGTGCAGTAACTGGCCGAGCAGCAGGCCCGACGGGCCGGCACCGATGATGGCAACCTGGGTTCGCATGGATGTCTCCTTGGAAAAGCAATATCCGAGCTTAGTTTTATGCCGGCACTTTTGCCAGTCCCGCATTGCATCGATTGTGCGATGATTGCGCAACTTGCGCGATCACCGCGCAGACTGTCAATTTCGGACCATGGCGATCGCAAAAACCGACTTCATTGAAGGCATGGCCAAGGGCATGGCCATCCTGGAGAGTTTTGACACCGAACGCCAGCGTCTGAACGCGACGCTGGCGGCGCAGCGCGCCGGCATGACGCGTGCGGCGGCGCGCCGGCATCTGCTGACGCTGGCGCATCTCGGTTATCTGGAGACCGATGCAGGCTACTTCTGGCTGTCAGCGAAGGTGCTGCGTTTCTCGGGCAGCTACCTCGCGTCGGCGCGCCTGCCCCGCGTGGTGCAGCCCACCTTGAGCCGGCTGGCCATGCACGGCACGGAGTCGTTCTCGGTCGTGGTACTGGACGGCGAGCAGGTCGTGATCGTGGCGCGCAGCGGCTCGACCCGCGTGCTGGCTTATGGCCTGCACCTGGGAGCGCGCTTGCCGGCCCATGCGACCTCCACCGGGCGGGTGTTGCTGGCGGCTAAACGCAAAAGTGATTTCAACGCCTGGATGAAAGAGGAGGGGCGGCCCGGGGACCGCGAGCTGCCGCGTCTGACATCGCACACGGTGGTGGATCCCAAGAGATTTCGCGCCATGATCGAGCAAGTGCGCGCCGACGACTACTGTGTGGCCAGCGAGGAGCACGAACTCGGCGTGCATGCTCTGGCGGTGCCTCTGCGCAACGTGCAGGGCCGCACGGTGGCGGCGCTGAACGTGGTGACGTCGCCCCAGCGTCTGCAGGCGGATGTGCTGCAGCGCGATTTGCTGCCATTGTTGCTGGATGCCGCGCGCGAATTGCGCCCGCTATTGTAATCCCGTCGGCCGCTTCCCCGGCCTGAGGCATCACACCCCGAGGTGCTGGGCCAGCACCTCGGGGTGGGCCAGCAGTTCGGCCGATGTGCCGGTGAACACCACCTGGCCCTTGACCAGGATCACGTTGCGGTCGGTGATCTGCGTGACGTGCTTCCAGTTCTTGTCCACGATCACGCTGCTGATGCCGCTTGCGCGGATCACGCCGCAGATGCGCCAGATCTCGCGCGCCACCCGCGGCGCCAGGCCCTCGGCGGCCTCGTCGAGGATCAGCACATCGGGGTTGGTCATGAGCGCGCGCCCGATGGTCAGCATCTGTTGCTCGCCGCCCGACAGCTGCTGGCCGCCATGGCCCAGGCGCTCGGTCAGGCGCGGAAAGGTGTCGAGCACGCGCTCATAAGTCCAGTCGCGCTGCCCCCGCGTGCCGGCGCGCGCCGCCATTTTCAGGTTCTCCACCACGCTGAGGTTGCCGAAAATGCCGCGGCCCTCCGGCACGTAGGCGATGCCGAGCCGGGCAATCTCGTAGGGTGCGCCGCCCGTCATGGGCCGACCCATGATCTCCACCGAGCCCAAGCGCGGCTTGACCAGGCCCATGAGCGTTTTGAGCAGGGTGCTCTTGCCCATGCCGTTGCGCCCCATCAAGCCGATGGTTTCACCACGTGCTACTGAAAAATCGATGCCGCGCAGGATGTGGCTGGCGCCGTAGTAGGTGTTCAGGCCC
>SCRR01000010.1 GCA_004322085.1 Burkholderiaceae bacterium
CGGCATTCTGGCCACCACAAGCGGGGGCAGTAGCAGTGCGGATAGTGCCGACTGGGCACCGCTGCAAGGCCGTAGCGTGGTGCTGTGGCCGGACAACGACGAGGCCGGGCGCAAGTACGCTGAAGCCGTCACCGCCAAGCTGCAAGCCTTGGGCTGCACCGTGGAATGGATCGCGCCGGACGTGGTGGCATCCCTGCCACCAAAGGGCGATTGTGTGGGCTGGCTGGCGCAGCACCCGGACGCCACCGCCGCCGACGTTGCGGCGCTGCCAACGGTAGACGCGCCGCCTGCTAATCCTGCGAATGTTGCGAATCAAGATAACGGACAGGAAGCCCCGGAACCTTTACGGCGCCCCATGCCGGAAGCGGAACCCTATCCGCTGGATGCGTTGGGCAAGACATTGGGCGACGCGGCCAAGGCGATCCATGCGGGTGTACAAGCCCCCACCGCCCTGTGCGCAACTTCGGTACTGGCCGCTGCCAGTCTGGCGGTCCAAGGGCTGGCCGACGTGGAGATCGACGGGCGCACCGAACCCCTGACACTGTGGGCCGTCACCATTGGCGAATCGGGCGAACGCAAAAGCGCTGTTGATGAACTGGCGCTGGGCGCGCACCGCAAGCACGAAAAACAGGCGCTGGAAATCTACGGCGAAGCCATGCAGGAGCACTTGATCGAGGCGGCGGCCTTCGACGCCGCGCAGCAAAAGGCCAAGGGCGCAGGAAAAGGGAATCGGGAGGCAATACGGCAGGCACTGAAGGACGTAGGCGAGGCGCCGACCATGCCGCTGATGCCCGCCTTGATCTACGGCGAACCGACGCTCGAAGGCGTCCAGAAGCAATTGATACGCGGCTTGCCGACGCTGGGCCTGTTCAGTAGCGACGCGGGCGAATTTCTCGGCGGCTGGTCGATGGGCCGCGAACAGCGCACACGCACCGGGGCGGCTCTGTCCAAACTATGGGACAACGGCTGTTTTGACCGGGTGCGCGCCAAGGCCGATGAAGTGTCGGGCAAGTATTACGGGCGGCGGCTGGCGCTGCACTTGATGGCGCAACCCGTGGTGGCTGAAGGCGTGTTGTCGGATGTCGTGCTGATTGGTCAAGGCTTTCTGCCGCGCTGTCTGCTGGCATGGCCGCAATCGACCATCGGCACCCGGCAGTATCAAGGCCAGAACTTGAATGCCAACCCGGCCTTGCGCCGCTACTGGGCGAAGATTCATGCTCTGCTGGACAAGGGCTTGCCGATTGCCGCAGGAACGCAAAACGAACTGGCGCCGCCCGCCCTGACGCTCGCGCCTGACGCTTATCAAATGTGGGTGCGCGTGCTCGATGGCATCGAGCGGCAAATGACCGAGAAGGGCGCATATGCCAGTGTCAAGGCATGGGCCAGCAAGGCCGGTTCGCAGGTACTGCGTATTGCGGGCGTGCTGACGTTGATTGAAGACCCCGACGCCCACACCATCGGCGAACAGGCCATCGAACACGCCGCCGAACTGGTGCTGTGGCACTTGGGCGAGGCGGTGCGCATCGTCGGCACGGCGGCTGTACCGCCTGAAATCCGCAACGCTGAAAAGCTGCGCGACTGGTGCCATGAAACCGGGCGTACGCTGCTGTGCAGTGCCGAAGCCCTGCAATTCGGGCCGGGCAGTGTCCGCACCAAGCGCGCCTTTGACGCCGCCTTGTCCGAACTGGAATCCGCAGGCTGGGCCATCCCACTGGACGGAGGCGCGACCGTTGACGGCAAGCACCGTCGCCGCGCTTGGCGAATCGTGCGGGCCGAATCATGAAGCTGGCCGAACTGCTGAGCGGCACTGCGCCCCCTGCTAATTCTGCTAATCGTGCTAATCCCGCCTGTGTTCTCAATGAAATTAGCAAGATTAGCAACATTAGCAGCCTCCCCGGCGCTGAAACATCGGAAGCCATCGAGGAACGCGCCGCTATCCTTGAGTTTGACGCCAACCAACCCCGACCGGATGCGGAACGCGGGGCCGTGCAACTCGTGCAGTGCCGGAACTGCCAGCACTACACGCCGGACAACGTGAACGCTGCGGACGGGATCGGGACGTGTGCCGTAGGGGCATGGCCGCAGTCTCGCGGTACAGGCAGCGCGCGACCGATGCCCCCGTATCCGGGCGCTGTCCGCACCTGCACGCAGTACGTGGATACCCGACCGATGCCGGACAAGCTGCGGGCACGCTTCCGGGTAACTTGCGTGCGCTTGCAGATAGACCCCGCGCCCGTGCTCGAACAATTCGACCGCTGGCACTACACCGGCCCCGACCTGCGGGAAATGGACGGCTGGCCGGATGCGACCATTGAAGCGCATTGCAGGCTGCTGGTGAAGGAACAGGCTGGAGGAACGATGCCA
>SCRR01000138.1 GCA_004322085.1 Burkholderiaceae bacterium
TGCCAGCTCAGCGCGTTCACATCACCGCCGGGCGCGGACCGGGTAGCGGCCTTGGCCCAATCGTCGAGGTTGGCGGGTTTGAATTCAGCAGGGTTTGGACTCATGGCGTGGATGCGTTTACAGACGCCCCATTGTCGGTTTTAAGTTGACGCAAGTTTACATCATTTATAATTATTCATTCAAAATATTAAATTTGAACCTACAATCGGGCTCATGGTTGCTGCCTCCCTTGCCCCGCGTGCGCTCTACGAAGAAGTGGCCGAACTTCTGCGTCAGCGCATTTTCAGCCGCGAGCTGCAGCCCGGCAGCTGGATCGACGAACTCAAGCTGGCAGAACAATACGGCATCAGCCGCACGCCGCTGCGCGAGGCGCTCAAGGTGCTGGCCGCGGAGGGCCTGGTGACCATGAAGGTGCGGCGCGGTGCCTACGTGACCGAAGTGTCCGAGCGCGACCTGGCCGACGTGTACCACCTGCTCGGCGTGCTGGAGGCCGACGCGGCCGGCGTGGTGGCGAGCGAGGCGACGGACGCGCAACTGCGCGAACTGCAGGCGCTGCACCAGGAACTGGAGGCCGCCGCTGTGCCCGGCAGCGAGGACCACCAACAGTTCTTCGCTGTCAACGAGCGCTTTCACATGCAACTGCTGGCCGTGGCCAACAACCGCTGGCGTGACCAGATGGTGACCGACCTGCGCAAGGTCATGAAACTGAACCGCCACAACTCGCTGTTCAAGTCGGGGCGGATGGAGGAGTCCCTGCGCGAGCACCGCGCCATCATGGCTGCGCTGGCGGCGCGCGACAGCACCGCAGCGGTACAGCGCATGCGCGAGCACTTCAGGAACGGACTGGAAGCGGCTGCCTGACCAACGGCGGCGGCGATTCGTCCGATATCACGGCGCGCCAGCGCGGTCGTGACCACGCGGCGACCGGAAATGCGCGGTCACGGTGCCGGCAGCGGAGGCGGCGTAACCTCCCATTGCTGCTTCACCTTGCCGTGCGCGTCCACGCTCTCCAGCCGCACGCGAAACCCCCACAGCCGGCCAACGTGCTTGAGGACTTCGTTCGCCTCTTCGTTGAGCGGGCGGTCGTGGTCACGCGTATGACGCAGGGTCAGGGAACGGTCACCGCGCAAGTCGACGTTCCAGACCTGGATATTGGGCTCGCGGTAGCTCAGGTCATTCTGACGCGCCAGCGCTTCGCGCACACGGCGATAGCCACGCTCGTCGTGGATCGCGGCAACTTCGAGCTCGTTTTGCGAGGCATCGTCAACGATGGAAAACAGTCGCATCTCGCGCATCAAATGGGGCGACAGGTACTGGCCGATGAAGCTCTCGTCCCTGAAATGGCGCATCGCGTAGTCGAGCGTCTGCTGCCACGGGGACCCCGCGATGTCCGGAAACCAGGCCCGGTCCTCGTCGGTCGGGCTTTCGCAAATGCGCCGCAGGTCGCTGAACATCGCAAAGCCCAGTGCATAGGGATTGATGCCGCTGTAACCCGGATGGGTTACCGGCGGCTGGTAAATCACGTTGGTGTGGGAGCGCAGCACCTCGATCATGAAACCGTCCGTGAGCCGACCCTCGTCGTACAGGGCATTGAGCAGCGTGTAATGCCAGAACGTGGCCCAGCCTTCGTTCATGATCTGGGTCTGGCGCTGCGGGTAGAAGTACTGTGCGATCTTGCGAACGATGCGAATCACCTCGCGCTGCCAGGGCTCCAGCAGCGGTGCATTTTTCTCGATGAAGTACAGGATGTTCTCCTGCGGCTCCGCCGGAAAGCGCCGGCTCTTCTTCTCGACCTGCTTGTCGGCCGCTTTCGGCAGGGTCCGCCACAGGTCGTTCACCTGCTGTTGCAGGTAGGTCTCGCGCTCCTTGCGCAACGTCTCTTCTTCGCCCAAAGAGCGCTTTTGCGAGCGCCGGTAGCGATCCACGCCGTGGCTCATCAAGGCGTGACAGGAGTCCAGCAGTTCCTCCACGGCGTCCAGTCCGTACCGCTCCTCGCACTCGGAAATGTAGGCCCGTCCATACACCATGTAGTCGATGATCGAGGTGGCATCGGTCCACATCCGGAACAGGTCGTTGCCCTTGAAGAAGGAATTGTGGCCGTAGCAGGCATGCGCGATCACCAGCGCCTGCATCGGCATCGTGTTTTCCTCCATCAAGTACGCAATGCACGGATCGGAATTGATGACGATCTCGTAGGCCAGCCCCATTTGACCCCGCCGATAGCTTTTTTCGGTGGCGATGAACTGCTTGCCATACGACCAATGCCGGTAGTTCACCGGCATGCCGACCGAGGCGTATGCGTCGATCATTTGCTCGGCACTGATGACCTCCAGCTGCAGCGGGTAAGTGTCCAATCCGAAGCGCTGAGCCATGCGCGCAATCTCGCCGTGGTAGGTTTCGATCAGCTCGAACGACCAGTCCGACGGGCACGGCAACGGCGCGCGCCGGACATCGGGCTGCGCCGCTCCAGGCGGCCTGCCCGGCGCGTCGCGAGGCGTCGCAGTGGTGGAGGTCGGCGCGGTGTTCATGGTGTGGTCGTCTTTTTGAACAGTTCACGGAACACCGGATAGATCTCGGAGGGTCCGGAAATTTTCTGCATCGCAAAGTTGGGGTGGGTTTCCTGTACCAGGCTGTACTCCTGCCACAGGTTCTGGTCCTCGTCGGCCACCTGAACGTAGGCGAAGTAGCGCGTCAGCGGCAGCAGCTTGTCGACGAGAAGTTCCCGGCATTTGGCGGAATCCTGGTGCCAGTTGTCGCCGTCCGAGGCCTGCGCCCCGTAGATGTTCCACTGGTTCGACGGGTAACGCGCCTGGATGATCTCGTGCATCAACGTCAGGGCACTGGACACCACCGTGCCGCCGCTCTCGGTCGACTGGAAGAATTCCTCCTCGGAGACCTCCGATGCCTGTGTGTGATGGCGAATGAAAATCACATCGGTACGTTGGTAGTGCCGTGTCAGAAACAGGTACAGCAGGATGAAGAAGCGCTTTGCGATGTCCTTGCGCGCCTCGTCCATCGACCCGGAGACATCCATCAGACAGAACATGGCCGCCTTGGCGGTGGGCAGCGGCACCCGGACCCGGTTGCGGTAGCGCAGGTCGAACGGATCGAGAAACGGGATCTGGGCAAGCCGGCGCCGCAGCGCCTCGATCTGCGTTTTCAGCGCGAGGATTTCGCTGTGCGGCGTCTGCGGCTGACGCAGTGCCACGGCCAGCCGCGCCTCCAGTTCGCGCAATCGCCGACGCGCGTCGCCACCCATCGCGATGCGGCGACCGAGCGCCATGCGCATCGAGCGCACCACATGCAGGTTGGTCGGTGTGCCCTCCGAGATGAAGCCGGCGCGGCGCGATTGCCATTCTGGCGCATCGGGCAACAACTGGGTGCGCACGAGGTTCGGCAGCGCGAGATCGTCGAAAAAATACTGCATGAACTCTTCGCGCGTGATGCGGAACACGAAGTCGTCCTCGCCCATGCCATCGGGGCTCGCCCCGCTGCCCGAGCCACCGGCACCGCCGCCGCTGGGCCGCTCGATACGATCACCGCGAACATATTCGCGGTTGCCGGGGTGCACGCTCTCGCGTGTGCCGCCCTGGCCGTGCCCGAACACCGGCTCGGACACGTCGTGCCGCGGCAGCGTGATGTCTTCGCCCTGATCCATGTCCTGGATGCTGCGTCCGCTCACGGCACGACGAACGGCCTCGCGGATCTGTCCGCGGTAACGATGCAGAAAACGCTCGCGATTACCGATCGACTTGTTCTTTCCTGACAATCGCCGGTCAATGATCTGGTGGAGCATGTTGGTCTCGGGTCTGGCGGCGATGTGACGCTCGCAGCACGGCACCGCAAGTGCGCGTCAAGAGCTCTTGCGAACCCGCAAATACCAGTCGCACAATAGCCGAACCTGCCTGGGGGTGTAGCCCTTGGCCACCATGCGGTTGACGAAGTCCTCGTGCTTTTGCTGCTCGTCTGCACTCGCCTTGGCGTTGAACGAGATCACCGGCAACAAGTCCTCGGTATTGGAGAACATCTTTTTCTCGATCACAGTGCGCAGCTTCTCGTAACTGGTCCAGGCCGGGTTCTTTCCAGCGTTGCTGGCCCGTGCGCGCAGCACGAAATTGACGATCTCGTTGCGGAAGTCCTTCGGGTTGCTAATGCCGGCGGGCTTTTCGATCTTCTCGAGCTCGGCGTTGAGTGCCGCTCGGTCGAACAGCTCACCAGTGTCGGTGTCACGAAACTCCTGATCCTGGATCCAGAAGTCCGCGTAGGTCACGTAGCGGTCGAAGATGTTCTGGCCGTATTCGGAGTATGACTCCAGGTACGCCGTCTGTATTTCCTTGCCGATGAATTCGGCATAGCGCACTGCGAGCTGTTCCTTGATAAAGGCCAGGTACTTCTGTTCGATCTCCGGCGGAAACTGCTCGCGCTCGATCTGCTGCTCCAGCACATACATCAGGTGCACGGGGTTCGCCGCGATCTCGGTCGAATCGAAATTGAAAACCTTGGATACGATCTTGAAGGCAAAGCGGGTCGAGATGCCGCTCATGCCTTCATCCACGCCGGCGTAGTCGCGGTACTCCTGGTAGCTCTTGGCCTTGGGGTCGGTGTCCTTGAGGTTCTCACCGTCGTAGACCATGAGCTTGCTGAAAATACTGGAGTTCTCGGGCTCCTTGAGCCGCGTCAACACCGCAAACTGCGCCATCATTTTCAACGTGCCCGGTGCACAGACCGCATTCGACAGGGATGAATTGCGAATCAGCTTTTCGTAGATCTTGACCTCATCCGAGGCCCGCAGGCAATACGGCACCTTGACGATATAGATCCGGTCCAGAAAGGCCTCATTGTTCTTGTTGTTCTTGAACGCCTTCCACTCGCTCTCGTTCGAGTGCGCCATCACGATGCCGTCGAACGGGATCGCCCCGAAGCCCTCCGTGCCCTTGAAGTTGCCTTCCTGCGTCGCGGTCAGCAGTGGATGCAGCACCTTGATGGGCGCCTTGAACATTTCGACAAATTCGAGCAGACCCTGGTTCGCCAAGCACAGCCCGCCCGAGTAGCTGTAGGCGTCCGGATCATCCTGTGCAAAGGTCTCCAGCTTGCGGATGTCGATCTTGCCAACCAGTGATGAGATGTCCTGGTTGTTTTCGTCACCCGGTTCGGTCTTGGCAATGGCGCACTGCTTGAGAATCGATGGGAAACGCTTGACCACGCGGAACTTGCGGACATCACCGCCAAATTCTTCCAGACGCTTGACGGCCCACGGTGACATGACGCGCTGCAGATAACGCGACGCAATGCCGTATTGGGCCTCCAGCACTGGCGCATCTTCGGTATTGCTGAACAGGCCTAGCGGTGACTCGTTGACGGGGGAGCCTTTGAGCGCATAAAACGGGACCTGCTCCATCAGGTGTTTGAGCCGCTCGGCGATGGAGGACTTGCCACCGCCGACGGGCCCGAGCAGGTACAGGATCTGCTTTTTTTCTTCCAGCCCCTGCGCACCGTGGCGAAAGTACGAGACCACCTGTTCGATCGGATCTTCCAGCCCGTAGAAATCCTGAAACGCAGGATATATCTTGACCACCTTGTTGCCGAAGATGCGCGACAGCCGCTGGTCATGGCGGGTATCGAACATCTCGGGCTCGCCAATCGCCGCCAGAATGCGCTCGGCCGACGTGGCATAGACAAGGGGATCCTTCTTGCACAGCTCCAGATAGTCTTCGAGAGATAGCTCCTCCTCGCGAGACTGCTCGTAACGTGCCAGAAAGTTGCGGACGACATCCATGAGACCTCCTTCACAAACGGCGCCCCCATGACGCCATCGTTGCAATGATGATGGCCCATTCGGCGCTGGTGCACACACCTTCAATGTATACCCACGTGCGTCTAGTGAATAGACCGTCCAGTGTGAAAAAAGTTCTAAAAACTCTGTCTTTGTGCGCCTGCCCGCCCCCGTGACGGGCGCCGAATCAAGCGGCGGCGCACTCTGGCGGGCTGTTGCGCACCACCTCGCGCGCCATCGCCATCACGTCGCGCGCAGGCAACGCCTTGAGCCGGTGATCGCTCCAGACCTGTCGCCAGCGGCGTGCCCCCGGCAGACCTTGGCGCAGGCCTAGCATGTGCCGTGCGATGGAGCTCCACGGCGTGCCGTGCTGGCTCGCCTCACGCGCCATGTACTCGACCATCCGTTCTTCGACAGACTCGCGGGTGAGCCCAGCTCGCGCCGGCCGATGAAAAAAATGCTGATCCCAGTGCGCCAGCCACCACGGGTTGTGATAAGCCTCGCGCCCAATCATCACGCCATCGAGGCATGTCAATTGCCGCGTCACCTGTTCGTCGGTCGTGATGCCGCCATTGATGCAGATCGTCAGCGCCGGGAATTCGCGCTTGAGGCGATGCACTAACTCATAGCGCAGCGGCGGCACTTCGCGGTTCTCCTTCGGTGACAGGCCTTGCAACCACGCATTGCGGGCATGGACGATGAAGGTGTGGCACCCGGCCTCGCTGACGGTCCCGACAAAGTCGCGCACAAAGCCATAGCTTTCGGACTTGTCCACGCCGATGCGGTGCTTCACGGTGACCGGCACGGACACCACGTCCACCATCGCCTTCACACAATCCGCCACCAGTTGCGGCTCACGCATGAGACAGGCGCCGAACGCGCCACGCTGGACCCGCTCGGATGGGCACCCGCAATTCAGGTTGATCTCTTCATAGGCCCATTGCTCGCCCAGCCGGGCACAACGCGCAAGATCGAGCGGTTCACTGCCGCCCAGTTGCAACGCCACGGCGCGCCCGTCGCCGTCGTTCTGCAGATGGCGCGCCACGTCGCCATGCAAGAGTGCCCCGGTCGTGACCATCTCGGTGTACAACAGAACGTGGCTGGACAGGAGGCGGTGGAAAAAACGGCAATGCCTATCTGTCCACGCCATCATGGGCGCAATGGACAGCATCGAACGGGGCATCGCAACGGGCATCGGCAGCATGGCGCCAATTATCCCAGCGCGGCCCGATGCTCCGTGAGCGGGCGGGTAATATCCTGCAATGCGGTTTTGCCTTCTCCGACGCAAGGCCGGGAAATCTGCAACGCGAAGCGACGGTCAAAGGGAACTGGACGATGACACGACAGACGGCACCTTATAAAAGCCCCGCCAAAAGCTACCGGGCGCACCGCTGGAGCCGAGGGTGGGCCACGGCTGCAGTGCTGCTGCTTGCAGCCTGCAGCTCTGTACCCCTGCCCCCATGGCCGGGTGCGACCCAACAGCCCACGACCGCCTCTCCCACGAATTCCGCCACGCCCCCCGGATTTGCCCCGGCGGGCCCGCCCGTCGAGGTCCAGGTCACGCCCATTGCAGCGGCTTCGAATGCGCCGCCCGCGCCACCCTATGGCGCCGCCGTGGCGGCGCGCTTTCCGGACCCGGCCGTCGTCTACAGCACACCGGGACTGGCGCCGGGTCGGACCAGTTTCACCTCGAACACGGAACTGCAGGCCTGGCTGAGCAACCTCGCCAGGCAGTCAGCCCAAGGCGCCGGCACCAAAGCCGCCGTGTTGTCACTGGGCGCCTCCCAGCGCGGTGAGCCAATCGAAGCGCTGATCGTGACGCGAGCTTCAAGCACCGATGCTGCCACCGTGCTGGCCGCGGCACGCCCGACGGTACTGTTGATCGGCCAGCAGCACGGCAACGAGCCCGCAGGCGCTGAAGCGCTGCTTGTGATCGCTCGCGAACTGGTACAGGGGTTGTTGCAACCCGTGCTGGATCAAATCAACGTGATCATCGTGCCGCGCGCCAACCCCGACGGTGCCGCAGCGGATCAGCGCGCGACGGCCAACGGCATCGACATGAGCCGCGATCATCTGCTGCTCGAGACACCGGAGGCACGCGCGCTGGCCACGCTCGCGCGCCAGTACCGCCCCATGGTCGTGGTCGACCTGCACGAATACACCGTGGCGAGCCGCTATCTGCAAAAGTTCGGCGCGATACAGCGTGACGACGCCCTGCTCGATTACGCCACCACAGCCGACGTGCCGGAGTTCGTGACGAAAGCGGCCGAAGAGTGGTTCCGCCAGCCGATCGTGGCGGCGCTCAAGGCGCAGTCGCTGACCAGCGACTGGTACTACACCACTTCCAAAGATCCGGCCGACAAGCGCGTCTCGATGGGGGGCACGCAGCCCGACACGGAGCGCAATGTCGAGGGTCTGGCAAACGCGATCAGCCTGCTGGTCAAAACCCGCGGCGTCGGCATCGGGCGGCTGCACATTCAGCGCCGGGTGCATACCGATGTGACCGCCGTCACCAGCGTGCTCGACAGCACGGTGCGCCGAGCTGGCGACCTCGTGCAACTGCGATCGTATGTTGAACGAGAAGTCAGCGCCAAGGCCTGCAACGAAGAAGCGGTGATCGAAGCGGCGCCCACACCCGGTCAGCGCAACCTGGTGATGCTCGACCCGCAAACGGGACTGGATCGAACGATCACTGTCGACTGGAACTCCGCGCTGCAGCTGCGCACCCTGAAAAGCCGGATGCGCCCCTGCGGATACCTGCTGTCGCCCGCGTCCACCGTGGCTGCAGACCGCTTGCGACTGCTGGGCATACCGGTCATGCAGGTCACGGAGCCGGGCACCGTGCTGGGCGACACCTATCAGGAAACAGCGAGCTCCACCGGTGCACCACAAGACGCTCGCGGCGACGCGGCAGACAGGCAGCCCATCACCAAGGTCGGTGTCAGCCTGATGCGCGGGGTGGTGGTCGATGCGCCGCGGGGCAGCTACTATGTTCCAGTGAATCAGCCGCTGGGCAGCCTGGCACTGGCGGCACTGGAGCCCGACACTCCAAGCAGCTACTTTGCCAATCACCTGCTCGATGGCTTGCAAAGCACGGTACGTGTCATGACGACACCATCGCTCACGTTGCAAGATTCGCCCTGAAGCCACTCGGCCGCGGAACGAGCCCCTGACGACGGGCCAGCGACAGGCACACGCAACAAAAAACCCGCCGAAGCGGGTTCCCGGTGGAGTGCAATGACGCTCACCCCATGTGCAGGCCACCATTGACCGAGAAATCCGCGCCGGTGGAATAACCACCTTCTTCGGACGCCAGCCACGCGATGATCGACGCGATTTCTTCGGGGCCACCGAGGCGCTTGACAGGGATGGTGGCGACGATTTTGTCCAGCACATCCTGGCGGATGGCCTTGACCATGTCGGTGCCAATATAGCCCGGGCTTACCGTGTTGACCGTCACCCCCTTGCTCGCCACCTCCTGCGCCAGCGCCATCGTGAAGCCGTGCAGGCCGGCCTTGGCCGTCGAGTAGTTGACCTGGCCAAACTGCCCCTTCTGGCCATTGACCGAGCTGATGTTGACGATGCGCCCCCAGTTGGCTTCGATCATGCCGTCGATGACCTGTTTGGTCACGTTGAACATGCTGTTCAGATTGGTCGAGATCACGGCATCCCAGTCAGCCTTGCTCATCTTGCGGAACTGTCCGTCGCGCGTGATGCCGGCGTTGTTCACCAGCACCGCCACCGTACCATGCGCCGCCTTGACCTTTTCGAACGCGGCAACGGTGGAGTCCCAATCGCCAACGTTGCCCACCGAGGCCTCGAAGTTAAAGCCCAGCGCCTTTTGCTCACCCAGCCATTTGCCATGGTCACGGGTCGGCCCGCAGCCGGCAATGACCGTAAAACCCTCCTTGTGCAGGCGCTGGCAAATGGCGGTTCCGATGCCGCCCATACCACCGGTAACGTACGCTACTTTCTGGCTCATGATTTGCTCCTTTTCATCCTGTTGACTATTATTTGAATAGCAAGCTACCGCCATTACACGGTGATTACGGGCCAGAATCCCTTATTTCTTGGCCCGCAATCATTGTCTGCCACAAAATCAGCGCTCGATAGTTAGGGCAACCCCCATGCCGCCGCCAATGCACAGCGATGCAATGCCTTTTTTGGCATTGCGCTTTTGCATCTCGTAGAGCAGCGTCACCAGAATCCGGCAGCCGGACGCGCCAATCGGATGCCCGATGGCAATCGCACCCCCATTCACGTTGACCTTGGAGGTATCCCAGCCCATCTCCTTGTTCACGGCGCAAGCCTGCGCGGCGAACGCTTCATTGATTTCCAGCAGATCGAGATCGGCCGCCTTCCAACCTGCGCGCTGCAGCGCCTTGGTGGACGCCGGCACCGGACCCATGCCCATGTAGGCAGGATCGAGGCCGCTGGTGGCAAAGCTGGCAATTCGACCCAGCGGCTTGAGGCCGAGCGCGGCCGCCTTTTTGGCGGTCATGACCATCACGGCGGCAGCACCGTCGTTGATGCCCGAGGCATTGCCCGCAGTAACGCCTCCTGCCTTGTCGAATGCCGGACGCAGTCGTGCAAGCGCTTCCGCATTGGTCTTGCGGTTGACGAACTCGTCGGTCGCAAAGACGATGGGATCGCCCTTTTTCTGTGCAATGCTGAATGGCACGATTTCGTCCTTGAACTTTCCGGCATCCTGTGCGGCCGCCGCCTTTTGCTGACTGGCCAGCGCCAGCGCGTCCTGCGCCTCACGGCTGATGCCGTATTTCTTGGCCACGTTCTCGGCCGTGATGCCCATGTGGTACTGGTTGTAGACGTCCCACAGACCGTCAACGATCATGGAGTCGATCAACTTCCAGTCGCCCATGCGCTGGCCCTCACGCGAACCCATCAACACATGCGGCGCCGCGCTCATGTTTTCCTGGCCACCGGCAATCACGATCTCGCTGTCGCCCCAGGCAACCGCCTGCGCCGCCAGCATCACTGCCTTGAGCCCGGAGCCGCAAACGGCATTGATGGTCATGCCAGGCGTGGCCTGGTTCAGGCCGCTCTTGATCAGGGCTTGGCGTGCCGGATTCTGGCCCGCGCCCGCGGCCAGCACCTGGCCCATGATGACCTCGCCGATCTGCTCGGCGGCAAGGCCACTGCGCCCCAGCACGTCCTTGACGACGGCCGCCCCCAATTCGGTGGCCGGCGTCTTGGCGAGAGCGCCGCCAAATTTACCTACGCCGGTGCGTGTGGCTGCAACGATAACGATGTCTTCCATTTTGAACTCCAGAGTAATTAAGCTTTTGCCTTGACGTAGCGGCCCGGGGCCGCTTCGATCGCCTTGTATTTGCCCTTGCCATAGGCCCTGGGGGCAGCAATCTGCTTGCCGGCGTGGCCCGCGAGCCAGTCGGACCAGTCCGCCCACCAACTGCCGGGGTATTCGGTGGCGCTGGCGATCCACTCCTGCGCCGTGGGCGGGAACTTGTCGTGGTTGGCGATCCAGTGGCTGCGCTTGTTCTTGACAGGTGGGTTGATTACACCCGCGATATGTCCGGAAGCCCCCATCACAAAGCGCTTCTTGCCAGGCAGCCACTGCGTCGAGGCGTATGCGCCGCCAATCGGCACGATGTGGTCTTCGCGCGAACCGTAGATATACACAGGCAGGTTGACCTTGCGCAAATCCACCTTCTCGCCGCACACGACGGCCTTTCCGGGTTTGATCAGGTTGTTTTCAAGATAGGTGTTGCGCAGGTACCAGGCGTAGAACGGGCCCGGCAGGTTGGTGGCGTCGCTGTTCCAGTAAAGCAGGTCGAACGCCGGCGGGGTTTCACCCTTGAGGTAATTGCCCACCACGTAGTTCCACACCAGGTCGTTCGGGCGCAGCGAGCTGAAGGTCGACGCGAGATCCTGGCCCTTGAGCAGGCCGCCCTTTCCCATCTCCATTTCGCGGTACTTGACCATGCTCTCGTCGATGAAGATGTCCAGGATTCCGGTATCCGAAAAATCCAGCAACGTGGTCAGAAACGTGGCGCTGGCCACGGGTTTCTCCCCGCGCGCGGCCAGGACCGCCAGTGCCGTGCAAAGAATCGTTCCACCAACACAAAAACCAAGCGCATTGATGGTCTTGGCCCTAGTGATTTCTTGCGTGACGGCTATGGCTTTGATAGTAGCGTCTTCAATGTAGTTGTCCCACGTCTTTTGCGCCAGTGAGGGATCCGGATTGCGCCAGCTCACCACGAAGGTGCGGTGGCCCTGTGCCACCGCATAGCGGATCAGGGAATTCTCGGGCTGCAGGTCAAGGATGTAGAACTTGTTGATGCATGGCGGCACCAGCAGGAACGGGCGCTCGTACACCTTGGCGGTGAGTGGCTTGTACTCGATCAGCTGGAACAGATCGTTTTCGAACACCACCGCGCCCTCGGTGGTCGCGACATTCCTGCCCACCTCGAAAACGGTCTCATCCGTCATCGACACATGGCCCTGGCGCATGTCGTGCAGCAGGTTGGTCAGCCCCGCGGCGAGACTCTCGCCCTGCGTCTCGATCGCCTTTTGCTGCGCCTCGGCGTTGAACGCCAGAAAGTTGCTCGGGGCCGCGGCAGCCATCCATTGCTCGACCCCGAAGCGGATGCGCCCCCTTGCCTTTTCGTCGCCCTCGACGGCTTCGGCCATGGCCATCAGCGTGCGCGCGTTCAGGAGGTAGGTCGACGCGGAAAATGCCGACAACGGGTTGTGCGCCCACGCGTCTGCCTTGAAACGTTTGTCATTGCTGGTCGGTGCGGCGGACACACTATCGTTCCACAACTGCACGGCCTGTGTCACGTACTGCTGCTGCAGTTCCTGGAACTTCTCCGGTGACAGCGTCACGGCTGCTGCGCCCGCCTGCGCGCCCTGAAAGGACTGCATCGCCTGATCCAGGTGGTCACGCAAGCCCTGCTGAAACTGCTGGGCCGCGTCGGTCCAGAATGTCGCGGAATCCTGTTCCATGCCGTCTCCTCGTGATACTCTGGTTTATAGACCCTAATCTAACACTCAACGCGCGCATTCACATGTATCTCATTGTCATTGGATGGATATATGTGACCTTGCTGATGGGGGTGGTGGAAGCCAGCAGCAGCACAGGCACCATTTTGGGCGGCATCGGCACCTTTGTCTTCTATGGACTGGCACCGATGGCATTGCTGGTTTACGTGATGGGATCACCCGCGCGGCGCCGCGCCATCAAGGCACGCGAGGCGGCAAGCGCGCCAACAACCCAGGCCAGCTCAGGCGAGCCAGACGCAGGCTGCGAAGCGCCCGCTGGCGCCGAGGGAGCGCGTGTCGCGCCGGTGCGAAAAGAACCTTGAGGGGTTACTGACCGTGCACCACGGCGCGCTGCCATCGTTGCCATGGATGCTGGTCACGCCCATGGCCTGCAAACGCCGGCGCGCCAGGCCTGCCAGATCGGCCAGCCATTTGCCGCCGGAGCGCGATTTGAAAGACTGCGCAGCTTGCGGGTCATGCGCCTCGAACGCCGCCTTGACCTCCGGCCCGACCTCGAACCGCTCGGGTCCGATGCACGGCCCCAGCCACGCTATGACTTCACTAGCTGCAAGTGCATGTCGCATATGGGCTAGAGCCATAAATGATGCCAAAACCGAGTCCAGCACGCCGCACCCGCCCTCTCCCGCCAATCCACACCAGCCAGCATGGGCGGCGGCCACCGCGCTGCCGTGCCGGTTGGTGAACAGGACGGGCAGGCAGTCCGCCACCATGATGGTGCAGGCCACGCCGGCCTTCGCGGTCATGCAAGCGTCGGCCGGCGTGCCGTCGGGCGTTTGCGCATCCAGCAGCGCGACCTGCCAACCGTGAATCTGCTGCAGGAACACGGGACGTGCGCCAACGGCCTGCTGCAGCACCCGGCGATTGCCCTGCACCGCCACCGGCGCGTCGCCCACGTGGTCGCCCAGGTTCAGACTCTCATAGGGGCCCGCGCTGACGCCGCCACTGCGCGTGGTGCACAGCGCGCGCACCCTGGCCGGCGCGGGCCAGTCGGGAATCAGCCAGTCGTGCAGCATGCGCGGGGCCGCTCACGGCTCGTTGTCGGGGCAGGCGGACGGCTGAGCCTGCTGGAAGGCGTCGAGCTTCATGCAGGCGTCGAACGCGGCCATGGTGCGCGGCAGGCCGTCAAAACTCACCTTGAAGCGCTGACCATTGAAGATTTGCGGCACGAGGCAGCAGTCCGCCAGCGTGGGGGTACTGCCAAAGCAATAGGTGGCCACCGGCAGCAACGCCAATTCGCGCTCGAACGCCTCCAGCCCGGTGCGTACCCAGTGGCGGTACCAGGTGTTCTTGGCATCGTCGCTCACGCCCATTTCATGAACCAGGTACTTGAGCACGCGCAGGTTGTTGACCGGGTGGATTTCACAGGCGATGGTCTGCGCCAGCGCCCGCACGCGGGCGCGCCCCAAGGCGTCTTTCGGCAACAGTGCCGGCTCGGGATGGGTTTCGTCCAGATACTCGATGATCGCCATCGATTGTCCCAGGCGCTGGCCGTCGATCTCCAGCACCGGTACCAGCAGGTCGGGCGACACCGCTGCATAGGCGGCCTGCCTGTGCTCGCCCTTGGCAATGTGCACCGGAATGTAGTCGTACGGCAGTCCCTTGAGCTGCAGCGCAATGCGCACACGGAACGAGGCCGATGAGCGAAAGTAGTTGTAAAGCTTCATGGGATGCAAGGATAAACCGGATGGGCCGGCGCGCGCAGGCAAGCGTTTCTCCCGCATCTCGTGAAACTATATTTTTGATAGCGTCTACTGTAGATGATGCAAGGGTTGGGGGCCAAAATATGACGAAATCTCGCCTCAATGCACACCGGTCGCAGCGCCCGCACCCGGCGTGGAATCAGCGTGGGGCCGCCTGCTCCTGCGACGCCATGCGGGCTGGCGCGTTGACGGCGCCATAGCCGTCGTAGTCGTTCCTTTGCACGATCTCAAAGAAGAAGCGGTCGGCGAACGCCTCGGTATAGGCATGGAAGTACTCACCCGCCGCCGAGCGGTCGTACAGGATGTCCAGCGCCTGCATGCGCCGCACCAAGGGCTCATCCAGATCGAGCCGCGCCAGCAGATCGTCGTAGTAGTTGGCCGAGATCGGCACGCAGCGCACGCCGTTGGCGCGCAGTTGGGTCACGCTGGCAAAGATGTCGTCGCAACGCAGCGCGATGTGGTGCACGCTGCCGCCCAAGCGGCCGGTGGCGCTGACCTGACGCGCGGTACGCGTGCGCTGACTCAGCGACACGTTGAGCACCACGCGCACGCTGCGCTCGGCGTTGGCCAGGCCGCAGCTGCGGATCAGACCGAATGGGTCGGCCAGCTCCAGGCTTTCGCCGGCCTGTAGGCCGAGCACGGCCCGGCAGAACAGCATCCAGGTGTCGAACTGGTCGTTCGCCAGCGCCATGGCAATGTGGTCGATGGCCTGCAGACCGCAGGCCGCGGGCGCGGTGGCAGTTGGCGCCTCAAGCAGGAAATCGGCGTCCAGTTCGCCTGCAGCGTCGGTTGCGCCGGGCACGAAATGCACCACGGTGCCGCCCGGCGCCACGATCGCGGGCAGCCTCAGCTCGCCAGGCCCGCGCGGGCTGTCGTAGCGCGCCGACAGCAGCGCGCTGGCCCGATTCGCCGCCAGCACCGGGTCAGGCGTTTCCAGCCCCAGCGCGCACACCGACGGCCCCTGCGCATCGAAGCGCGCGCGCCCATCCGAGCCCGGTTGCGCGTTGACGATCAGCTGGATGTGGCCCTGCCGGTACAGCGTCACGGCCTTTGAGCGGTGCCGTCCCACGCGCGCAAAACCAAGTTTTTCGAACAGCGCGCCCAGCGCCGCGGCGGCCGCCTCGTCCACGCCGAATTCCAGAAAGCCGATGCCGCCCAGCGGCGCCGCATCCGGTGGATTGAACAGTTCGGTGCGGGCCAGCCCCCGCCGCGCCGCTTCGCGTGCGCCGGCCTGCTGTGTGGCAGATGGCTGTGCGTCGGCATCCGCCGCGTCGCGCAGACGTTCGAGCCGGCGGCGCACCTGGCTTTCCAGGTACAGAAGGGAGCGCATCGCGTCGACCGCGGTGCGCCGGTTCGGCGTCTCGCGGAACACGTCGTTGAAAATCTCCAACGACAGATTGCCGTCGTAGCCCGACAGCAGCACCTGCTCGAAAAAATTTTCCATGTCGAACTGGCCCTGGCCGGGAAAGTTGCGGTAATGGCGCGCCCACTGCAACACGTCCATCGCCATCAGCGGCGCATCGGCCATCTGCACGAAAAAAATCCGCTCGCCTGGGATGGCCGCAATGCCGGCCGGGTCGTCGCGCAGCGACAGCGTGTGGAAACTGTCCAGGATCAGTCCCAGGTGCGGGTGATTGGCGCGCTCGACGACGCGCCAGGCCTGTGAATAGAGCTTGACCCAGCGGCCCCAGGCCAGCGCCTCGAAACCGATGCGCAGATTGCGCCGCGCGGCGCGCTCGGCCAACTCGTGCAACTGCGCGGCAGAGCGCTCGGCATCACCGAGCGAGAGCGGCGAGGTGTTCGAGCACACCAGCATCAGTGGCGCTCCCAAGGCCTGCATCACATCGAATTTGCGTTCGGCGCGGTCCAGGTTGCGCCGGAACACCTCGTCCGGCATGCCCTCGAAGTCGCGCAGCGGCTGGTACAGGTCGATGCCCAGGCCGAGGTCGCTGGCCATGGCGCGCAGCTCGGCGGCACTGCCATTGAAATTGATGAAGTCGGCCTCGAACAGCTCAATGGCGTCGAAGCGCGCGGCGGCGATTGCCTCCAGCTTTTGGCGCAAGGTGCCGCTCATCGAGACGGTGGCGATGGATCTGCGCATGATGGGGCCCCTCAATATTTGATTTGCGCGACCGCGCGCAGCTCGTCGGGCGTCGCCGTACCAAAGCCGAAGAACTCAAGGTACGCCGGAATCATCTCGAACAGCATGTCGGTGCCGACCTGCACCTCGCAGCCCTTGGCTTTCGCGGCGCGCAGCAGCGGCGTGTACTCGGCTTTCATGACGACCTCGCCGACGAAGGTCTTCGCGTCGATGCGGGCTATGTCGAATGGCAGCGGATCGCCCTCCTTCATGCCCATGGGCGTGGCGTTGACCACCACGTCGAAGCCGTTGGCGTCGTTCGAACCTGTGCTCACGGCCAGTTTCGGATAGTGTTCGCGCAAGCGCGCGGCCAGCGCCCGCGCTGAGGCATCGTGCATGTCGAACAGCGCGAGCTCGGCCGCACCCGTGGCTGCGATTGACGCCGCGATCGCCGAGCCGACGCCACCGCAGCCCGCCACCAGCACGCGCGCACCCTTCAGTCGGCGCCCCTTGCGTTCGACGCCGCGCACGAAGCCGGCGCCGTCGAATTGGTCGCCCAGCAAGCTGCCGTCGGGACACTTGAGGATCGCGTTGCAGGCGCCGGCAATGCGCGCGGTGGTCGTGGCCTCGTCGACCAGGGACAGCGTCGTGACCTTGTGCGGCATCGTCACGAGCGCGCCGCGCAGGTTGGTCAGCCGCGCCAGCGCGGCCAGCATCGTCGGATAGTCCCCAGGCTTCACGCCCATCGGGACCACGACCGCATCGATGCCCTGCCTGTCGAACCAAGGGTTGTAAATCATCGGCGCCTTGAACGCCTCGGTCGGATAACCCAGGTGGGCGATGAGCGTGGTCTTGCCGCTGATCATGGCAGTCTTTCTTTGCGTGGGGGTCTCAGGCGACGACGGCGCGCAGCTTCCTGCCGAGCTGCTCCATCGGCACGTTGTAGGTCTCGCGCGCCGACCAGGCCGACACCGCGGCGACCACGCTGGTGGCCGTGGTGAACAGCGCCACGGGCATCCAGCCGGTCGGACCATCGCCGAGCAGGGCCGCGCTGATGGCCGGCGCAAAGCCGCCGAGCGCAAAACCGATCTGCGTGCCGATGGCCATGCCCGACAGGCGTACGCGGGTGTCGAACATCTCGCCGTAGAGCGCCGGCCAGACGCCATTGGCCGCGCTGTAGACCACCCCCGACAGCAACAGGCCGAAGGTAAAGATGAGCGTCATGTCGGCACTGGCGATGGCCCACATATAGGGCCAGATCAGCGCGGCCGAGCCAAGCGCGCCGATGATGAACACCGGACGGCGGCCGATGCGGTCCGACAGAATCGCCCACAGTGGGATCGCCGCCAGCGCCACCACGTTGGCCAGCACCAGCATGGTGAGCATGGTGGCGCGCGGCAGATGCATGGTGTTCACCGCGTACGACAGCGTAAACACGGCGAAGATGGTGCTGACCACCGAGACCAGCGCGGCAAAGATCACGCGCAGCACGTCGGCGGCGTGATTGCTGAACAATTCGACCACCGGCAGCTTGGGCGTGACGTGCTGCTTCTCCTCGCGCTCGAACACCGGCGTTTCCGGCAGCGAGCGCCGCACCCAGACGCCGACCGCGACGACCACGGCGCTGAGGAAGAACGGGATGCGCCAGCCCCAAGCCAGCAGCTGGTCTTCAGGCAGTGCCGAGACCGGGATATAGACCAGCGTGGCCAGGATCAGCCCGGCCTGCGTGCCCGACAACGTGAAACTGGTGAAGAAGGCGCGCCGGCGCGCCGGTGCATGCTCCAGCGTCATCGAGTTCGCGCCGGCCTGCTCGCCCGAGGCCGAGATGCCTTGCAGCAGGCGCAGCACGACCAGCATGATCGGCGAGGCAATGCCGATCTGATCGTAGGTGGGCAGCGCACCGACCAGGAAGGTCGATATGCCCATCAGCAGCAGCGTGAAGGTCAACACCTTCTTGCGCCCGAACTTGTCGCCAACGTGGCCCAGGATGAAGGCGCCGAAGGGGCGTGCGATGTAGGCCACGCCGAAGGTCGCGAATGCCGCGATGCTGGCGAGCTTGGGGTCGATCGACGGAAAGAATATCTTGCCGAAAACCAGCGCCGCGGCGGTTCCGTAGATGAAAAAATCGTAGTACTCGACCGCACTGCCGATCCAGCTCGCGAACGCGGCTTTTTTGGGGGCGTGCACGGCTTTCGGCCGGGCGGCAGTGGCCTGGGATCCTGGGTTCATTGATGTCTCCATGGTGCGGCCTCGAAGTAGCCGGCTGACGTAAATGTACTAACTAGTTCGCTTTCATTCATCAGTGAAAACCCTAGGTTTCTGCGAAATTACCTAAGGGAGCTTCGTGATAGGCTATAACAATGAACGAACTGGTACAACCAAAGAGCCTTGCAATGGAGAAGGCACGCTCTACTCCCGCCCGAACCTACGACGCCGGACGCTCCATGGCGGACATCCTCAAAGTCGCGACCGCAGAGTTCGCCGACAAGGGCCTGAGCGGCGCACGCATCGACGAGATCGCGGCCGCCACGCGCACCAGCAAGCGCATGATCTACTACCACTTCGGCAGCAAGGAGGACCTGTACCTGGCCGTGCTGGAAGCCTCGTACCAGCGCATCCGCGACATCGAGACCGGCCTGCACCTCGAAGACCTCGCGCCCGAGGATGCGCTGCGCAAGCTGGTGGCTTTCACCTTCGACTACCAGCACGACAACGAGGACTTCATCCGCCTGGTGATGAACGAGAACATGCACCGGGGCGAATACCTGGCGCAGAGCAAAACGATCCAGCAACTGAACGTGCCGGCCATCAACGCGGTGCAGCGGGTCTACCAGCGCGGCCTGCAAGCGGGTGTGTTCAGACAGGGGCTCGACCCGACCGACCTGCACATGTCGATCTCGGCGCTGTGCTTCTTCAACGTCGCGAACCGGCACACGTTCTCGCTGATCTTCAAGCGCGACCTCGAGGCGCCCGCGGCGCTGCGGGCGCGGCGCGACAGCATTGTCGAGATGATCGTGCGTTTCGTGCGAAAGTAATGGTCCGTCCACAGGAGATTTTTCATGATTCTCGAACTCGCCGACATCCGCATCCAGGCCGGCCAGCAGGCCGCCTTTGACGAGGCCATCCAGCGCGGCCTGCGCACCGTGATTGCACGAGCCAAGGGCTTCCAGGGTTTCAAGATCAACAAGGGGATCGAAACCCCCGAGCGCTACGTCCTGCAGATTTTCTGGGCCACGCTCGAAGATCACACCGTCGCATTCCGTCAGTCGCCGCTGTTTGCCGAGTGGCGCGCCATCGTGGGGCCGTTCTTTGCAGCGCCACCCGTGGTCGAACATTTCGAGTTGCTGGCCAAATCCCACTGAGTGCACAAGCGCAACGACATGGGTGCGATTGCTAGCAAAGCGGTCGCGCCGGCCTACTTTGAAGCGTCGGGATCTTTTACCAGTTTGCGCAGCAGCAAGGCCAGTTGCTGGCGCTCCTGCGTGTCGAGGCGCTCGACGATGCGGGCCTGCACCTTGCTCGCGGCGCGCTTCATTTGCAGGGCGGCCTGCTCACCCTCGGGCGTCACCCACAACAGTTTTCGGCGCTTGTCGCGCTCATCGGGTTCGCGCCGGACCCAGCCCTTGGCCTCTAGCCTGCCGATCACCGAACCCGAGGTGGCCGCATCAAAAGCAACCCGCCCTGCCAGCGTGATCTGGTCTTCACCGGGCTGATCGATCAGCGCATTCAGGATTGAAAACTGCACCGGCGTCACATCAAACCCCGACGTTTCCTCCATGAAGATGGCCACCGCGCGCTGGTGCGCCCGCCGGATCAGATGGCCCGGCGCCCGCCCGAAGTCAAAGCTTTTTGCCATTTTCGGATGGTACCCAGATTGATGTACAAAGTGAAGTTGCGTTCGCCTGATTACTACGTGTCCGTACCTTTCTGAGAGCTCCCACACCAAACTCTTCTGGAGCCAGTATGGCGCCATCGACCCGAAAAATCTGTTCCACTGATCCCCATGAGTGACACCCTACCCTTGCCCGCCCGCCTGACCGAGCCCAGCCGCCAGACGCCTGTGCTGGGCGAGTACGAGGTGGTGGTGCTGGGCGGTGGCCCCGCCGGCATTGCGGCGGCGGTTGCGGCCGCACGCGCGGGGCGCTCCACCCTGCTGATCGAGCGCTACGGCTTTCTCGGTGGCATGGGCACCGTAGCGGGTGTCACGAATTTCTGTGGCCTGCATGCCAACGTGCATGGCGAGATTCGGCAGGTGGTGCATGGCGTGGCCGATGACCTGTTGGCGCGCATCGATCGGCTGGGCGGGCTCAACGCGCCACACACTGTATTCGGCAAGACCTGGGCGCAGGCCTACGATACGGCAGCCTACAAAATCGCTGCGGATGACTTGCTGCTGTCGGCGGGCGTTCAACTGTTGTTCCATGCACTTGCGGTGGGCGTCGTGATGGCCTCTCCGGCGCGTGTACACGCACTGCTGATCGAGACCAAGTCGGGCCGGCGCGCGGTGCTCGGGCGCTGCTTCATCGATGCCAGTGGTGACGGTGATCTGGCCGCCTGGGCCGGCGCGCCGTTCGAGAAAGGCGACGGCCACGGCAACCTGCTGTACCCGTCCGCGATGTTCCGCCTGAACGGCGTCGACCCAGAGCGCGCGGGCTCGGACTGGAGCGTAATTCCGCGCCTGATGCTGCAGGCCGAAGCCGCCGGGCGCTACGCCTTTCCGCGCAAGACGCCGATCGTGCGGCCGCAAAAGAACCCGATCGAGTGGCGCGTCAACCTCACTCAGCTCGCGAACGCGCAGGGCAACGCCATGGACGGCAGCAACGCGCAGGAACTCAGCGACGCGGAAATCCTGGGCCGGCGCCAGATCGCCAGCGTGGCCGGCTTCCTCAAGGAAGTGCCGGGGTTCGAGGATTCGTACATCGTTGACATCGCGCCGCAGGTCGGCATTCGGGAGACGCGGCGCGTGCGCGGCCGCTACCAGCTCACCGAATCCGACGTGCTGGGCTGCGCCAGTTTCGACGACAGCATCGGTGTGAACGGCTGGCCGCTGGAGCTGCACCTGAAGGGCGACGTCGAGTTCCGCTGGCCCCCGA
>SCRR01000139.1 GCA_004322085.1 Burkholderiaceae bacterium
ACCTTCAGGATGCCGCGCAGGGTGTTCACGACCAGCGTGGCCAGGGCTTCGCCCTCGACTTCTTCGGCAATGATGAGCAGCGGACGGCTCGCCTTGGCAACTTGCTCCAGCGTGGGCAGCAGGTCGCGGATGTTGCTGATCTTCTTGTCGAACAGCAGCACGAACGGGTTGTCCAGCAGGGCGGATTGCTTCTCGGGGTTGTTGATGAAGTAGGGCGACAGGTAGCCGCGGTCGAACTGCATGCCTTCAACGACGTCGAGTTCGTTGTCCAGCGACTTGCCGTCTTCCACGGTGATCACGCCTTCCTTGCCGACCTTGTCCATCGCATCGGCAATGATCTTGCCGATCGACTCGTCGGAGTTGGCGGAGATGGAGCCGACCTGGGCGATTTCCTTGGAGGTCGTGGTGGCCTTGGAGGCTTTCTTGAGTTGTTCGGTCAGGGCCGTCACGGCCTTGTCGATGCCGCGCTTGAGGTCCATCGGGTTCATGCCCGCGGCCACATACTTCATGCCTTCGCGCACGATGGACTGGGCCAGCACGGTCGCGGTGGTGGTGCCGTCGCCAGCGTTGTCGCTAGTCTTGGAAGCCACTTCCTTGACCATCTGCGCGCCCATGTTCTGCAGCTTGTCTTTCAGTTCGATTTCCTTGGCCACGGACACACCGTCCTTGGTCACGGTGGGGGCGCCGAACGAGCGCTCGAGCACCACTGCGCGGCCCTTGGGGCCAAGGGTCACCTTGACTGCGTTGGCCAGGATGTTCACACCCTCGACCATGCGTGCTCTAGCTTCACCGCCGAAGACTACGTCTTTTGCTGCCATGTTGATTCTCCAGATTCAGTTGATTGATAACGTTGAAAGGTCGAAGAATTACTTCTTCTCGACGACCGCAAACAGGTCGTCTTCCTTCATGACCAGCAGTTCGTCGCCATCGACCTTGACGGTCTGGCCGCTGTATTTGCCGAACAGCACACGGTCGCCGACCTTGACGGCCATCGGGCTGAGCTCGCCCTTGTCGTTCTTTTTGCCGGGGCCGACGGCCAGCACTTCACCCTGATCGGGTTTTTCAGCGGCGTTGTCGGGGATCACGATGCCAGAGGCGGTCTTGGTTTCGCTTTCAACGCGTTTGACGATCACGCGGTCGTGCAGAGGACGAAGTTTCATTGCATCTCCTTGTTTTGAAGCAATAGGGTTGGGAAATCAAAAGGCACCAACCAGAGACTGGTGCCCATGAATACGTGGAGCGAATGTGGGCAGAAAAGACTGTTAGCACTCATCTCCTTCGAGTGCTAATGATACGGCGTTTTTTGGCGATTTCAAGCCCGCGGCGCCGACTTGGTGAAAAAGAAAGCCGCCCTGCAAGGCGGCTTTCAAGGCGCGGCATGATGCGTTGACAGGTCTGCTGCGGGGCAGGCCCGTTGAACGCGCTGCGTCGCTTGCCCGGCCTTACAACCCGGCCGCTGCACGCAGCGCGGCAACCTTGTCGGTCCGCTCCCACGTGAATTCCGGTTCTTCGCGGCCGAAGTGGCCATAGGCGGCGGTTTTCTCGTAGATCGGGCGCAGCAGATCGAGCATCTGGATGATGCCTTTGGGGCGCAGGTCGAAGTGCTGGTTGATCAGCGCAGCGATTTTCTCGTCGGAGATGACCCCGGTGCCTTCGGTGTAGACCGTCACGTTCATCGGCTTGGCGACGCCAATCGCATACGCGACCTGAATCTGGCATTGCCGCGCCAGGCCGGCCGCCACGATGTTTTTGGCCACGTAGCGCGCGGCGTAAGCGGCCGAGCGGTCGACCTTCGTCGGGTCTTTGCCGGAGAACGCGCCGCCGCCGTGCGGGCAGGCGCCGCCATAGGTGTCGACGATGATCTTGCGCCCGGTCAGGCCGCAGTCGCCCTGCGGGCCGCCGGTCACGAAGCGGCCGGTCGGGTTCACAAGGTAGCGGGTTTCCTTGAGCCACTCCCTGGGCAGCACCGGCTTGATGATCTCCTCGATGATGGCCTCAACGAAGGAAGCCTTCATCTTCGTCGGCGTTTCGCTCTGGTCGGGACTGTGCTGGGTCGACAGCACCACGGTATCGATGCTGTGCGGCTTGCCGTCCACGTAGCGCATCGTCACCTGGCTCTTGGCGTCGGGCCGCAAAAACGGCAGGCGGCCGTCCTTGCGCAACTGCGCCTGACGCTCGACCAGGCGGTGCGCGTAGTAGATCGGCGCGGGCATCAGCTCGGGCGTTTCGTTGCAGGCGTAGCCAAACATCAGGCCCTGGTCGCCGGCGCCGGTGTTCAGGTGATCGTCGCTGGCGCGATCGACGCCCTGGGCGATGTCGTTGCTCTGCTTGTCGTAGGCCACCAGCACGGCGCAACCACGATAGTCAATGCCGTAATCGGTGTTGTCGTAGCCGATGCGCTTGATGGTGTCGCGCGCGACCTGGATGTAGTCAACGTGCGCATTGGTCGTGATCTCGCCGGCCAGCACCACCAGGCCCGTGTTGCACAGCGTCTCGGCGGCCACGCGCGACAGCGGGTCCTGCTTGAATACCGCGTCGAGAATCGCATCGGAGATCTGGTCGGACACCTTGTCGGGGTGGCCTTCGGAGACGGATTCGGAGGTGAAAAGAAAGTCGTTCGCCATTGTGTTTAAGCTCCTGTGTTTGCGAGTGGCCATACGTTTGAGCGTTGCCTCTGGCTTCGGAGCCCCCTGGCGAACGCTTTAGCAGACTTATTTAACGGGCCGCCAGCTATTTATACTGGCTGGCCCTGGTCGCCCTGCAAGTTGTTCAGTAACTCAGCGACCCTCGCATTCTAACGAATTCATGCTTTTTGTATTTCGCGCCCTGTCCATATTGCCACTGTGGCTACTGCATCCCCTGGGCTGGTTGATGGGCTGGCTGACGTTCCTGGCCTCACCCACCTACCGCCGCCGCTTCCTGGCCAATGCGGCGCAGGCGGGCTACGGCTTGCGCCAGGTGCACCAGGCGGTCGGTCATGCGGGCTGCATGGTGTCGGAGTTGCCGCGTTTGTGGCTGGGGCGACCCGTGCGCCTGGAATGGGACAACGAGGCTTGTGTCGAGGCCGCTTATCGGGCCGGGCGCGGCATCTTGTTCCTGACCCCGCACATCGGCTGTTTCGAGGTCACGGCGCAGGGTGTGGCCGCGCGCTATGGCGCGCAGTACGGTTTGCTGACGGTGATGTTCCGGCCGGCGCGCCAGCCCTGGCTGTCCCGGTTGGTGGAGTCCTCGCGCCACCGCCCGGGCCTGGACACCGCGCCCACCACGCTGGCCGGCGTGCGCAAGATGCTCAAGGCGATGCGCCGCGGCCAAGCCGTCGGCCTGTTGCCCGACCAGGTGCCGCCCGAGGGCCAGGGCCTGTGGACGTCGTTTTTTGACCGCGATGCCTACACCATGACACTGGCCGCACGGTTGGCACAGCAGGGCGGCGCCACCCTGCTGCTGGCCTGGGGCGAGCGGCTGGCTTGGGGGCGGGGCTACCGCTTGCACTTTCGGGGCCCTGCGCAGCCTCTGGGGGCGGACCTGGCGCAGGCCGTGCAGCAGATCAATGCAGAGATGGAGCAACTGGTGCGCGAGTGCCCGCAGCAATACCTGTGGGGCTATGCGCGCTACAAGCAGCCGCGCCAGGAGCAGGCGGGCGCATGAAGATGGTCAGTCATGGCGGGGTCTGGTTCATGCGTGCGCTCAGCCGGCTGCCGCTGTCTTGGCTGCGCGCGCTCGGCTGGGCCATGGGGGCGGTGTTGTATGTGCTCGCCATACCGCGCCGGCGCGTTGCCGACATCAACCTGACGCTCTGTTTTCCGCAGCAAAGTCCGCAGCAGCGGCGGGCGCTGGTGCTGCGGACCTTCATCTGTTTCGCGCAGACCTGGCTGGACCGCAGCTGGCTCTGGCACGGCGACCCGCAGGTCACGCTCAGGCGACTCAAGCTCACGGGCGACGTGGCGCAACTCGAAGGCCACGCACCCACCCTGCTGTTCGCGCCGCATTTCCTGGGCATGGACGCCGGCGCCACGGCGCTGTCGCAGCAGGTGCCGCGCCAGTTCAACACCATCGTGACGCCGCAGCGCGATCCCATCGTCGATGCCTGGATCTCGAAGGGGCGCCGGCGCTTCGGCAACGCGCGGCTGTTCACGCGGTTCGATGGCACCAAGACCATCGTGGCGAGCCTGCGCGCCGGCGAGCCGCTGTACTTGCTGCCCGATATGAATTTCGGGCCGCAGGAATCGATCTTCGTGCCGTTTTACGGTGTGCAGGCCGCGACCGTGCCGTCGCTGTCGCGCTTTGCGCGCCTCGGGCGCGCCAAGGTGGTGCCGGTCATCACGTGCCTGACGCCGCAGGGCTACGAGACGCGCGTGCTGCCCGCCTGGACTGATTTTCCGAGCGACGACCCGGTGGCCGACACGGCCTTGATGAACCGGCGCCTGCAGGACTACATCGACACCATGCCCGAGCAGTATTACTGGGTGCACAAGCGCTTCAAGACGCGCCCGCCGGGCGAGCCGACGGTGTATTGAAGGAGTGTGCCGGTTTCCGGGATTTTCAAGGAATTCCAGCCTCTAGCCCATACCCAATATTGGATATTAGCTATCTACCCGATAGCAAAAAATCTTCCAGATAGCGCGCCACTTGCCGCGGCTGCTCGTGCACGATCCAGTGCGTGGCGCCAGGCACGGTGTGCAGCGTGAGGTTCTCGACGTAGTCGTCCAGCCCCTCGATCAACTCGGGCGGCAGCGCGATGTCATCCAGTGCCCAGACCACCAGCGTCGGCAACCCGATGGTCAGCATCTCGCGCGGCAGGGTGACGCTTGCTGCCGCCGGGTCGCCTGGCCGCGGCGGGCGCAGCGGCGAGGCGCGGTAGTAATTGCAGCCGCCGGTCAGGCCGCTGCCGCCGTCGGCGCGCGGACCCCACACCGCGCGGTACTGATTCTTCACTGACTCGGTGAGCCAGGGCGCCGCGCTGCCGCCATGGCCGTTCGTCAGGAAGGGCCACATGCGCTCGAAGTCGTTGTGCGACAGCAAAGCCTCGGCGTCGGGCCGGATCAGGAAGTTCATGTAGGCGCTGGCGGCCTGCTGCTTCGGGCTGTTTTGCAGCTCGCGCAGAAAGGTGCCGGGGTGCGGCGAATTGATGATGGCGAGCCTTTGCGTCAACTCGGGACGCTGGTTCGCCAGGTTCCACGCCACCGCACCGCCCCAGTCATGCGCCACCAGGCAGGCCAGCGACCCACCGCCGGTCTCCAGCGCGATCAGCGCGGCGATGTCCTGCGCCAGGTGCTTGGGCCGGTAGGCGCTCACCTCCACCGGGGCGCTGGACTGCTCGAAGCCGCGCAGGTTCGGTGCCACGCAGCGATAGCTGCCGTGCTCGGGGCTCGCAAAGTGCTCCAGCAGTTCGTCCCAGACGAAGGCGGCTTCCGGAAAGCCGTGCAGGAACATCAGCACGGGCCGCCCGCGCGGGCCGCTGGCGCGGCAACTCAGGGTGATGCCATGCGGCAGGGCTTGCAAAAACGTGTCGATCATAAGGCGCTCGTGTTGCTATGGATTGACTAGCTGCCAGCGCTTGTGAACCAAGGGCTAGGCGTCGATTTCACCGTCAAAAGCAGGTGCTTGCGGCGATGTTGGCATGGTGGCTGCTGCGCCCGTCGGATGGGCCCACTGCCACAGCAGCTGGCTGGTCTCGTCCACACCCTGCTTCTTGAGTGCGGAGAACAGCTTGACCTCGCCGCCGCCAGCTTGCAGTCGCACAATGGACAGTACCTTGGCGCCTTCGGCCCGCGTGAGCTTGTCGGCCTTGGTCAGCAGTACGAGGAATTTCAGACCGGTTTCGACGCGCGGGCGAATCACATCGAGCAGGATTTCGTCGAGCTCGGTCAGCCCATGGCGCGGGTCGCACAAGAGCACGATGCCGACCAGGTTCTCCCGCGTCACCAGGTAGTTGGCCATGACCTGCTGCCAGCGGATCTTGTCCTGCTTGGGTACGGCGGCGTAACCGTAGCCCGGCAGGTCCGCCAGCACGGCGTCGGTGAATCCCTGTTTGCCGAGCGAAAACAGGTTGATATGTTGCGTGCGGCCCGGCTTTTTCGAGGCATAGGCCAACTGCTTTTGCTGCGTCAGCGTGTTGATGCAGGTCGATTTGCCGGCGTTGGAGCGCCCGACAAAGGCAATTTCAGGCACGTCCAGTGCCGGCAGGTGGTGCAACTGCGGCGCGGTGGTCAGGAATCTGGCCGTGTGCAGCCAGCCAGCCGCAATGACGGCAGGCGTTCTTCTGCCAGCCGGCAGCGAGGCAACGGGTCTGTGACGGTCTGCTGCGGCCTTGGGTGCGTGCGGTGGGGGAGTCGTGGTCATTGATTGTTGGAGGCTGCCCGAAAGGACAAGCGCACCCTCATTGTAGAATCGGCCAGTTTGCGCAAATAAACAGACCCGCCCTATGAAGTTGCTCGCCCCCCTGTTCCTGGCTGCCATGTTGGCAGCACCCGCTCTGCCCAGCTTCGCTGCGGACGCGGCCCCCGCTGCTGCCGCGCCTGCCGCGCCCGATCTGGTCAAGGGTGCGGCCAGTTTCGCGACCTGCGCAGCGTGCCACGGTGCCAATGGCAACTCGATCATCGGAGCCAACCCCAAGCTGGCGCAGCAACACCCCGAATACTTGATCAAGCAGTTACAGGACTTCAAATCGGGCAAGCGCGCCAACGCGATCATGTCGGGCATGGCCGCGACCCTGTCCGATGACGACATGAGAAACATCGCTTACTGGCTTGCTTCGAACAAGGAAACGCAGGGCTTTGCCACGGACAAGGCTCTGGTGGCGACCGGTGAGCACATCTACCGCGGCGGCAATTCCAGCCGCCATATCCCGGCGTGCGCCGGCTGTCACAGTCCGAATGGCGCCGGCATTCCGTCGCAGTATCCGCGCTTGAGCGGTCAGCAGGAAGACTACATCGCGGCGCAACTTACGGCGTTTCGCGATGGCACGCGCAAGAACAGCGTGCCCATGGCCGAGGTGGCCGCCAATTTGAACGATCACGAAATCAAGGCGCTGGCCGACTATATCGCCGGTCTGCGTTGATTCGATGATGGGAGGGGGCGGATTGTTCTCTGGTTGAACCATTCGCCGGGAACAAACCCTGACGGGCGCGCGTCTATATGTGACGAAGCTCGCCCCTACTTGACTGAGTCATCGACAATCCATCTATGTCAGTTTCCACTCACGGACTCCGTGTCAAGACCCGTTCGCATGCGGTGCGCACCGGCGTCGAGTTGCTGTCGTCGATGCGCTTCTCGATCTCGCTGCTCACCATCATCTGCATCGCCTCGGTCATCGGCACAGTGCTCAAGCAGCACGAGCCCGTCGGCAATTACGTCAACCAATTCGGCCCGTTCTGGGCCGAAGTCTTTGGCGCGGCCAGTCTTTACTCGGTTTATAGCGCTTGGTGGTTCCTGCTGATTTTGCTGTTTCTGGTCATCAGCACTTCGCTGTGCATTGCGCGTAACACCCCCAAGATCCTGGCAGACCTGAAGGAGTACAAGGAAGACATTCGTGAACAGAGCCTGAAGGCATTCGGCCATCGGGCCGAAGCAGCGCTGGACGAACAACCGCAGGCGGCCGCGCAGCGCGTGGGCAAGACGCTGGCGGGCGGTGGCTGGAAGGTCAAGCTGCAACAGCGCAGCAATGGCTGGATGGTCGCCGCCAAGGCGGGCTCCATCAGCAAGCTGGGCTACATCGCTGCGCACAGCGCCATCGTGCTGGTGTGCGTGGGCGGGCTGCTCGATGGCGATCTGGTGGTGCGCGCGCAGATGTTGCTCGCCGGCAAGTCGCTTTACACCGGCGGTGGATTGATTGCCGACGTAAAGCCGCAGTACCGCCTGCCGCCCGGCAACCTGGCGTTCCGCGGCAACCTGTTGGTGGCGGAAGGCCAGCAGTCCAGCACGGCGGTCATCGACCAGGCCAACGGCGTCGTGCTGCAGGATTTGCCGTTTGCGGTCGAGCTCAAAAAATTCATCGTGGAGTACTACTCCACCGGCATGCCCAAGCTGTTTGCCAGCGACGTCGTGCTTCGCGACAAGGCCACTGGCCGCACGCAGGCCGCGCGGATCGAGGTCAATCACCCGGTCAAGTTCGACGGTGTCGAGATCTACCAGTCCAGCTTTGACGATGGTGGCTCCCATGTCACGCTGCAGGCGCTGCCCATGAATGCAGCCACCAAACCGTTCCAGATCCAGGGTGTGATCGGCGGTTCATCCCAGCTCACGAAAGGCGATGGCGAGGGCAATGACAAGCTCACGCTGGAGTACACCGGCCTGCGCGTGATCAACGTCGAGAATTTTGGTGACGGGGCGGCTGACGGCACGGGCACCGATGTGCGCAAGGTCAACCTGCGCACATCGCTCGAGGCGAGCCTGGGCGCGGCCAACAAGTCGACCACCACCAAAGCGCTGCGCAATGTCGGCCCCAGTGTGACTTACCGCTTGCGCGACGCGTCCGGGCAGGCCCGCGAATTCCAGAACTACATGCTGCCGGTCGACATGGGAGACGGCGTACCGGTGTTTCTGCTGGGCGTGCGTAACACACCCGATGCACCCTATCGCTATCTCCGGGTGCCGGCCGACGACCACAGCAGCATGGACGGCTTCATGCAGCTGCGCGCAGCACTGGGCAATGCGACGCTGCGCGAGGAGGCCGTGAGGCGTTACGCCGCCCTGGCCGTGGATCCGTCCAGGCCGGAGCTGGCCCACCAGCTGGGGGCTTCTGCGCTGCGTGCACTGACCCTGTTCGCGGGCGTGGACAAGTCGGCCAGCACACTGGACGGCCACCGTGGTGGCCTGCAGGCGGTTTCCGACTTCATCGAGACGAATGTTCCGCAGGCCGAGCGAGCCCGTGCTGGCGAGGTGCTGATCCGCATTCTCAACGGCACGCTGTTCGAGCTGGCGCAGATCACGCGCGAGCGTGCTGGCCTGCCGGCGCTGGTGCCGGGCGCCAAGACGCAGGCTTTCATGACGCAGGCCGTGCTCGCGCTGAGCGACGCGCAGCTGTATCCGGCGCCTATGGCATTTGCGTTGAAAGACTTCACCCAGGTGCAGGCCAGTGTGTTCCAGGTGGCGCGCGCGCCCGGCAAAAATATCGTTTTCCTGGGTTGTGGACTGCTTATTTTCGGCGTGTTTTCGATGCTCTACGTGCGCGAACGCCGGCTCTGGGTCTGGATCACACCGCAGGACGACAAGGCCCATGCGACCATGGCGCTGTCGACCAATCGCAAGACCATCGATGGCGATCGAGAATTCGAGCGTTTGAAGAGCAAACTGATTGGTTCAAAGGACTAAGGACATAGCATGAATACCGCTACCAGCACCATTACCCTGAACTTGAACGAAGGTTTCTTTGCGCGGCGCAACTGGCTCGACTGGCTGTTTGCGGCACTCGTGATGGCGGGCAGCCTGTTTGCACTCTCCCGCTACGGCGCCTACATGGATGTGTACGAAAAAGGCATCTTGCTGGGTGCCATGCCCGCGGCGATCTGGTTGGGTTGGTTCTGGCGCCCGGTACGCGTCCTGATGATGGTGGTGGCGGCACTCTCCCTGCTCGCCATAGCGTCCTATCAAGTCAATGGGCAGCCGAGTCTGGCACAGGGCGAGAAAGTTTTCTGGCTCAAGTACTTCCTGTCCAGCCAGTCGGCCATTCTCTGGATGAGCCTGCTGTTCTTCATGAGCACCGTGTTCTACTGGCTCGGCATGTTTGGCGGCGGGCAGGGTGGTTCGGCGGAGCCGAAAGTAGCGCAGGGGCAAGGCGGTGCGGCAGCGGCGACGATGCAGGGCGGCACGATGGAGCTGATCGGCTCGCGCCTGGCATGGGTCGCCGTGACCATGGCGCTGACCGGCACCATGGTGCGCTGGTATGAGAGCTACGTGGTGGGTGCCGACGTGGGCCACATTCCGGTCAGCAATCTTTACGAGGTGTTCGTGCTGTTTTCATGGCTCACCACGGCGCTCTACCTTTACTTTGAAGCGCAGTACAAGACCCGCTCTATGGGCGCCTTCGTGATGCTGGTTGTCAGTGCGGCCGTGGGCTTTTTGCTGTGGTATTCGGTGGTGCGCGGCGCGAGCGAAATTGAACCCCTGATACCCGCACTCCAGAGCTGGTGGATGAAGCTGCATGTGCCGGCCAACTTCATCGGCTATGGCTCGTTTGCGCTGTCCGCCATGGTGGCGTTTGCCTACCTTATCAAGAAACAGGCCACCGAGACCCGCCTGTACAAGCTGACGCCGATGTGGCTGTTGGGCATCGCGTTGTGCTTCGTGCCCATCGCGTTCCGTGACCGCGGCGTCGCCCAGGCGGGCGGCAGCTACTGGGTGGGTTACGCACTGGTTGCGGCATTGATTGCGGCCGGGATCATGCTCGGGCGCAAGCGGATCGCGCAGCGCCTGCCCCGCGTCGAGGTGCTGGACGATGTGATGTACAAATCGATCGCCGTCGGTTTTGCCTTTTTCACGGTAGCCACCGTGCTCGGCGCCTTGTGGGCTTCCGAAGCCTGGGGCGGTTACTGGAGCTGGGACCCGAAGGAAACCTGGGCGCTGATTGTGTGGCTGAACTACGCCGCCTGGCTGCACATGCGGCTGGTGAAGGGCCTGCGCGGCACCGTGGCCGCCTGGTGGGCCCTGTCGGGGCTGGCGGTCACATCGTTTGCCTTTCTGGGTGTCAACATGTTCCTGAGCGGGCTGCACAGCTACGGCAGCTTGTAGGGAACTTTGTAAGAATGGTGGCTGTCCCACGACCAACCGAAATCGAGGACAGCAACATGTTGATCAAGACTGCCAGCGACGGCTTTAACCACTCCGCATCGAGCGATATCACGCCCCAGCGCGTTTACGCGGGCCGGCGTGACCTGATGAAACTGATGGCGACCGGCGTCGCCGGTGCCGCCATGGCCTCCATGGCGGCGCGCAATGCCCGCGCCCAAGTGACGCGAGCCGGCAAGCTGGCGGCACTGCCCGGCGTCAAGTCGGGCGTGGCGGGCGCGCTCACGATGGAACCGGTGACGGCCTACAAGGACATCACCAGCTACAACAATTTCTACGAGTTCGGTACCGACAAGGCCGACCCCGCCGAGAACGCCCACACCCTCAAAACCAGCCCATGGTCGGTGGACGTGGAGGGCCTGATCAAGAAGCCCGCCAGGTACACGCTGGAAGACTTGCTCAAGCTCAGCCCCCAGGAAGACCGCATTTACCGGCTGCGCTGCGTTGAAGGCTGGTCGATGGTGATTCCCTGGGTCGGCTACTCGCTGAGCGAGCTCATTCGGCGGGTCGAGCCGCTGGGTAGTGCGAAATATGTGGAATTCGTCACGCAGGCCGACCCCAAGACCATGCCTTTTGTCACCTCACATGTGCTGGACTGGCCCTATGTGGAAGGCCTGCGCATGGACGAGGCCCTGCATCCGCTGGCGCTACTGACCTTTGGTTTGTACGGCGAAGTGCTGCCCAATCAGGACGGCGCGCCGGTGCGCATCGTGGTGCCCTGGAAATATGGGTTCAAGAGCGGCAAGAGCCTGGTCAAGATCCGCTTCACCGATAGGCAGCCAGCAACCGCCTGGAACAAGGCGGCGGCCAATGAATACGGGTTTTATTCCAACGTCAATCCCAACGTCGATCATCCGCGCTGGAGCCAGGCGACCGAGCGCCGCATCGGCGAGGGCGGCTTGTTTGCCAAGCGGCGCAAGACGCTGATGTTCAACGGCTATGAGGCCCAGGTCGGGCAGTTGTACGCCGGCATGGACCTGAAAAAATACTTCTGATGGTCGCGCCGCGCAGATTGCTGTTGAGCCCGCTGGCCAAGCCCGTGCTGCTTGTTGCGGCGCTGCTGCCGTTTGTGTGGCTCATGGTCGGTGCGTTCACCGATGGCCTGGGTGCCAACCCGGCTGAATACCTGTTGCGCGCGACCGGGATCTGGACGCTGCGTTTCCTGTGCCTGACGCTGGCCATCACGCCACTGCGCGTGATCACCAACACGCCGGCGCTGGTGCGCTTTCGCCGCATGCTGGGCCTGTTCGTCTACTTTTACGTGGTGATGCACCTGCTCAGCTACAGCTGGTTCGACAAGGGCTTCGACGTGGCCGATATTGCGAAGGACATCGGCAAGCGGCCGTTCATCCTGGTCGGCTTCAGCGCCTTCGTGCTGCTCACGCCGCTGGCCGTCACCTCGTTCAACCGCGCGATCCGGGCGCTGGGTTTGAGGCGTTGGCAGACCCTGCACAGACTCGTGTACCTGATCGCGGGGCTGGGTATCTTGCACTTCTACTGGATGCGCGCGGGCAAACACGACTTTGCCGAGGTGACGGTGTATGGCGCCATCATGAGCGTTCTTCTGGGCTGGCGCCTGCTCCAGTTTTTAAGGAAAAAGCGCCCCCAGCCATTGATGGTCATGCGCCGTCAGCTATCAAAACAATAGTTTTCGCCTGAGCGCGGCGCGCTTGCTGGCCGGCGCTACGCCAGCAAGTTCTCACCACGCATCTGATCCGCCGCGCTCTCGCGCCGACGAATGAGTGACGCCTGGGCGCCATCGACCAGCACTTCCGCGGCGCGGCCGCGCGCGTTGTAGTTACTCGCCATGCTCATGCAATAGGCGCCGGCCGACAGCACCGCGAGCAGGTCGCCTGGCTGCACCGCCAGGGCACGGTCGCGGCCAATCCAGTCACCACTTTCACACACCGGGCCGACCACGTCCCAGCTCGGCGAAGCCACCGTGCCGGCGTCGCGCGGCGCCACCGGCACGATCTGGTGAAAGGCCTGGTACATGGCAGGGCGCGGCAAATCGTTCATGGCTGCATCGATGATGCAAAAGTTTTTTTCTTCACCGGGTTTGAGATAGAGAACTTCCGCCACGCACACGCCGGCATTGCCGACCAGCGAGCGGCCGGGCTCGATCATGAGCCGGCGCCGGCCGAAGCCACGTGCGTCGAGCCGCGCCAATAACTGCGCCCACAGCGCGTCCGCTGGCGGCGGGGCCTCACCACGGTAGTCGATGCCCAGGCCGCCGCCAAAATCGATGTGTTCGATCGCAATGCCGGCAGCCTCGACCGCTTCGACCAGGTCGAGCACGCGCTCCATGGCATCAAGGTAGGGTGTCGCATCGGTGATCTGTGAGCCGATGTGGCAATCGATGCCGACCACCTGCAGACCGGGCAGCGCGGCGGCACGCCGGTACGCGCCCAGCGCGCGCTCGTGAGCCACGCCGAATTTGTTGCCCTTCAGGCCGGTTGAAATGTACGGGTGCGTCTTCGGGTCCACGTTCGGATTCACACGGATGCTCACGCGTGCCGTCCGCTTTGCCGCCAGCGCCACGTCGTTCAGCACCTCGAGCTCGGCCTCGCTCTCGACGTTGAAGCAGCCAATGCCCGCATCGAGCGCCTGGCGCATCTCGCTGCGAGTCTTGCCGACGCCGGAAAAAATGATGCGTGCGGCGTCGCCTCCGGCGGCCAGCACCCGCGCAAGCTCGCCGCCCGAGACGATATCGAAGCCGCAGCCCGCCTGCGCAAAGACCTGCAACACACCGAGCGACGAGTTGGCCTTCATGGCGTAGCAGATTTGCGCGTCGCGACCTGCAAAGCCCCGCTGGTAAGCGGCCAGCGCCGCCAGCATGGAGGCTTTTGAGTAAACGAACAGGGGCGTGCCGTACTCGCGCGCCAGATCGGCCAGGCTCACATCTTCGGCAAACAACTTGCCGTTGCGATAGGCGATGTGGGGCTGACCTGGAAGCGTCGCGGGGGTCGTGGGAGGAATCATGGCGTAGTTCTCGGCGAGGACACCGCAGGAACAGGAGCAGAAGCGGCAGAGGCGGCAGAGGCGGGCACCGGCGCCGTCTGGCCAAACCGCAGCGTTTGAAGCAGCGTTGCGCGCTGCGCCGCGGCAGGCCCGGTGGGCAAATACAGGTCGCCGCGCTGGCCGCAGGCGGACAGCGCGAGCAAAGCCGTTACAGTCAGGGCGGTCCGTGTACTGCGGGTCGCCGGGCCGCGTGCAAGCTCGACGGCGCCCGCTAGAATTTTGGAAACGAGCAACATCGCCAAATTGTAATGACCGACTCTCAATTCATGGATCTGGCCGAAGCCCTGCTCACGCAGATCGAATCGGGTTGCGATCGCATCAACGACGATACCGAGGTCGATATCGACAACCAGCGCGTGGGCGGCATGATCACCATCACCTTTGCCAACCGCAGCCAGATTGTCGTGAACCTGCAGCGGCCCTTGCGTGAGATCTGGCTCGCCGCCAAATCGGGCGGGTACCACTATCAATTTGATGGTCGGCAGTGGCTCGACACCAAGAGTAATGGCGAATTGCTGGCCGACCTGTCTCGCACCGCAAGCGAGCAGGCGGGCAGGGCGCTGACATTCACGCCCTGAGTTCAGTTTTTGAACATGTCCAGAATCCGTTTGCGCTCGTCAGACGGCGGCGGCGCCGCCGGTGGCATGCCGCCAGAATTTTGCAGCGATTTGTCGGAGTCCGGTCCCGCACTCAGTCCGACGCTGCTCACCCCCGCTCCTTTCGCGTACTCGTCGTAGTACCACTCGCCGGCGACGTTGACGACGCCTTCAGGCACAGGGGTCTGCGCGACCGGCACGCCCTTGAGCGCGCTTTGCATGAAGCTGATCCAGATCGGCAGGGCCACGCCACCACCTGTTTCACGGTCTCCGAGGCTGCGCGGCGTGTCGAAGCCCATCCAGGCGATGGCGGTCAACGTGGGCTGATAGCCATCGAACCAGGCGTCCAGCGAGTCGTTCGTGGTGCCGGTCTTGCCATAAACGTCGGGGCGCTTGAGGACGCGCTGGGCCATCGCACCGGTGCCCGAACGAGTCACTTCCTGCAGCAGGCTTTGCATCACGAAGGCGTTGCGCGCCGGAATCGCGCGGACTTCGCGGCTCGCGACGGGTGGCACGGCCTGTGCCAGCGATCGGCCCAGGTGATCGGTCACCCGGGTCACCAGATAGGGGTTTACCCGGTAGCCACCGTTGGCAAATACCGAATACGCGGTGGCCATCTGCATCGGCGTCACCGAGCCCGCACCCAGCGCCATGGTCAGGTAGGCCGGGTGCTTGTCGGCGTCAAAGCCAAAGCGCGTGATCCAGTCCTGCGCGTACTGCGGGCCCACGGCCTGCAGCACGCGGATGGCGACCGTATTGATGGACTTGGCCAGGGCGCGCCGCAGCGAGATCGGCCCTTCAAATGTGTTCTCGTAGTTCTTTGGCTCCCATGGCTGGCCACCGGTCACGCTGGCATCGAAGAACAGCGGGGCGTCGTTGATGATGGTCGCCGGTGTAAAGCCCTTTTCAAGGGCCGACGAGTAGATGAAAGGCTTGAAACTGGAGCCAGGCTGGCGCCATGCCTGGGTGACGTGGTTGAACTTGCTTTTATTGAAGTCAAAACCACCCACCAGCGCCTTGATCGCGCCATTGTCCGGATCCATCGCGACGAAGGCGCCTTCCACTTCGGGCACCTGGGTAATTTCCCACGTGTTCTTCGGGGTCTGAATCACGCGGATGATGGCGCCACGCCTGATCTTGACGTTGGAGGGTGCCTTGTCGTACAGGCCCGCCCGGGCTGGCACCAGGCCGGTGCCGGCGATCTCGATGGTGTCACCGTTCTGCAGCACGGCGGTGACCTTCTTCGGGCTGGCCTGCAGCACCACGGCCGCCATCAAATCGTCGTTGTCGGGGTGGTCGACCAGTGCGTCGTCGATCACGTCCTCGGCCTCTTTCGGATCATTGGGCAGGTCCACGAACTCCTCCGGGCCGCGATAGATCTGGCGTCGCTCAAAGGTCATGATCCCCTTGCGCAGCGCCTGGTAGGCCGCCGTCTGATCGGACGCGTTAAGCGTGGTGTAGACGTCCAGGCCACGCGTGTAGGTCGCATCACCATATTGCGCAAACATCAGTTGTCGCACCATTTCTGCGACGTACTCGGCGTGGATTTTCACCTCCTCGGGGCCGGATTCGACGTTCAGTTCCTGCTTTTTGGCTGTATCGGCCTGCGCCTGCGTGATGTAGCCGTTCTCCTGCATGCGATCAATGACGTAGAGCTGCCTGCTGCGGGCCCGCGCGGGATTGTTGATGGGGTTGTAGGCCGAGGGGGCCTTGGGCAGCCCGGCCAGCATGGCCGCTTCCGCAATGGTGATGTCCTTCAGCGGTTTGCCGAAATAGGTCTCGCAAGCCGAGGCGAAGCCATAGGCCCGGTTCCCCAGGTAGATCTGGTTCATGTAGATCTCGAGGATCTGGTCTTTTGTCAGGTTGTGTTCGAGTTTGAAAGTCAACAGGATCTCGTAAATCTTGCGGGTATAGGTTTTTTCCGCGGACAGATAGACATTGCGCGCGACCTGCATCGTGATGGTGGAGGCTCCCTGGCTCTTGGCGTGTCCCAGATTGGCCAGCGCGGCGCGGATCACGCCAGGATAGTCGACCCCGCCATGCTGGTAGAAATGGGCGTCCTCGACCGACAGCACCGCGTCCTTCATGATGGCGGGAATATCCTTGAATGGCACCAGGGTACGGCGCTCCTCGCCGTATTCGCCGATCAGCACACCCTCCGATGTGAACACGCGCAGTGGCAGTTTGGGGCGGTAATCCGTCAGTGCGTTGATGTCGGGCAGATTCGGATAGGCCACGGCCAGTGCCACTGCGAGCACCATGAGCAAGGACAACACGCCAGCCACAGCCAAGCCCGCGCCCCACATCGCGAGGCGCCAAAACCAGTGCAGCCAGGCAGGGCGCCGGTTTTCAGTCGATTTAGAGGGTTTTGGGGTTTTGTCGGATTCGGAGCGAGTGGGCATAAATGTCCAGTTGATAGCGCGTGCCCATTATAGAAATCAACGTCAGCATTGATCGCCTCTCCCAATGGTCTCTCATGTAAGGCCTTGTGTTTAACGCGACTCAAAGTACATCCCAACCGGTTGCGAAGCGTCGGCTTTTGACAACGGTTGCAGGACGCGGTTCCTTGGAATGTCTTGGTTGTACAGAGGTCTTGCTGATAGCATCTATACGAATTCTTACGCTAGTTCAGTTGTTTTACAGCTGGTTACAGGGGACTGTCTTGATCTCATTGGGATCGTTATTTAGCCGTCAGCCCGCACCATTGCTCGGTTTGGACATCAGCTCGTCCAGCGTCAAGCTGGTGGAATTGGGCCGTGACAAGGACGGAAGCCTGGTGCTGGAGCGTTGCGCGATCGAGCCACTTGAGCGCGGCTGGATCACGGATGGCAATGTGGAGAAATTCGACGAGGTCGCCGACGCGGTGCGCCGCGTCGTCAAGAAAAGCGGCACCCGTGCCAAGAACGTGGCGCTGGCCTTGCCACCGTCCGCCGTGATCACCAAAAAGATCGTCCTGCCGGGCGGCATGTCCGAGCCGGAGCTGGAGATTCAGGTTGAATCCGAGGCGAACCAGTACATTCCCTTTTCGCTGGATGAGGTGAGCCTGGACTTTTGCGTTGTCGGCCCCAGTGCGTCGTCGGCAGGCGATGTCGAGGTGTTGATTGCCGCCTCCCGCAAAGAAAAAGTTCAGGATCGTCAGGGCCTGGCCGAGGCGGCCGGGCTCAAACCGGTCATCATCGATGTCGAGTCGTACGCTTCCCGCCTTGCGACGGGGCGACTCATCGAGAGCCTGCCCAACAAAGGGCTGGACACCATCGTCGCGCTGTTCGAGGTGGGCGCCTTTACCACCAGCATGCAGGTGATCCGCAATGATGAGGTGCTGTACGACCGCGACCAGGCTTTTGGCGGGGCTCAGCTGTCCCAGTTGATCGTGCGTCAGTATGGGTTTTCGCCCGAGGAGGCCGAAGCCAAGAAACGCAATGGTGATCTGCCCGACGACTACAAGGATGGTGTCCTGACACCCTTTGTGGACAGCATGGCACAGGAGATCGGGCGTGCACTTCAGTTTTTCTTCACCAGCACGCCGCACAACCGGGTGGATTACATCATGCTCGCCGGCGGCTCGGCGTCGTTGCCCGGCCTGACCGAAGCCGTGACGCAGCACACGTCGTTTGCCTGCAGTGTGCTCAATCCGTTTGACGGCATGGAGATCGGCAACAGTGTGCGCGAGAAGAAAATGCTGCGCGAGGCGTCTTCCTATCTGACGTCGTGCGGTCTGGCGATGCGGAGGTTTCTGCAGTGATCCTGATCAATCTGCTGCCGCACCGGGAGGCGGCGCGCAAGCAGCGGCGCGAAGCGTTTTTTGCCTCGTTGGGTGCTGCCGCGCTGATCGGGGGGTTGCTTTCGGGCGGGATTTACCTCTGGTACCAGGCGCAAATTTCCAGCCAGGAAAGCAAAAACAATTACCTGCAGACTGAAAACAAGCGACTCGACAGCCAGATCAAGGACATTGCGGGCCTGCAGACCGAGATTGCCGGGCTGCGCGCGCGCCAGCAAGCAGTGGAAGATCTGCAATCAGACCGCAACATGCCCGTGAACCTGCTTAACGAACTGGCCAAACAGCTGCCAGATGGCGTGTATGTCACAAGCATGGTTCAGGATAAACAGAAAGTCACGTTGAAGGGGGTGGCGCAGTCCAATGAACGGGTTTCCGAATTGCTGCGCAACCTGACCAACAACAGCCCGTGGCTGGACCACCCTGAGCTGGTGGAAATTGTGGCGGGCACTGTGACGTTGAGCCCAAGAGATCAACGCCGGGTGTCGAACTTTACGCTCAGTGTGGAACTAAAACGCCCCACCGATATTGCCAAGCCTGCATCGGGCGCCGGTGGCGCTGCGCCCAATCCTGCTGCGCCTGCTCAAGCGCGGGTCAAGCCGTAACCGGTACGCGCCATGGTGACCAAATCCAGAATCAAACCCGATCTGTCGGCCCAGCTGGCACGCCTGCGGTCGCAATTTAGCGGACTGAATCCGAACGATCCATCCTCGTGGCCTGCCTTGCCGCGAAATTTGCTGGCTGTGGCGGTGGCGCTGCTGGTGGTGGTTATTTTATGGTTTGTCTGGTTGAACAACTCCGATGCCCAACTGGATGCTGACCGCGCCCAGGAAGTCACTCTGCGCGCCGACTACCAGAAAAAAGTAGCTCAGGCCGTGAATCTGGATGCATTGAAGAAGCAGCGTGAACAGGTCCTGCAGTATGTGACGCAGCTGGAAAAGCAGCTTCCCAGCAAAGCCGAGATGGATGCCTTGTTGTCGGACATCAATCAGGCTGGCCTTGGGCGCAGCCTGCAGTTCGACCTGTTCCGCCCCGGGCAAGTGGTCGTCAAGGATTACTATGCCGAACTGCCCATCACGCTGCGGGTGACCGGACGCTATCACGACATCGGCGCATTTGCATCCGACATCGCCAATCTCTCACGGATCGTGACGTTGAACAACCTGAGTATTACCCCGGGGAAGGATGGCTCGCTGTCCATGGATGCCACGGCCAAGACCTTCCGCTATCTTGACCAGGAAGAGGTGGAAGCCCAGCGCAAGGCTGCAGCCCCCAAGGGAAAGGGAGCCAAGAAATGACAGTCGCGCGCATGGTTCTGGCCTGCGTGGTCACGCTGATACTGGCGGGCTGCGGTAACTCCGGCCATGAAGAGTTGCAGCAGTGGATGACGGCGCAGCGCAACGCCGCACGCCCCCACATCACGCCCATTTCGGAGCCCAAGCAGTTCATCCCGCAAAGCTATACCGAAGCCAACGCGATGGACCCCTTCAGCCTGCAAAAGCTGACTCAGGCGTTCAAACGCGAGTCTGGCCAGGCTGCGGCCAACGCGGCGCTGGTGGCACCCGAGCTGGCGCGTCGCAAGCAGCCCCTGGAAGCGTTCCCGCTGGATTCGATGGTCATGGTGGGCAGTCTGGACAAGGCCGGCAAGCCAGTGGCGCTGGTGCGTGTCGACAATTTGTTGTACCAGGTTCACGTGGGCAGCTACCTTGGGCAGAACTACGGGTTGGTCACCAAAATTACCGAAACAGAGGTCACTTTGCGCGAAATTGTGCAGGATGCCGCCGGTGAATGGATTGAACGCGTTGCCACATTGCAGCTGCAAGAGAGGTCAAAATAAATGGATCACCAGAACATGACGCCATACCGGGCATTGCGATACATCGGAGTGGTGCTGGCAGGCGTGTTGATATCGCTGTCGGCGTTCGCGCAGAACGCGATCGAGGCCGTGAACGGCTCGATCCAGGGCGGCTCCGAAGTGATCCGTATCGACCTGGCGCAAGCGCTGGCGGTCACGCCGACCGGCTTCTCGATTCAGTCACCGGCCAGGATCGCGCTCGATTTTCCGGGCGTGACGAACGGCATGGGGCGCTCCACCGTGGCAATCAACCAAGGCAACCTGAAATCGGTCAATGTAGTGCAGGCAGGAGACCGCACGCGCGTGGTACTGAACCTCAAACAGATCGCGACCTACAAGACCGAAATCCAGGGCAAGTCTCTGCTGGTCTTGCTCGACTCCGTCGCGACTGCGGCGCCGACAGTGGCTGCAAATTCCACATTCGCGGAAAATGGCAATCGCGATGCGCTGCCCATTAAAAACGTGGATTTCCGGCGTGGCACGGGCGATACCGGCAAGGTCGTGGTGGACTTGGCGAATGACCAGGTCGGCGTCGACATTCGTCAGCAGGGTCAAACCCTGGTGGTCGAGTTCATGAAGTCGTCCTTGCCCGAGGGCTTGCGTCGCCGGATGGATGTGGCGGACTTTGGCACGCCGGTGCAGACCATCACCACGTTTCAGTCGGGCGACCGGGTACGTATGGTGATTGAGCCCAAGGGTGCCTGGGAGCACAGTGCGTACCAGAGCGGCAACCAGTTCGTGGTGGAGATCAGACCGCAAAAGATCGACCCGACCAAACTGACCCAAGGGCCAGGTTACACCGGCGAAAAGTTGTCGCTGAATTTCCAGAACATCGAGGTTCGCTCGTTGTTGCAGGTGATTGCCGATTTCACCAACTTCAACGTGGTCACGTCCGATTCGGTGACCGGCTCGCTGACGCTGCGGCTCAAGGATGTGCCGTGGGACCAGGCACTCGATATCATTTTGCAGGCCAAGGGTCTGGGCATGCGCAAGAATGGCAACGTGTTGTGGATTGCCCCCAAGGACGAACTCGATGCCAAGGAAAAGCGCGACCTCGAAGCCAAGGCCGCCATCCAGGGGCTGGAGCCCTTGCAGACCCAGTCCTTCCAGCTCAACTATGCCAAGGCCGTCACGATTGCCGCGCAGCTGAACGGTAGCGGCGTTCCGGGGGCAGGTGGTGG
>SCRR01000140.1 GCA_004322085.1 Burkholderiaceae bacterium
CTCACCAGCACCCGGTTGATGGCCGGGTTGACCTGGGTGAAGTCAGTCGGCTTGAACGGCATCGTGATGCCGAACTCGGGCAAGGTGTAGGCCAGTTGAGGGACGCCCTGCCGCAACAGCCGCACGGTCTGCGGGCCACCCGGCTGCAGCCACCACTGCACCCCCGGATGCGCATTCGCAAAGGCTTGCAGTACATCGATGTCCGCGCTGCTCAGCGGCTCCAGGTGCCGCAGTACCAGCGCAATGACGTCGTCATTGCCACCACCCATATCACCCATGGCCAGCTCGATTTGGGGGCAGGTCTCGCGCGCCTGCAGTGCGCCAATCAGTGCACGCAGCGGCAGCAGCAGCGCACTCACCTGCGCCGGCAGGACATGGCACTCCCTCATGTCGGCCACGTAGCGGCTCTTGCGCTCATGGAACCCCACCAGCACCGCGTCCTTCTTGCGCACATGGCGTACCGAGAGCCGCGCCCGGTGGCGGTAGCCCCAGGTCGGCCCTTCGATCGGGCGCAGGATGTTGTCCGGCTTGACCTTGCCCAGGTGCCACAAGTTGTCCTCCAGCACCCGCTGCTTGATGGCCACTTGCGCGCCGATATGAAGATGCTGCATCTTGCAGCCGCCGCACGCGCCTTCGTGCAAGCCGAAATGGGGACAAGCGGGCTTGACACGCTGCGCCGATTCAACGTGAATGGCCGCCACCGTGGCCTGCTCGAAGCTGCTCTTCTTGCGATTGACGCTGGCCGTCACCACTTCGAACGGCAGCGCCCCTTCAATGAACACCACTTTGCCGTCAGGCTTGTGCGCCACGCCTTGAGCGTCCACGTCGAGCGATTCGACCACCAGCCAGTCGGCAGGATAGTCTGGCTTTTTGCCTGTGAAATCTGTCATGCCTGAATTGTCTCAGGCCCGCCCGGCCCGGACCCGCTCCCCTAGAGGAAGGACTCTTTTCCGATGCCGCTGCGGGTCAACTGCCGCTTGAGCTTGAGCAAGGCCTCGTTCTGGATCTGGCGCACGCGTTCGCGGGTCAGGCCGAGGCGGTCGCTCAGCACTTCGAGGGTCTCGGGCTCACGGTCACGCAAGCCAAAGCGCCCTTCCAGGACTTCTTTCTCGCGGTGCGTCAGGGCATCGATCCAGCTGCCCACCAGCCGTTCCACCTGACGGGTCTGGGCCGTGTCAGTCGGGTCCACGGCGAGGTCATCGGGCATGGTATCGCCCAGCGAGTGATCGTCCTCGGACTTGTCCATGCCGGCATCCAGCGAGCGCGGTGTTTCGGCGAGTGACAGCAAATCGGCAACCTCATGCACATCGCGCCCCAACAATGCGGCCACGTCTTCCACATGCACGCCGTCGGGCCGGGTCGTCGAAAAAACCTCGTCGTTTTCAAGTGCGCGGCGTGCGCGCAGTACCTGCTGCAGCTCGCGGATCACATGCACCGGAAGGCGGATGACACGTCCCTGGTTCATCACGGCACGCTCGACCGATTGGCGAATCCACCAGGTTGCGTAGGTGGAAAACCTGAAACCGCGATCGGGCTCGAACTTGTCGATCGCATGCATCAGGCCCATGTTGCCCTCTTCGATCAGGTCCGCCAGCGGCACACCCCGGCCCAAATAGCGCTTGGCAATGCTGACCACAAGGCGCAGGTTGTGCTCGATCATCGACTGGCGTGCCACGAAGTCGCCGCCACGGGCCCGCGTGGCGATGGCGAACTCTTCCTCCGGGCTGAACAGTGCAGTACGCCGTACGTCGCGCAGGTAAAGAGTGAGCGCGTCGCTGGATTCTCCGGCGAATTCAGCAGGGAGGTCTGTCTTGGACGTCTCGCCAGCGTCTGCTCCCACAGCATCGTTTACCCGCTCATCATGAGCGGGCGGCATTTGGCTTGCGAGTGCACCACCGTCAAGCGCATGCGGGCCATCGGTATTGATGAATCCGCTGCGCTTTTTCATGAAGGCCTACCTTGGTGGAAGATACTTCGTCGGATCGACTGGCTTGCCCTGGCGTCTGATTTCAAAATGCAGCTTCACGCGATCGGCGTCGCTGCTCCCCATCTTGGCAATCTCCTGGCCCTTGCGTACGGTCTGGTCTTCTTTCACCAGCAGAGTCTGATTGTGCGCGTAGGCGGTCAAATACATGTTGTTGTGTTTGAGGATAACCAGATTGCCATAGCCGCGCAATCCCGCACCTGCGTACACCACGCGGCCGTCGGCAGCAGCCAGTACCGGATCCCCGGCCTTGCCGCCAATGTCAATACCCTTGTTCTTGGCCTCGTCGAAACCGGCCAGCAAGGACCCGCCGCGGGTCGGCCAGGCCCAGGAGATGTCGTCATCGCTGCCCGGCGCAGGCGTGGGGATCGGCGCCGGTGCAGGATTGGGCGCAATGGCCGCGACAGCCGGTGCCTTGGGCGCGCTGGCGCCGGCAGCCGGCGCCGGCGTCACTGGCACCACGGAAGACGAGGTCACGGGCTTGGCCACTGCAACCGACTCACCCGCCGGCGGGATCACCCGCAATACCTGCCCGACCTCGATCACGTTGGGGTCTGCCAAATTGTTCCAGCGCGCCAGATCACGCCAGGACTGCCCGGTGTCCAGGCCGATGCGCATGATGGTATCTCCAGGCCGCACGGTGTAGTAGCCCGGTTTGCCGGCATTCTCGGCGCCCGGGAGCGGCGTGACGGCGGCACTGGCTCCTGCGGTGGCCGAGGCTCCGGTCGCGCCCGCGCTCCGGTCTGAAACGGGGGCCCAATTGGGACCGTTCGAGGCGCAACCGGTCAGCGCCAACACCAGCGCCAACACCACTGCGAACATCCACCCCTGTCGTCGATTCCCCAACATAAAACATATTCCCTTCAAGCGATGCCAGATTTTAAGGGGACAAAGTGAACCGCCTCCAGGACGCTGCGCTTCAAGCCCCGTTCCAGCTTGTCCATCACAACCAGTGCCTGCTGTCCTGAGGCGGTCTCCATGGGAGCCACGATGCGGCCACCGACGGCAAGCTGGTCGATCCAGGCTTGAGGCACCGCGTTGCCGCCGGCGGCCGCAATGATGCCGGCGTAGGGCGCGCCCTTGGCATACCCCTGCGTGCCATCGCCGAACAGCAAGTGCACGTTGGGCAAGCGAAAAGGCCGAAGGTTCTGCCGCGCCTTGTCGTGCAGGCCACGCAACCGTTCGATACTGTAGACCTCGCGGGCCAGCCGGCCCAGCACCGCGGCCTGGTAGCCGCAGCCAGTTCCCACCTCGAGCACGCGCCCCGCCCTGATTTGCCCCTCTTCGTGCCCCTGCAGCAACAGCTCGATCATGCGCGCCACTACGCCGGGTTTGGAGATCGTCTGACCCAGGCCGATCGGCAGGCTGGTGTCTTCATAGGCCTGGTTGACCAGCGCACTGTCCACGAACCGGTGGCGCTCGACTGCGCCCAGCGCGGCCATCAGATCGGGATGGGCGATGCCCTGCTCTGCCAGCTTTCTCACCATCCGCGCACGCACTGCCTGCGAATCCAGGCCATGGCCCTGCGCTGCAGGTGTCAATCCCGATTTCACGTCTTTTCGCCCTGTAGCCTTTATCTGATCTCGACTATTAGCTATATTTTTTGGGATGCGTGTGTCGTGGGGCGACCAATCCATGCGGGCCGGAAAGCCGGGGCGCTGGGCCATCATGGTGCTCCATCGCGGCTGTCGGTCAGTCGCGCAGCCGTCTGTGCCCAGTAGCGCAGATGGTCATGATCGGTCAGGTCTACCTTGAGCGGCGTCACGGTCACATGGCCCAGCTGCGCCGCATGGAAATCCGTTCCTTCGACATCATCCTTGGCCGGTCCGGCGCCGCCAATCCAGTACATGGTCTCCCCGCGCGGGCTGGCCTGCGTGATGACGCGCTCGGCGGAGTGCCGGCGCCCGAGGCGGCAAATCTTCAGGGGCTTGAGCTGGTCCGGTGGCAGGTTGGGAATATTGATGTTCAGCAGCCAGGGCTCGGCCCCTGACAGTGAACCCAACAGGCTACCGTGAATCAGTTGCTGCACCAGCTCTCGCGCCTTTTGGGCCGCGGCATCCAGTTCGCGCCAGCCCTTTTCGACCTGCGAGATGGCGATCGCGGGGACGCCAAACAGATAGCCTTCCATCGCCGCACCCACGGTGCCGGAGTAAATCGTGTCGTCGCCCATGTTGGCACCATTGTTGATGCCCGAGATCACGAGGTCCGGCCGATACCCCAACAAACCCGTCAGCGCAATGTGCACACAGTCGGCAGGGGTGCCGTTGACGTAGCGAAAACCGTTGACGGCCGCCGTCACGTAAAGCGGCGAATGGAGCGTGAGCGCATTCGACTTCGCGCTGTTGTTGTGTTCGGGCGCCACCACCTCGACGTCGGCCAGGTCCTTCAGGGCCTGATACAGCGCCACGATGCCGGGCGCCTGATAACCATCGTCGTTGGAAATGAGAATCTTCATAATCGCTTTGGAATGCAACCGATTGTAGGTTGCCTGTGCGTTTGCAAGAGGGCAGCGGCGTGGTCGCTGCTGGGACATTGGGGGCGCGGGCCACGCCCTATCATCGACACAACTTCACTGGAGAATTTTCATGCATGCATGGCTTTGCGAAAACCCCATCGGCGTCGACGCGCTGACCTGGAAAGAACTATCCACCCCGAGCCCGAAGGCCGGCGAGGTGCTGATCGAGATCAAGGCCGCGAGCCTGAACTTCCCGGACCTGCTGATCGTGCAGAACAAGTACCAGATGAAGCCGCCCCTGCCCTTCGTGCCAGGCTCCGAATACGCCGGCGTCGTGCAAGCCGTGGGCGAAGGCGTGACGCACCTCAAGGTGGGTCAAAACGTGGCCTGCCTTTCGGGCACCGGCGGCTTTAGCACCCACGCCATCGCCCCTGCCGCTCTGTGCATGCCGCTGCCCGCCGGTTTCCCGCATGTGGACGCGGCTGCCTTCACCATGATTTACGCTACCTCGCACCACGCTCTGGTGGACCGGGCCCAGCTCAAGGCCGGCGAGACCGTGCTGGTGCTGGGCGCGGCCGGTGGTGTCGGTACCTCGGCCATCCAGATTGCCAAGGTCATGGGCGCGCGCGTGATCGCGGCGGCGTCCACCGACGAGAAGTGCGCTCTGTGCAAATCCATCGGCGCCGATGCCACCATCAACTACAGCACGGAGAACCTGCGCGACGCCATCAAGGGACTGACCAACGGCAAGGGCCCGGATGTGATCTACGACCCGGTAGGCGGCGACTTCGCGGAGCCGGCGTTCCGCTCAATCGCCTGGCGCGGCCGCTACCTGGTGGTGGGCTTCGCTTCGGGGCCGATTCCGTCGCTGCCGCTGAACCTGACCCTGCTCAAGGGAGCCTCCATCGTCGGCGTGTTCTGGGGCGGCTTCGCCAAGCAGGAGCCCAAGGCCAGTGCGGCCGCGATGGCCGAGCTGGCCCAGTGGTATGCGCAGGGCAGGATCAAGCCCGTGATCGATCGCACCATGCCCATGGCCAAGCTCAAGGCCGCCTACGCGCACATGGGCTCGCGCGGCGTGAAAGGCAAACTGGTGATGGTGAACGGGTGATTTCCCCGACCTCGCGCCTGGGTCGGTCATCTCAGCCCACTTGGCGATAAAAACCAGGTCCGTACCGGTTTCCAAGCCACATCAGACATGGTAGATTGGCACTCATGGGCGCTCAATCAGATACCGCTCCCCGGGGCGTGAATGTTGCAGTCGTGGCACCCGAGGCCGGCGCCGCCTGCAGTGCCGGCCACCCGCAAGCCATCGGCCGAATGAGAGGTTCGACGTGAACAGTGGAGCACGCCGCGCGTTGCTGACCGTCATTGTCGTGGTCATTGCCGCGGCGGTGGCCTACTGGTGGTGGAACGGTTTTCACGCGGGCGGCACCGCGCCTGAACCAGCTGTCGTAGCGCCGCCGGAACCCACCGCGTCAGCCGCCGCAGTGACGCCGGAAGTACCCCCCATCCAGTACCCGGTGCAAGCCCCGACCTCCACCGCGCCTCTTGAATCATCCGGCGTCGCCGCCGCACTGCGCGACTTGCTGGGTTCCAGGACGGTCAGCGCCTTTCCCGAAATCGGCGATTTTGCGCACCGCTTTGTGGCCACTGTGGACAACCTCGGCCGCTCCTATGCGCCAGCGTCGCTCTGGCCCATCAGTCCCACCTCGGGCCGCTTCACGGTACAGGAACGCGACGGCGGCACCATCATCTCGGCGGACAACGACCGGCGATACACCGCGCTGGTGCTGCTGGCCGAGTCCGTCGATCCTGGCAAGGCCGTTGACCTTTACCTGCGCATGTACCCGCTGCTGCAGCGCGCCTACGAGGACCTGGGCTACCCCAAGGGCTATTTCAACG
>SCRR01000141.1 GCA_004322085.1 Burkholderiaceae bacterium
CGGCTTCGACATGGCGCGTTTTCTGGCGGCACAAGTGCCGCGCCGGCACATTGCGGCCCGGCACACCGTGGGCCTGGCGGACGCGATCGGCCACGCGGACACCCCCGCGGATGCTCCCGTTGACGGCTTGCCCTGCTCGCTCGAAGCCGCCATCGAGCGCTATGGCCACAGCCACTTCAAGCTCAAACTGAGCGGCAACGTCGAGGTCGATCTGGCGCGCCTGACCGCAATCAACGACATCACTCAGGCGCATGCCCAATTGATCACGCTCGACGGCAACCAGCAGTACGCCGACGCACAGGCCTTCAGCGACTTCTTCAAGCAACTCACTTCGGCGCCGCAATTGGCGCCGCTGGTGGCGAAAACCGTGTTCGTGGAGCAACCGATCCGCCGCGACCAGGCGTTGCAGCAAGACGTCTCGGCACTGGCACGCGATATCCCTTTACTGGTGGACGAATCCGACGCCACGCTGGATGCCTTTGTGCAAGCCAAGGCCCTCGGCTACACCGGCGTATCGAGCAAAAGTTGCAAGGGGTTTTACAAGTCGGTTATTAACGCTGCCCGCTGCACCAATTGGAATGCCGGGCCAGGCGCGCATGGCGGCACCCCTTACTTTCTGTCCGGCGAAGACCTCACCATGCAGGCCGGCATCGGGGTCCAGCAAGACCTGGCGCTCGTCGGCTGGCTCGGGTTGGCACACGTGGAGCGCAACGGCCACCACTACGTCAATGGCATGAAGGCCGCGCCTGCTGCCGAGCAGCAAAGCTTCCTGCTTGCCCATGAAACGCTGTACGAAGACAGCTTCGACGCCGTGCGCCTGCACATCGGGGGCGGACAGATTGCGCTGAACTCACTGGACTGCCCCGGCTTTGGCACGGGTCAGCCCGGTGCCCACATTTCCTGGGACGCGATGCATTCCGTTTACTGAAGAGAAAAAGGACCCTGCCCCATGAGCACACAAACCCTCGGCATCATCATGCACGGCGTGACCGGCCGCATGGGCATGAACCAGCACCTGATCCGCTCCATCCTGGCCATTCGCGCCCAAGGGGGCGTGCTGCTGTCCAGCGGCAACCGCGTCATGCCCGACCCGATCCTGATTGGCCGCAATGCCGAAAAAATGGAGGCCTTGGCCAAAGCCCACGGCGTGGCCCGCTGGGGCACCGATCTGGATCAGGCGCTGGCCAACCCGAGCGACACCGTCTTCTTCGACGCCGGCACCACGCAAATGCGCCCCACCCTGCTGGCCAAGGCGATCCGCGCCGGCAAACATGTGTACTGCGAAAAGCCGATCGCCACCAACCTCAACGAAGCCGTCGAGATTGCACGCCTGGCCGAAAACTCGGGCCTCAAGCACGGCGCCGTGCAGGACAAACTGTTTCTGCCCGGTCTGCGCAAGCTCGACATGCTGCGCCGCGCCGGTTTCTTCGGCCGCATGCTGAGCGTGCGCCTGGAGTTCGGCTACTGGGTGTTCGAAGGCGACCTGCAGCCGATCCAGCGTCCGAGCTGGAACTACCGCAAAGAAGACGGCGGCGGCATGATCCTGGACATGATGTGCCATTGGCGCTACGTGCTGGACAACCTGTTCGGCGAGGTGCAGTCCGTGTCGTGCCTGGGCGCCACGCACATTCCCCAGCGCTGGGATGAAGCCGGCCAACCCTACCAGGCCACGGCCGACGACGCGGCCTACGCCACCTGCGAACTCAAGGGCCACAACGGTGAGCCCGTGATCGCGCAGATCAACATGAGCTGGGTCACACGCGTGCGCCGCGACGACCTCGTGACCTTCCATGTCGACGGCACTCATGGTTCGGCCGTCGCGGGCCTGTCGAGTTGCCGCGCGCAGTCACGCGTCGCCACGCCGCGCCCGGTCTGGAATCCGGATGAAAAACAGATGATGAATTTTTATGACCAGTGGCAGGAGATTCCCGACTCGCAGGTCTATGACAACGGCTTCAAGATCCAATGGGAGCACTTCATCCGCCACGTGGTCGAAAACGAGCCCTATCGCTGGACGCTGCCCGAAGGCGCCAAGGGTGTGCAATTGGTCGAGGTTGCGTTGCAAAGCTGGAAGGAGCGGCGCTGGGTCGATGTGCATCCGCTACAAATCCAATAGCTACTTATGTATATCCCATAATGGTTAGATGCATTTTTCACCCTGAATAAAATATACCATGGCTTTGACACTCACCCTGCCTGGCGCCACCGGCAGTTTGCAAACCTATTGCCTGCGCGGTGTGGCACCGGTCAAACCGGCCACCGGCCCGCGCTTCAACCGCATCGCCTATTCCGCAGCGCATGTCGTCGCCGATCCGCTGGCACCTAGCAACCCGTGGCTCGACTGCGCGGTGGACTGGGACAGCACCATCGCCTACCGCCGGCACTTGTGGTCGCTGGGCCTGGGCGTGGCCGAAGCCATGGACACCGCGCAGCGCGGCATGGGCCTGGACTGGCCAACGTCGCTGGAACTGATACGCCGCTCGCTCGACGCGGCCCAGGACTTTTCCGCCCAAGGCGGCAGCGCGCTGGTCGCCTCCGGCTGCGGCACCGACCATCTGGTGCTGGACAACGTCGAAACCGTTGATGAAGTCATCAAGGGTTACGAGGAGCAGATGGCCGCCATCGAAAAACTGGGCGGCAAGCTCATCGTGATGGCGTCGCGCGCGCTGGCCCGCGTGGCGCATAGCCCGGCCGACTATGAGCGGGTGTACGACCGCATCCTGAGCCAGGCACGGCAACCCGTCGTGTTGCACTGGCTGGGTGACATGTTCGACCCGGCACTGGCCGGCTATTGGGGATCGACACACGTCCCTGCCGCGATGGACACGGCCTTGGGCATCATCCAGGCCCACCCGGACAAGGTCGACGGCATCAAGATATCGCTGCTCGACAAAGACCAGGAAATCGCCATGCGCCGGCGCCTGCCGGCGACCGGAGGGCCTGACGGCCAGGGCGTGCGCATGTACACCGGCGACGACTTCAACTACGCCGAGCTGATTGCGGGCGATGGTGTGGGTGCATTGCAAAATCAGCAGCAAAGCGATGCCCTGCTGGGCATCTTCGACGCCATCGCGCCGGCCGCCAGCGCGGCCTTGGGCGAGTTGGCGCAGGGCAACCTCGACAGGTTCCACGCCATCCTCGGCCCCACGGTGCCGCTGTCGCGCCACATCTTTGCCGCGCCCACGCGCTTTTACAAGACCGGCGTCGTATTCATGGCCTGGCTCAACGGCCATCAGAGCCACTTCACCATGGTGGGTGGCCAGCAAAGCACGCGGTCAATGGTGCACCTGGCCGAGCTGTTCCGCCTGGCCGATGCGGCCAACCTGCTGGAGCAGCCTGAGCAAGCCGTGCGCCGCATGAAAACCCTGCTCGCCCTGCATGGCGTCGAATCGTAAAGGCGGACCCGATGCGCGACTTCGCCCAGGACCACCGGTGGCTGTCCATCAACACGGCCACGGTGCGCAAACAGCACGGCGTCGAGCAATCGCTGCCCGACATTCTGGAGGCTTGCGCACAGCGCGGCATCCGCGCCGTCTCTCCCTGGCGCGACCAGGTGGCCGCGGCGGGCCTGGACAACATTTCCAGACTCGTCAAAACCCATGGGCTCGAACTGTCGGGCTACTGCCGCGGCGGCATGTTCCCGGCGGTTGACGCCGCCGGCGTGCGAGCCGCGGCAGACGACAATCGCCGCGCTGTCGACGAAGCCTGCGCGCTGAACGCGGCCTGCCTGGTGCTGGTGGTGGGCGGCCTGCCGGGAGCTCTCACCGGCAAAGCCCTCCACAAGGACATTGCGCGCTCGCGCAGCCAGGTGCATGACGGCATCGCCGCCCTGCTGGAATACGCGAAGGCAAACCACATGCCGCTCGCCATCGAGCCGCTGCACCCAATGTACGCCGCCGACCGGGCCTGCATCAACACCCTGGAACACGCGCTCGATGTGTGCGATGCGCTGGACCCGGCGTCGACCGGCGCCCTCGGGGTGGCAGTGGATGTGTATCACGTCTGGTGGGACCCGAAGCTGCAGGCGCAGATTGCGCGTGCCGGCAAGGAGCGGCTGCTGGCATTTCATGTCTGCGACTGGCTCACGCCCACGACCGACCTGCTGAACGACCGCGGCATGATGGGCGACGGTGTGATTGACATCCCGAAAATCCGCGACTGGGTCGAAGCCCAGGGCTTTGCCGGCTATAGCGAGGTCGAGATTTTCTCCACCAGCAACTGGTGGCAGCGCGGCAGCGGTGAGGTGCTGGACACCTGCATTGCGCGGCACAAGACCGTGGTTTGACGCGCCGCTGTGAGATTTAAGCGGCTACCAGTACGGTGCGCCGCACCCGCCGCACGTTGAAGGCGCTCACGATCAGCACGCCCTGCACCACGGCCAGCCCCAGGAACACACCGCGGTACTGGTGCTGGTCCATCAGCGCGCCAAAAATCAGCGGTGAGATCGCCTGACCGATGTCCAGCCCCGAATACACCACACCGTAGACGCGGCCCGTGGAGTTCTCCGGCGTCGAGCGCTTGACCAGCAAGTCGCGTGACGGGCCAGCGATGCCGGTGGCAAACCCCATGGCACCGAACAACGCGGGCACCGCCACGTCGGCCACATTGGCAAAGCCGCCATAGCCGAGCACCAGGGCCATCACCGCGGCCAGACCAAATCCGATGCCCACGATGCGCTCGCAACGATTCGGGTCGGACACCATAAAGCCGCCCGCCACCATGCCACACGCGCTGGCGACCATATAGGCCGTGAGGCACATCGCCACCAGCGCGACGGGGATCCCGTGCAGGCTTCGAGCGGCCGCGGGAGCAAACGCCTGCACCACGCTGAGCGCCATCGCATAGAAGAAAAAGAACGCAAAGCACATCCAGATCGCCGGCACCCGCAGAAAACCCATCGTGCCGCCCGCAGCCTGGGCGGCGCCAGGTGCCGGTGGCGCCACTTTCAGTGTCAGCCGGTCACGGTTGAACAGCAACACGACCAGCACGCTGAAGATCAGCACGCCGGCGCAGGCCAGCGCCACGCGCCACGAAAAAGCCAGCGTCAACGGCACCAGCA
>SCRR01000142.1 GCA_004322085.1 Burkholderiaceae bacterium
TCGGGCAACCGCACCCAGGGCGTGGGCGTGCGTTTTCCGCACGACGAAAAGTCCCGTTTGCTCAAGCTCAAGATCGAAGAAGTGCTGGGTGCGCACCTGGGTTCGGACCGGCCGACCCAGACCGTTTGACCCTTTCACTATCGCTTCAATAGCTGCAATCGCAGACCAGACAAGGGCTACGCTGTGTTTTCTCTTAAATAATGTTCACCGACTCGCATTGCCATCTCGCATCTCCCGAATTGCTGGCGCAGCTCGGCGAGATACGCCACGCCATGAGCGAGGCGCAGGTCGACCGCGCGCTGTGCATCTGCACCACGCTGGAGGAATTCGCGGCGGTCCACGCGCTGGCAACGACTTACGACAACTTCTGGGCCACGGTCGGCGTGCACCCCGACAATGAAGACGTGCAGGAGCCCACAGTGCATGACCTGGTGCAGCGCGCCACTATGGCGCGCGTGGTCGCCATTGGCGAGACCGGCCTGGACTACTACCAGATGGACGAGCGCAAGGGCGGGCGCACTGTCGCCGACCTCGAATGGCAACGCAAGCGCTTTCGCACGCACATCCGGGCGGCGCGCCAGTCGCACAGGCCGCTGGTCATCCATACGCGCAGCGCCTCCGACGACACGCTGGCGATCCTGCGCGAGGAGGGCGAAGAGGGCGCCAGTGGCAGCGCCGGCGGCGTTTTCCACTGCTTCACCGAGACCGCGCAAGTGGCCAGAGCGGCGCTGGACATGGGGTTCTACATCTCGTTTTCCGGGATCCTGACCTTCAAAAACGCGCAGGATCTGCGCGATGTGGCCGCTTTTGTGCCGCTGGACCGTCTGTTGATCGAGACCGACAGCCCCTACCTGGCGCCGGTGCCCTATCGCGGCAAGACCAACAACCCATCATACGTCCCGTATGTGGCGCGTCAGCTGGCCCAGCTTAAAAACCTTCCTGTGCAGGACATTGCCCACGCTACCAGTCGGAATTTTGAGTATCTTTTCAGCGCAATTCAATCATGAGAATTTGCTTTAAGGTATTTATCTACCTTATTGTTTTTGCTGGATTTAATATTACATACGCCAATTCGTATGATGATTTCTTCGTGGCCATCCGGCGGGACGACGCGAGCACCATCACGGCGCTGCTCGCACGTGGGTTCGACCCCAACACGCGCGACCCCAAGGGCCAAAATGGTCTGCTGATGGCGTTGAGCGAACCCGCGCTCAAGGCCGCGCAGGCGCTGCTGGATGCGCCGAAAATCGACGTGGAGGCCCGCAACAAGGCGGGCGAGAGCCCACTCATGATTGCGGCGCTCCATGGCCAGATCGACATGGTTCGCGAACTGATTGCCAAGGGCGCCGACATCAACAAGCCCGGTTGGACCCCGCTGCATTACGCGGCGACGCGCGGCCACCTCGAAATCATGAGCTTGCTGCTCGAGCACAGCGCGTACATCGACGCGGCATCGCCCAATGGAACAACGCCGTTGATGATGGCTGCGTCGTACGGCACGCCGGCCGCCGTCAAGCTGCTGCTCGATGAAGGCGCCGATCCCACGCTGAAGAACCAGCAAGGCCTCACGGCCATCAATTTCGCACAACGGGCCAACCGGCAGGATTCCGCCGACCTCATTGCCGCGGCCATCCGCGCCACGCAGCCCAAGGGCACATGGTGACAAGTGCAGCACTCGGGCGCCGCGAAGCGTGGCACTGGCTTGGGAGGGCCGGGAACGCGCCGTCGCCTGAGCGGCTACCCGGCGGGCGAAGGCGGCGCGCTGGAGCCAATCCCGGCCGACTCCAGCGCCGCCGCAATCGCCTCGTCCACCCGCTCCAGCCAGATGAATTCCAGGCGCTGGCGCACCTCTTCGGGGATCTCCCCGAAGTCGCGCCGGTTGCGCTTGGGTAGCATGACGCGCGTGATGCCGGCAGCATCGGCGGCGATCACCTTTTCCTTCACGCCGCCGATGGGAAGCACCAGGCCGCGCAGGCTGATCTCGCCCGTCATGGCGGTGTCGCTGCGCACGTTGCGATTCGTCAGCAGTGAAACCAGTGCCGTGAACATGGCCACGCCGGCGCTCGGCCCGTCCTTGGGTGTGGCGCCTTCGGGCACGTGCACATGGATGTCGATACGGGCCAAGTGCTTCTCGTCAATGCCCAGCTCGTGCGCGCGGTGCTTGACGACCGAGAACGCGGCCTGGGCGCTTTCTTTCATCACGTCGCCCAGCTGCCCGGTGAGGATGAGGCCGCCCTTGCCTGGGTAGCTGGTGGCCTCGATGAACAGGATGTCGCCGCCCACCGGCGTCCAGGCCATGCCGGTGGCCACGCCCGGCGTGCTGGTGCGCATGGCGACTTCGTTTTCGAAGCGCTTGGGGCCGAGGATCTCGGCCAGATCGGCGGCGCCAATCGCTACCTGGGCGGCCGAGCCGTCGGCGATCTGCACCGCCGCATGGCGCAGCACGCGGCCGATTTCGCGCTCCAGGTTGCGCACACCGGCTTCGCGCGTGTAGTCGCGGATGATGGCGCGGATCACGTCGTCGGCCAGCGTGACCTGCTCGGCCGTAACGCCATTGGCCTCCAGTTCGCGCCGCACCAGGTAGCGGCGCGCGATCTGGAACTTCTCGTTCTCGGTGTAGCTCGAGAGCTGCACGATTTCCATGCGGTCGCGCAGCGGCCCGGGGATGGTCTCCAGCGTGTTGGCGGTGGTGATGAACAGCATGCGGCTCAGGTCGAACGGCACGCCCAGGTAATTGTCGCGAAACGCGACGTTCTGTTCGGGGTCCAGCACCTCCAGCATGGCGGCCGAGGGGTCGCCCTGGATGCCGCGGCCCATCTTGTCGATCTCGTCGAGCATCATCACGCAATCGCGCGCCCCGGCCCTGCGGATGGCCTGGATGATGTTGCCGGGCAGCGCGCCGATGTAGGTGCGCCGGTGGCCGCGAATCTCGGCTTCGTCGTGCACGCCGCCCAAGCTCACGTGCGCAAACGGCCGCCCCATGGCGCGCGCGATCGACTGGCCCAGTGAGGTTTTGCCCACGCCCGGTGGCCCGACCAGGCACAGGATGGGCGCCTTGCCGTGCGGCGCGAGCTTGCGCACCGCCAGGAACTCGACGATGCGCTGCTTGATCTTGTCCAGGCCGAAGTGGTCCTCGTCCAGCACCGCGCGCGCCGCGGCGATGTCGATCGTGCGCGGCTCGGGTTCGGCCCAGGGCAGGTCAATCAGCCAGTCGAGGTAGCTGCGCACCATGCCCGCTTCCATCGCGCCATCGGGCATGCGCTCGTAGCGATGCAGTTCCTTTTGCGCGGCCTCCTGCACGTCGGCGGGCATTTTTGCGTCGACGATCTTCTGCTTCAGGTCGACGACTTCCTGCGACTTGCCCTCGTCCTCACCCAGCTCCTTCTGGATCGATGCCATCTGCTCGCGCAGGATGGCCTGGCGCTGGCGCTCGTCGAGTGAGGTCTTGGTGCGCTGGCCGATTTCCTGCGTGAGCTTGAGCACCTCGATGCGCTTGGCGAGCAGGGCCGAGACCTTGTCGGCGCGCTCGATGATGTCGACGGTCTCGATCACGCCCTGCTTCTGGCTGGCGTCGAAGTCCGAGTACGCCGTGATCAGGTCCGCCAGCGCGCCGGCCGCCGTCGCCGACTGCACGGCCGCGACGAGGGGTTGCGGCGTCTGCGGCAGCAGTTGCAGCGCCTCCATGGCCTGTTGTTGCAGGTGCAGCAGGCGCGCGGCCATTTCGGGCCCCTGTTCGCCGGGCTCCTCGATGGACTCGGCGCGCGCGGCAAGGAATGGGCTCTCCTGCACGAACTCCTGTACGCGAAAGCGCTGCACGCCCTGCAGCACCAGGTGGTGGTTGCCGTCGGGCAGGTTCACGTAGCGCAGAATGTTGGCGATCGTCCCCATCGCATGCAGGTTGGTCGCCGTGGCGTCCTTGCCGGCGTCGAGCTGCATCAGGATCCCGACCGGGCGCCCCTCACGCAATGCCTGCTGCGCGGCAAGGGTCGACGCCTCGCCGCCAATGACGACCGGAAACACCGTGCCCGGGAACAGCACCGAATCACGCATCGGAACGATAGGCAGGACGTCGGCCGGCATCGTCTTCTGCACCTGCTCTGCCGCGGTCGGCGCGCTGTCCGGTGCAAACGCGCGGCCGTCCGCGCCGACAAGGATGACGCCGCTGCCGTCGCTGCCGTCGCGGGCTTGCTTGCCGGGCTGGCTCATGTCGTCTTCTCCAGCCGAATGACGAGGCAGCCTCGATCACCGGCGACGTCGGCCGCCGAATACCGGCCGGGAGGCAACGGGATTCGGCGTTCGAAACGGCCTTGCGGCAATTCCAGACGATGGATGACGGCCGTGCGCAGCAGCTTGGGCAACACGCGCTGGCCGCTCACGACCAGCGCACCCTGATCGATCACGGCATGCACGTCATGCGCGTCGACGCCGGGCAAGGCCACATAGATCAGCACCGCGTGATCGGTCTCGAGCACGTCAACCGGCGGCTCCCAGCTCGGCGACTGCGTGTGTCTGGGATGGAACAACTGGCGGTGCAAACGCTCCACTTGATCCAGCGCCGCCAGCGCGTTGGACCACATCCAGTCGGAAGAATCATCATGGCGCTTCATGGGTCGTTCCATGGAATGGGCATGGAGGCATTTTGCGTCGGATTCCACTTTGCTTGCAGAACTCGGCGGGGCGGAGCCTGCACGCCGGATCAAACGGGGGAACGACGAGGCGTCCAGGTCCGGCGAATATTCTCTGGACAGGGCCCATTCGCGAATCGACGCGCTTTCAGCGGTTGACGGTCAGCAGGGGGCCAGGCGGGCCCGGTACAGCTGATCGGTGAAGGCACTCATGGCCGATCCCCTTGGACCGGGGGAGACTGGCTTTTGGGTCGGTTCTAGGGCCGTTTTAGGTCTTGTTTCCGAAAGTAACTATTTTCTATCATTTCAATAGCGCTTCATGGATGACGGGAGCGGGCTGGAATCGGATTATTTTCGGAAAATGTGTGTCTCACTTTTGAGATTTCCGGGAGGTGTTACCAGCACCCTCCGGCCCGCCTGCCGGCGCGCCTACAGGCCGCGAAAGCAGCGCACCTGGCGCACCAGGAGCGACCACCAGGCGGCATCCTGCGGCTCGAAGCCATGGCCCTCGGGGCTCCACAGCTTGCCCGAATGGAACAGCCAGCCCGCCCAGGCAGGGTCGGGCAGCTCATAGCGGCACAGGATGCGCATGAGCCGGTAGGACGCGTACGGCACCGAGGTTTGCCCGGAAAACCAGTACCGCACCGTTCTGGGCGTGACGTGAAGGAGTTTCGCCACCGCGTCCAGATTCAGGCCCGCGTCGGCGCACATGACCTTGAAGCGAGAGCCAAGCAGCATGCGGGATTCCAGCCTTTTGCGCAGTTTTCTTGCTTTGGGTTTGGCCCCATCGTACTTCATACGATGTATATTATGTTAAATAATAATGCTATATCTCAAATAGCGTTTGCGCGGGGGTATCCCATGCATATCGTTTTCTTAAGTCTGCGTTAACTGTGTCCCCCATAAGATCGCAAGATCGCAACTCCACACTTAATGTAGGCCATGTCCAAATTTCCGTTCCGTCACCGCGCCAGCCTGTTGTTATTCGCTTCACTTCTCGCAGTCTCCTCATTCGCCCAGGCCGGAGAGATCAAGATGCTAATGAAAGACATGAAGCGCGCCATGCAGGGGGCGATGGCAAGCACCACAATGCAGGCCTTGAGCAACTATGTGGTCCGCTTAGAACGTGATGTGAAACAAGCCAGTTACCAACCTTATCGCGACGACCAGCCCACCTACAGCGAAGGCATGCAGACTCTGCAAAGAGAACTTGCCCAGGTTGATCAGGCTATTCGTGCAAATGACATGGCGACGGCCAAGCGCACTCTGCGCAGGATCAATGGAACCAGAAAGCATTATCACGACTTACTTGGCTGATCGGCACGCCCGTTCGATCGGGAGTAATTCATGAAGCAGCCATTACGTTACCCTTCTTCGGTCAGCCTGCTGCACTGGTTACTGGCCATCATGCTGGTCGGCAATCTGGCCATCGGCTGGATGCTCGACGACAAAGAGGAACTGCTTGACCTGCACAAGTCAGTCGGCATTGCCATTCTCATCATGGTGCTCATCCGCCTCGCGAACCGGTTCCGCGTACGACATCGGCTGCCGCCTTCCGTGAACGAAACTGGCACGTCGGCACATTTCGCAGAAGTCGCCGCCCATTGCCTGCTCTACGTATTGATACTCGCTACGCCTTTGTTCGGGTGGCTGAAAACCAATGCAGCGGGGCATGCGACCAGTTGCTTCGGACTCTTCTCGCTACCAACGATTTTGCCCAGAAGTCGCGAGCTATCCCACTGGTTAGGACAACTTCATTCACTGACGGCCTATGGATTGGCTGCGCTTGTCGGCTTGCACATGCTGGGCGTGCTCGCACACTGGCTACTGAGGAGGCATAACATCCTTCCACGCATTCTTCCCCTGCTCCGACGGCCAATATCTAGCACGAACCGCGTACAAGAGTGAAATGGCGCCGTTCCGCTTGTCATTCGTAACCAGCGCGGTATGGGCAAAAAGCGGAGTAACTATATGCGGATACTTTTGGTAGAAGACGACATGCTGATTGGTAGCGGCCTGCAGCAGGGTCTGCGGCGCAACGGGTTCGCCGTGGACTGGACCCAGGACGGCGACTCCGCTTCCCTCGCCCTGCGCACGACATCTTACGGGCTCGTTCTGCTTGATCTTGGCCTGCCAAAGCGGGACGGGTTGACCTTGCTCACTCAGTTACGCGAACGCAACGACGGCACTTCCATCATTATCATTACTGCCCGCGATGCCGTTCCAGATCGCGTGGCAGGCCTCGATGGCGGCGCCGACGACTACATGGTCAAGCCGTTTGTTCTCGATGAATTGCTTGCGCGCATGCGTGTTGTGCATCGCCGGCAAGCCGGTCGCGCGCGGACAATGTTGCAGGCTGGTTCGATTCGGCTGGATCCTGCGCAACATCGGGTCTGGTTGCGTGATGAAGAGATATTGCTCACCACGCGGGAGTTCGCGCTGCTTCACGAGCTAATGCACGATTCGACTGTCGTCGTTTCACGGGAGCAGCTTGAGGAACGACTCTACGGCTGGAACGAAGAGGTGGAAAGTAACACGATCCAAGTACATATCCATAATCTACGCCGCAAGCTCGGTACGCGGTCAATCCGCAATGTCCGGGGCGTGGGCTATCAGATCGGAGAAATTGCTTGAGGTCGCTGCGCCGGCGACTGCTGATCTGGCTGCTGCCCGCAGCGTTGCTCACAGGCTTCCTTGCTATCGCGGCAACTTACTGGAGTGCGGTCACGGAACTAGACGAGGTACTCAACGACCAGCTCAAAGGCATTGCGCAGCACGTCGTGATCGAACACGATGGACGCCTGTCGCTCAGGGGCATGCAGGGTGCAAACGAAGATCGGCTATCGGGTGAGCGGCCGCACGCGGTGCTGCTTCAGGTTTGGCGCGGCGTGACGCCCGTGTTCAGTACCGACCCCGACGCGTTGTTTCCGCCCCCTCACCGCGCCGGATTCACCGATCTCGAAGTGAACGGTCAGCGCTGGCATACGTATGTCGAACGCAACGGTGACATGTTTGTGCGTATTGCCCAGGCAAAGCGAGCACGCTGGGGAGCGGTTGCGGAGATCGCCACACCTCTGTTCTGGCTGGTGCTATCGCTAGTGGTCGTGCTTGCATTCTTTCTGTGGTTTGGCATCGGTTACGGTTTGAGGCCGCTGCGGGACATCGCTGCAAACTTGAAGCGACGTGACTCCGACAACATGCGTGAAATCGATACTTCGGCGATGCCGGCCGAGGTCAAACCATTGGTCGATGCCATCAACGATCTGCTATCGCGGCTTGATCATGCGTTCACTGCTCAACGGCAATTCATCTCCGACGCCGCGCACGAGTTGCGCACACCGATCATGGGGCTCGGGCTTCAGGCTGAACTGCTACCACGGGCCTCAGGCCAGCAAGAACGCAAAGCCATCACTGGGCAGATACTTACAGGGACGGCGCACCTCGCTCATCTTGCGGAACAGTTGCTGACACTGGCGCGATTCGCCCCCGATTCGCGGGCTCCGGTTTCCAGCGAAATAGATTTGACCCTACTCGCCCGGGCCGTTGTCAGTGACCGTGCGCGGTACGCTGAGGCGAGTGAGATCGACTTGGGGCTCATTTCTTCCGGCGTCGTAATGACAAGAGGCAATGCCGACAGTCTTCGCATCCTGCTCAACAACTTGGTCGACAATGCAATTCGCTACGCGGGGGCGCACGCGCGCGTTGACGTTATCGTGGGCCGCGAAGATGGCCGCGCCATACTCAAAGTACGTGATACCGGCCCGGGCATCCCGAAGGAAGACCGAGTGCGTGTGTGGGAACGCTTTTACCGGGGAAACGGCCACAATGCGTCGGGCAGCGGTCTGGGCCTGTCGATTGTCAGGCGCATCGCGGAACAGCATCACGCCGACATCTCGCTTGGAGGAAGCGAAGAGAGTCATGGATTGATCGTAAGCTTGCGCTTTTCGCCAAGCGAGCCTTACGCCATGAAGCAGAGTAAACGGAGCGGCTAATCGTGAGGCCATTAATACTTTATTTTCACCTATCGAAGCGCCGCCGCGTTCGCTGGCGAAGAACGATCCAGCCGTAGATGGTGATATTGATGGCCACCACCGCAGCGGCCAGTATGAGTTGGATGTGTCGGGTTAGGCCCGACGGGTAAATCGCTGCGATCAGATAGCGCTAGACGAAGTCGCCGGTGTAGCCGGATTGCCAAGCCTGGAGTCGAAAACTATTTTCGATATCAAAGATCGTCCAGGCGACCGCTGGAAGGTGCATCACCGACGCCCAGCGCAGCGCGAAAGCGCCGCCAAAAATGGCGAACAGGATGAACGCCAGGTGGCACAACAGGACAGAGCATCGGCGGCAAGGCGAAAGTATATGTGTACCCACCGGCGCATCACAGGATAGCGCGCCGGTCCTTGAAGTCTACGCGGGGTCTGCGAAGCGTCGCACGCCCGGTGATAATTCCGGATCGGGTCGTCAATTCGCGCGCCTGACCTTGTGCAAGAACTTTTCCCGCTACGGGCACCCCATGAAAATCCATCCTTTACTCACGGCTGTATTCTTGGCAACTCTGGCATTGGCCGGGTGCGACAAGACCCCGGCTCCCGCCCCGGCTGCACCAGCCGCCAGTGCCACAGCAACCAGCGACAAGGCCGCATCCGAACCGGTATCGATCGCAGCCATCACGGCAAGCGCCACCGGGTTCACGGTGGGCGAGCCCATGGCGGCGCACACCGTGTATGTGTTCTTCGATGCCGAATGCCCCCATTGCGCGGACCTGTGGGAAGCGGCCAAGCCGCTGAAAACCGAGGCCAGGTTTGTCTGGATTCCCGTTGGCGTGTTGAACCAGGCCAGTACGGATCAAGGCGCTGCGATCCTCGCCTCGAAAGACCCGGCTGCCGCGATGGATGCGCACGAAACCTCCATGCGCGCTCATTTGGGTGGCATCAAGACAACGACCGATACCAGCGCGCAAAAGGCCGAGGTCAAGAAAAATACCGAATTGATGATCCGCTTCGGCTTTGACGCCATCCCGACCATCGTTGCGACCAATGCCCAAACCGGTGCGCTGGTCACACAGGAAGGCGCCTCCGCGACCCCGGCGCTCGCAAAACTTCTGGGGCTGCGGATTCCTTTCGATCAGACGAACGCGCCAGCAAGCTGACCCGGGCCACATGCAAACGCGGCGCCTCGGTGCCCTGCGAAGGCCGTCAATACACCATCAATACCGGCATAGTCATGGATTGCAGCACCGTGCGCGTGGTGCCGCCCAGCACCCACTCACGCGCGCGACTGTGCCCGTAGCAGCCCATGACCAACAAGTCTGCTTGCAGGTCGAATGCGCGTGACAGCAGCAACTCGCCCAGCCTCTCGGGCTCCCCGCCCTCGCGATGCCAGATGGCCTCGACGCCGCTCAGCTTCAGGTAGCCACCCAGATCCAGTTGCCCTGCACCGATTTTGGCCTTGTCGTCCGCCCAGCTGACCACGTGGACGCGGCGTGCCGCCTGGAGCAGGGGCATGGCAGCGGCCACAGCGCGGGCGGCCTCGCACGTCGGCTTCCAGGCAATCACCACGGTTTCGCCTGTCGTCGGTGGAACCACGGCATAAGGCACGATCAAGGCCGGTTTGCCACTGATCTCCATCACGCTTTCGACAAAATCGGCAGGCACATGCGCAGCGCCCTTGTCAGATGGGTCGTGCTGGCCCAGCACAAGCAGGTCCGCGTACAGCGCCTGCCGTGCGAATGCGTCAATGCACGGACCTTCGAGAGCCTCGGCCCATGACATGGGGGCGCCGGGCGAGGCCTGCACACGCTCGAACATGGCTCGCGCGCTATCGCGTTGTTCATCATCGAGCTCGCGCATGCCGGTCCCGACGCCGGCGCCCATCGCCGGCGCGAACGGCATATCGATGAAGCTGGGTGTCACCGCATACAACGCCGCAACGGCGGCGTGGTGGCGCTGACCAAGCTTGCGCGCGACCTCCAGGCGCTGCGCCGCGCGTGGCGAGGGATCGAGGTGAACCAGCAGTTGCGTCAGAGACGTTTTCATGAGATTTCTCCTTTGACCGGTTCATCCTAACGCGCCGTCATTGGATTCACCTTGATACACATCAACACCGCCCATCGCCCGACAGGACATGCTTCAACGGCACGGCATCGGGCGTGTGCTGCTGGGCAGCGGCGCCGAGCAGATCATCCGCATGGCGCCGGTGCCGGTGCTGGTGGCGCGCTCCGGGGAGCACGCAAACCCGGCGCAGCCGGGCACCTGAATCGTCCACCCCCCCCGCTCAGGGTACTCAGGGTGTCATGACAGCGGTATGGCGTATTTCACCTGGAGCCAGCTTGAGCGGCCGGTACTGCACGTCGGCCCACGCCGCGCTCATGTCGCGGTAGCGATTTGAAAACACCAGGCCGCTCTGCCCGGTCTGGTAAATGAACTCCGAATTTTCCAGATTGGACAGGTCGTACACCGCGCGCAGCGAAGCCGCGTGGCGGCTCGCAAACGGCATGACGGGTTCATTCGCCCAGTACTGCCCCACGTTGATGGTGTAGGTGTCGCCGCCGGTCGGTACCGTGACATCGAAGAAGCGCGCGAGCAGCGCCACACTGCCGAACGGGCGATGCGTGCTGATGGCCGGGTGCGCCCTGCCCCATTGCCATGACGCCACGTCGCTGCCATACAGGGCCTGCAGCCGGTCGAGCGCGCGCG
>SCRR01000143.1 GCA_004322085.1 Burkholderiaceae bacterium
GCACCGCACCAGCGCGTGCGCCGCGGCATGGTGCGCACCTTCCAGATCAACCAGCTGTTCGACTCCATGACGCCGCTGCAGACGCTGGCGCTCGTGATATCGCAAAAAAAAGGGCTTGGAACCCAATGGTGGAAGGCACTTGGTACTACCAAACATGTAGCAGACCGGGCCCGGCAGCTGCTCGAGCAGTTTCACCTGGCCGACGTGCAGAGCCAGCCCACCCACATGCTCGCCTACGGCAAGCGGCGCTTGCTGGAGATCGCCATCGCGCTGGCCTGCGAGCCGCATGTACTGCTGCTCGACGAGCCCGTGGCCGGGGTGCCGGCGGGCGAGCGCGAGGAGCTGCTGCAGACCGTGGCGGCGTTGCCGGCCGGCGTGTCGGTGCTGCTGATCGAACACGACATGGACCTGGTGTTCAGTTTCGCGAAACGCATGACGGTGCTGGTCAACGGCGCCGTGCTGACCGAGGGTGACCCCGACCAGATTGCCAACGACCCGCGGGTCAAGGCGGTGTATCTGGGGCATGGCGACGAGATCAATGACGAGGTGGCCCATGGCTGAGCTGCTCAAGGTGGAGCGTCTTAGTGCCGGCTACGGCGAGGCCGTGGTGCTGCAGAACGTGTCACTGGCGCTGGCCGAGGGCGACACGCTGGCACTGCTCGGGCGCAACGGGACCGGCAAGACGACACTGATCAACACGCTGGCCGGCGCGACGCGCCAGCATGGCGGCAGCGTCGTGCTGGGCGGCGTGGTTTTGCACAAGCTGGCCTCGTACCAGCGCGCGGTCGCGGGCGTCGGCTGGGTGCCGCAGGAGCGCAACATCTTCAAGTCGCTCACGGTGCACGAGAACCTGACGGCGGTGGAGCGGCCCGCGCGCCGCGCCGCCCGCCTGTGGACACCCGAGCGGGTGTACGAGATGTTCCCGCGGCTGGCGGAACGCAAGACCAACCTCGGCACGCAGCTGTCGGGCGGCGAGCAGCAGATGCTGGCCGTGGGGCGCGCACTGGTACTGAACCCGCGACTATTGCTGCTCGACGAACCGCTCGAGGGGCTGGCGCCGATCATCGTGCAGGAGCTGCTGCGTGCAATCGCCCGCATCACGCGCGAGGAGGGCCTGTCGGCCATCATCGTCGAGCAGCATCCGCAGGCCATCCTGGCTATTTCCGACAGCGCCGTGGTGCTGGACCGGGGCACCGTCGTGCATGCGGGCACGGCGCAGGAACTGCGTGAGCAGCCCGAGTTGCTTGACAGGCTGCTGGGCGTGGCACGTGCATAGGATGAAACACCCCCGAAGCGCCCCCCTCAAGGGGGCAACACCAGCGGCCCGGCAGAGTCGGTTCCGCGGTGTTCCCGGGCTTACATCCGGGCCGAACAGGGCTACGGTTGAAAGGGCATCCGTGAACACGAAACGACGTCAGTTCTTCCAGAATACCGTTGCAGCGCTGGCGGCATCGGCGCTCATGCCGGGCCTGGTCCATGCCGCGGACTGGCCCAGCAGGCTCATCAGGATCGTCGTGCCGTTCGGCCCCGGTGGCGTGGCCGACGTGACAGCGCGCATCGTGGCCAAGAGACTCGCCGAGCAGTTGCACCAGAGCGTCATCATCGAAAACCGTCCGGGCGCGGGCGGTGTGGTGGCGGGCGAACTGGTGGCGCGGGCTGCGCCCGACGGCTACACCCTGTTGCTCATGAGCAACGGCACGGCCGTGAGCGAAGGCTTGTTCAAGCACCTTCCCTTCGATGCGCAAAAGGACTTCGCCCCGATCTCGACGCTGGGCTTTTTCGACATCGTGATCGTCGTGCCCGCGAACTCGCGCTTCAAGACGCTGTCGGATCTGCTGGCCTTTGCGCGTGCCAATCCCGACAAGCTCAACCTGGGCAGTATCAACGTTGGCAGCACGCAGAATCTGGCCGCGCAGCTGTTCAAGACCACGGCCGGCATTCATGCGCAGATCGTGCCGTTCAACGGCACCGGCGCAGTCTTTACGGCGCTGCGCGGCGGGCAGCTCGACGCGGGAGTGGAAGTGCTGAGCCCGGTCATGGCCCAGATCCGTGGTGGCGCCCTGCGCGCCCTGGCCGTGATGGGTGAGAAGCGCTCGCCCGATCTGCCCCAGGTGCCCACCGTGCGCGAGAGCGGCGGGGCGCTGTCCAACTTCAACGTCGCGTCGTGGAACGCGCTGGCAGCGCCCGCCAAAACACCGCCCGCCGTGCTGGAGCGGCTGAACCATGAGGTCGACATCGCGCTGAAGTCACCCGACGTGATCCACAGCCTGACCCAGATCAATGTCCAGCCCCGTTCCGGCACGCCGGCGCAGTTGGCCGAGCTGCTAGGCAGCGAGATCCGGCGCTGGGGAGCTGTGATCAAGAGCGCTGGCATTCCACGGCAATGAAGTTTTCAAATAGTTAAGGAGCGTTTCTCATGATTCAGTCATTCTTCTCCCGAGCGGCCCGCGGCCTGCTGATCGCCTTCGGTTTCACGATCTCCATGAGCGCCTTCGCGCAGCAGGGCTACCCTTCCAGGCCACTACGCCTCATCGTGCCGTTCGCCGCCGGCGGAGCCGTGGACACGGTGGCGCGCGTGCTTGGCGCGCGCCTGTCGACAGAGCTCGGCCAGCCAGTGCTGGTTGAAAACAAACCCGGCGCCAATGGCAACATCGGCGCCGACGCGGTGGCCAAGGCCGCACCCGACGGCTATACCTTGCTGGTGGCAGCCAATGGCCTGGCAACCAACATGACGCTATATTCGAAGCTGCCGTTCAACACACTGCGTGACTTCGCACCCATCTCGCGCCTGGGCTACGCGCCGCTGGTGCTGGTGACGGCCCCGTCCGAGCCCTTTAAAACGACGCGAGAGTTGCTGGCTTGGGGCGAGAAACACCCAGGACAACTCACCTACGGCTCGGCCGGCAACGGCAGCTCGGGGCATCTCGCCGGTGCGCTGCTGGCCTCCACCGCCCAAATCAGCGCGTTGCACGTGCCCTACAAGGGGGGCGCACCCGCGCTGGTGGATCTGATCGCAGGTCGAACTTCGTTCATGTTGCTCAACCCACTGGAAGTACTGCCCCATGTCAAGTCGGGGCGGTTGCGCGCGCTGGGTGTTAGCGACGACAAGCGCATTACACTCCTGCCCGATGTACCGACCCTGGCCGAGTCGGGCCTTCCTGGTTACGAAGCCAGCGTCTGGTGGGGGCTCTTGGCGCCAGCGGGCACGCCGCGCGGGATTGTGGCTCGCCTCAACGCCGAGACGGTCAAGGCGCTGGATGACCCCACTGTGCGTGAGCGGTTGACGTCGCTCGGGGCGGTGATTACACCGAGCACGCCAGATCAGTTCAGGGCCTTCCTGCACTCCGAGATCGATAAATGGGCCAGTGTGATCAAGGCAGCCCATATCCAGGTGGACTGAATCGTCGACTTCAATGTTGGGTCGCGGAGCGCGCTGGCGCTGCCCGCCAAAAACGCCGCCCGCCGTGCTGCAGCGGCTGAACTACAAGGTCAATGTGCTGAGTGAGTAACTTTGGTCGATCCGAACGAGCACTCAACCTGGTAGGTTTACCGTGGCTCTATTGGAGGCGTTCAGCAGCCGATGCCGCCGCGAAACGGCAAAGAACACCGTTGACCGGACAACTCATTGGGTTGGCGCAGAAGCATCCGTGGTTTCGCCTGCACGGTCGCGTTGAGGTGAATCCCCGGCCCTGAACTCAAGCTGATAGCCGATCGGCAGGAGGCGCCACCCGAGCCTGCGCTCGATCTCGCCCCAGATGCCTCGGGGCAGCAGCAGCGCGAACAGCATCGCCGTTGCGCCCAACCCGATGAGGTAGGCAACGCCAGTTGCACCAAAAAGCGCTTCGACTGTAAAGAACAGGATGGCGCCCACGATCGGACCTTCATAGGTTCCAATGCCACCGACCAGCACCATAAAGATCATGTAGGCAGACCACTGCACACTGAAATAGGCCTTCGGCTGAAACGTGATCGACGTCGCAACCCAGAGTGCTCCCGCTGCGGCGCAGCCGAACGCCGACAGAACGAAGATGAGGCGCTTTGACGCAAACACACGCACGCCAATAGAGGCCGCAGCCTCCTCGTTGTCGCGGATCGCCTGCGCAGCCGAACCCAATCGGCCTCTGAGCATGAGGTAGACCAGCCAGCCCAGCACCACCACGGTCGCCAACGCTGCCCAGTAGGTATACACGCGCCGGTCGTGAGCCGTGTAGCGCTGCAGTTCGATGAGCGAAGTACCCGTTTCACCATTGATCAATGTGTCGAGGTTGACCATCAGGTGGGCGAGTTCGGCGACAACCCACATTCCGATGGCGAATTCGCCAGCACGCAGACGCAGCATGAATGCGGAAATGGGCAGCGAGACGACGGCCACGAGAACCGCACCGAGTAACAGCGCCGGATAGACGCTGATGCCGGCGTTGGCCAGACGAACTGCCGCGTAAGCCCCGAGTCCGAAAAACGCTTGTTGCCCGATCGACACCAGGCCGGCGTACCCTGCCAGCGCGTTCCACATCAGCGCCAGGGTGCCATAGATGAAAAGGGTCGTGAGCCGGTCGACGATGTTGGCACTCATGAACAGCGGGCCGAGTGCCAGGACGACCTGCGCCGCCAACACCATGCAGACGGTTGCGATGGAGGCACCTGTCCAACGCTTGACGGTGATGGAACCAGCGTCTGCTTGTGTGCTCATACGGTGCGCTTGCGAAACAGGTGGAGGATATTGCGCATGTCGCCACTGACGTACACGCGCGCAACCAGAATCACCAGAAACACAACGTGGCCACCAATCAGGAAGCCCTGCGGGCGGATCTGTGCGCCGATGCTCTGCGCGACCCCCAGCACGATACCGCCGAACAGTGTGCCCCACAGCGAGCCGGCGCCGCCAATCACGACCGCCTCGAACGCGAAAATCAGTAGCTGGCCTCCAATATAGGGGTCGAAAGTCGCACGCATTGCCTGAAATGCTCCGGCAATGGCGACCGTGATCATCGCGATGGCCGTCGCGGCCGCATAAACCGCGCGCGCATTGACCCCGACGAGTTGGGCCGTGTCCGGATCGACCGTGGCCGCCCGAATGCGGCGTCCCAGCGCCGTGTGGCGCAACAGCAGGTGAAGTCCGCCGAGCAAAACCACTGCGACCGCGAAGGTGATCAGTGGAAGCTTGCCCACAACGAGGTTGCCTGGCAGCGTCCAGCTGTCGTAATCCAGCGCGCCGATGTAGGGCGCGAGGGATCTGGTGTCGGCGCCGAAGTGGGTGAACATGGAGTTGTCGAGCACGATGGCCAGGCCAAAGGTGCTGAGGATGGGCACCAGCTCCCCGGCGCGCACGCTGCGCTCGAGTACCAGCCGATGCAACACCCATCCGGCCAGCGCCATCACCGGTATCACCGCGATCAAGCCGACGAAAGGGTTGATCTGATACTGGTCTGCCAGCACGAACAACAGGTATGCAGCGACGACCGCCAGGCTGCCATGCGCGATGTTGATGATGCCCATCACGCCGAACATGAATGACAGCCCGCAGGCCAGCAAAGCGTAGTAGCCGCCGACCAGGATGCCCTGGACGATCTGGTTGACCCAGATCATGAGGTTGCCCCCTGCGTCGTCGATTCAGGACGGGTACCGAAATAGTGGCCCACGACCTGTTCACGGGTCATTTCGCCTGAGCGGCCTTCGGCGACGATCGCGCCTTCGAGCATGCAGATGATGCGGTCGGCCACGTCGAGGGTACGCTGCAAGTCCTGCTCTACAAGAACGATGGCGGTTTTCGTCTTCAGCAGCGTGCCCAACGAGTCGTAGACTGCGTGCACGGCGAGGGGCGACAGGCCGAGCGAGACCTCGTCGAGCAACAACACACGCGGATTCGTCATCAGGGCGCGTGCGATGGCGGTCGCCTGTTGCTGCCCGCCCGAGAGATCGCCCGCGAGCGTTTTCAGCTTGGGCTTGAGTTGCGGGAACGCCTCGAGTACCGATTCGAGATGCCACATCCCTTCACGTCTGGCCGACCGGGCGACAAGCAGGTTCTCTTCGACCGTCATCGCAGGAAAGAGGCGGCGGCCCTCGGGTACCAGCGCGATACCGCTGGCACAGCGCCGGTGGGCCGACACGCTGGTGATATCAGCGCCGTCGAAGACGATACGCCCGCGTGCCACTGGATGGACCCCGGCGAGTGTTCTGAGCAACGTTGTCTTGCCGGCCCCGTTGGCACCGACCAATGCGAGCTTCTCCCCCTTGGTCACAGTAAAGCTGATGCCCCGCACCGCGGACAACAGGCCATATCTCGCCTCCAGGCCCTGGACCTCCAGCAGGCTCATCTGCCTCCTCCCAGGTAGGCATCGACGACCGTCGAATTTGTCAGCACCTCTTGCGGGTTTCCGTCGGCGATGATTCGCCCCGAATCCATACAGACCAGGCGATTCGCGACCTGCAGCAGCACATTCACGATATGTTCGATCCAGACGATGGAGACGCCCCGCTTGTGCAGTACGCGGATGGTCTCGACGAGTTCAGCGGCTTCTGCATCCGTCAGGCCGCCCCCGATCTCGTCGAGTAACAGAACGATCGGGTCGGTCGCGAGTGCCCGCGTCAGCTCCAGTCGTTTGCGATCCAGCAGGCCGATGGTCTCGGCCCGGCGGTTGGCAAGTTTCAGCATGCCGCACAGGCGGATCGCGTCGATGCTGCGTTCATGGGCCTCGTCGCGACCAAATTTGCCGCCGTGCATCGCTGCCGCAAGGACATTCTCGAAAACCGTCATGCCATTGAACGGCCGCGGAATCTGGTGGGTGCGTGCGATGCCCAACCGGCAGCGCTGCGCCGCATCGAGATGGGTGACGTCGGTTCCGCGAAAATTGACGGACCCTGCGGACGCCTTGTGCGCGCCCGACAGGACATTCAGCAGGGTTGTTTTGCCGGCGCCATTGGGTCCCACGATGCCAATCGCATCACCGGATTGAACGCCAAAACCAACGCCGTCGAGCACGACCAGTGCGCCGAACTGCTTGTGCACCGCGTTGGCTGACAGCAGCGTCTGGCGCGAATCCATCCCTTCAATTCTCCGCCGCCCGTCAGGCGTACGGCCGCAACTTCGCCGCCACCGGCACGTTGCGGTCGCAGGCGTTTTCGGTGATGACGTAATCGAGCTTGTATTTCGATCCTGGCGCTGCCTTGATCCACTGAGCGTTAATGATGGGCGTCGTCGAGACATTTGCCTCGGGCCCGCTCGTAAAGTCCACCTTGCCAACCATCGTGGTCGTCTTGAGCGCGCTGAGTGCCTTTGCGACGCTGGCCTTGTTTTTGGGATCCGAGCTGACTTTCAGCGCCTCAAAGCCGGCGTCGAGTAGTGACATGGAAGCGCCGAGCTGTTGAGTCCATTGCTTGTTCGCCGCCTTCTCATAGCCGTCAGCAAGCTGAACACCGGACACTCCCGTCAACGGCGACTTGTACGGAAAATTCTTGTGCCAGTAGCAGGCGCTCGACAAATTGAAGCCCAGTGGGCCCAGCGCCGTGATCGACGATGGGAACAACCCGGTCTTGGCAATCTGCGCAATCTTGAAGGTCTTCGTCAAGCCCTGCTGCGCTGCCTGGCGCCAGAAGGCCGCAAAGTCCGGCGGAATCGGAAAGCTGTTGAAGATGTCGCACTTCGCGGCCTTGAATTTCGATATCTGGGCCGAGTAATCGGTGGTGCCGTCTTCGTAAGGACCGGCATCGACCACCGTGAAGCCGGCCTTCTCGAGCAATGGCGCGAGGTGTTCGCGAACGGCATTGCCGTCTGCATCGTTTGGGTAGAGCACTGCCACCCTCTTGTTGGTCGGCAGTTCGCTCCATCCTGACGCAAACGCTTCAGCGAACTGGGCCACGCCAAACGAGAACACGTAGCTCCACTTGAACGGCGATGGCGCGCCAGGCTTGGCGCCCCGGCCGAAGTAGAAAGACTCCCATGGCAGCACCGTGGCCAGGCAGGGCACGCCAGCCGCTTCGCAGGCATCGGCCACCGGATTGGTTACCTCCGGTGTCGACGTGGTGAGCATCACGTCGATTTTGCTGGAATCGATCAGCGCCTTCGCCAGCTGGCTCGCCCGAGCCGGATCGGACTGGGTGTCCCTGTCCAGGATCTCCACCGCGTACTTCTTGCCGCCCACTGTCAGGCCAGCGGCGAGTGATTTTCGGGCCACATCGAGCACATACCCATCGGTCTCGCCAAAACTTGCGAGCGAGCCCGTGCGCGGGCTGATGAAGCCCACGCGAATCGTGTGGGCACCATCGGCACCCTGAGCGAAAACCGAGCTGGCATTCATCAGCATCAAGCCGACGGCGCCGGTGCCCGCGAGTACCTCGCGGCGCGAGGGTGTGCGACTTCTGTCGTCGGCAGTCATACCTTTTTTATCATCCACGTCGTTGTCTCCAGGTTGTTGTTAAAGATTGGCAACGGGCTGCGCGCGACGCTGTCGTCTCGAGGAAAGTGTAGCGATTTTGTACTCAGCACGATAGGTCGTCAGGGCGGGCGCCGTCTTCAAAGTGAGGATCTGGTTCACGGTTGCATGCTCCCATTGGGCCGTTCAGGCCTCGCCAGACGATGGGCAGGAGGCGACTATTCCCCCGTTCGATTCTGTTCGCTCGAATGTCAAAAATGAAGCAGAAATAAGCACTATCAGATATGCCGCTTTTGTATCGGCCGTGCATCGCTGGCAGTTGTGGCGGGCTTGTGGATAACCATCATCGATCAAGGTGATGGAATCAAGCTATTTCCATTTTTGCGTCATTCGCGCTAGCCTCGCGGGAGGCGCCGCATGCGGTGTGTGGCGCATTTCCACCAGAGGTAACACCATGAGCAATCAGCAGGAAAGTCACAAGAACAACATCGACTATGGGCCCTTGGCTGGCCTGATCGGCGTTTGGGAGGGGAACCACGGCACGGACGTCTCACCGGGTAAACCAGACAAGATCAAGACCGACACCGAGAAGAGCTATCGCGAGCGCTGGGTTTTCGAAGCGATCAGCCCGGTGGTCGAAAACCATGATCAAAAGCTGCGCCAGTTGGTCGCCGATACCAACGCCTGGCGCGGAACGCCCTCCACGGCGGGGAAAAATGCGGGAGAGCCCTTCCACGCGCAAAGAGGTTACTGGGTTTGGGATCCCGCCATCAAGATGGTGCTGAACTCGTTTGCGGTGCCTCGCGGGATCGTCATCAACGCCGGCGGTACGGTGGAGCCGGGCGCCACGAGTTTCGAGCTGGTGGCGGAAGCGGGGTCGGAGACCTACGGCATTTGTCAGAATCCGTTCCTGATTGAGAACTTCAAGGTCGTGCGCTACATCCTCAAGGTCAAGCTGATCGGCAATGATCGCATTGAATACGAGCAGGACACCCAGCTCCAGATCAAGGGCCGGGGGCTCATGCACCACACTGACGCCAACCAATTCAAGCGCGTGTCCTGAGCATCGATGGCACGGCAGCACATCGGGCTGATCGGCTACGGCGAGGTTGGCAAGACTTTCTCGAAAGGCCTGCAGAATAAGCCCGGCGTGGCAGGCACGGGTGCGTGGGACGTCAAGTTTGCTGCTGAGGCAACCCAGGCGGCCGAGCATGCGCATGCGAAGGGGGCTGGCGTCGTGGCGCACGACTCGATGCGTGCGCTGTGCGCGGCGAACGAGCTGGTCATCTCCGCCGTGACGGCGTCCAATACGCTGGCGGTGGCGCAGGAGGCCGCACAGCACATTCGCCCGGACACCATTTATCTGGACCTCAACTCGGCCTCGCCCGGGACCAAGCAGCGATGTGCCGCGCTGATCGACGCGCGCGGTGCGCACTATGTCGAGGCCGGCGTTATGGCCTCGGTGCCGCCCTACGGCATCAAGGTGCCGATGCTGTTGGGCGGCGCGAAGGCCCCCGAACTGGCGGCCGTGCTCAGCGGCTGGGGCATGGACGCCAAGGCTATCTCCGAAAAGGTGGGCGTCGCCAGCGCCATCAAGATGTGCCGCAGCGTGATGATCAAGGGGCTGGAGGCGCTCGTGATCGAGAGCTACACCACGGCGCGTGCCTACGGCGTGGAAGACCACGTGCTGCCCACGCTGGCCGAAACCTTTCCGTCGATCGACTGGCCCAAGACCGGCGCCTATTTTTTCAGCCGCGTGGTGCAGCACGGCCAGCGCCGCGCCGAGGAGATGCGCGAGTCGGCCAACACCGTGCGCGAGGCCGGCTTTGAACCCATGATGACGACGGCGACCGCCGACAAACAGCAGTGGGTGACCGACCAGGCGCGTGCGGGCGTGTTTGCCGGCATTGCGAAGGACGCGCGCTGGCAGGACTATGCGGACCGGCTGATCGCAGCGCGCGAAGCCTCAAAGCTATCAGAAACGTAGCTATCTGTGTATGACCGGCATGAGTTTTCAATACTTTTCATTTAAATTTTCACCGAACCGGGTCAGACCGGCGACGGCACCGGCCGGCCCGCAAAGTGGGCCTGTACGTTTTCCAGAAAGCGCGTGACGGTCGCCTGCACTGCCTTGGGCGAACGCCCCGCGACGTGCGGCGTGAGAACGATGTTGGGC
>SCRR01000144.1 GCA_004322085.1 Burkholderiaceae bacterium
CGCAAACCCCAATGCGGTCACGAACTATCTGGACATCTGGCCCGACGACACGCGCCTGACCTATCGCCTCAGCGGGAACTATCGCGGGGCCCTGCACGGTGACGCGCAGGTGCTGTGGCAACGCCAGGGTGACCAGTACCAGTCCCGCATCGAGGTCAACGTCGGCTGGTTGCTCAGCATGACGATGACCAGCCAGGGAACCATCACCCCGCCCGGCCTGTTTCCGCGTGTCTATGAGGAGCTGGTGCGGGGGCGGCGCCGTGACATTGTGCTGGACGAGCACAGCATCACGCTACCGAACGGTAAACAGGTGGCGCGGCCACAGGGGGTGCAGGACACGATCAGCCAGTTCATCGAGCTCGCGTACCAGTTCAACACCGGACTCACCGCACTGCAGGTGGGTCACTCGTTCGATCTGTGGCTGGCGCGACCCGGCGGCGTGGACTTGTGGACCTACGAAGTGCCGGAGGAGGTCACCGTGCCGACCCCGCACCTGGGGCAGGTGCAGGCCTTTCACATCAAGCCGCGCCCGCCCGCCGGCACGAGCGGCAACATCACGGTGGAGATGTGGTTTGCACCCAGTCTGCAATACCTGCCGGTGCGCATCCGCCTGAATCTGGGCGACGGCACGACTTACATGGACCTGATCGTCGACAAGATCGAGCAGCGCTAGCGCCCGGTGCCTGCCGCTTCATGGCTGGCGCTGATCGACCACCCGTCTGGCCTTGCCCACACTGCGCTCGATGCCGCCTTCAGCGCGCAACTCGATCTGCACGCTGGAGCCCACAAAGACCTTGATCTCGTGCTGCAGTAGCTGGGCGCTGGCACGCGCCTCCAGACTTTCGGGCGACACGCCAGGAAGGGTCTCGACGGCCACCGTGAGGTTGTCCAGCGGGCCCTCGCGTGTCAGGATGCACTGGTAGTGTGGCGCGAGTTCGGCGCGCTTGAGGATCAGCTCCTCGATCTGCGTCGGGAATACATTCACGCCGCGCACGATCATCATGTCGTCGCTGCGCCCGGTGACTTTTTCCATGCGGCGCATGGTCCGCGCCGTGCCCGGCAGCAGCCGCGTGAGGTCGCGCGTGCGGTAGCGGATGATGGGCAGCGCCTCTTTCGTCAGGCTGGTGAACACCAGCTCGCCCAGCTCCCCGTCGGGCAGCGGCTCGCCCGTGTCGGGGTCGATGATCTCGGGATAGAAATGGTCCTCCCAGATCGTGGGGCCGTCCTTGGTCTCGATGCACTCGTTGGCCACACCCGGCCCCATGACCTCGGACAGACCGTAGATGTCCACCGCGTCGATCCCCATGCGTTGCTCGATCGCCAGGCGCATGTCGTTGGTCCAGGGCTCGGCCCCGAAGATGCCGATGCGCAGCGAGCTGCTCGACGGGTCGATGCCGTGACGTTCGAACTCGTCGGCGATCGCTAGCATGTAGCTGGGCGTGACCATGATGATGTCGGGCTTGAAGTCCTGGATCAGCTGCACCTGGCGCTCGGTCTGGCCGCCGCCGAACGGCACCACGGTCAAACCGAGCTTTTCGGCGCCATAGTGCGCGCCCAGGCCGCCCGTGAACAGGCCGTAGCCGTAGCTCACGTGCACCATGTCGCCGGGGCGCGCGCCGCTGGCGCGGATTGAGCGCGCCACCACCGTGGCCCAGGTGTCGATGTCGCGCGCGGTGTAGCCCACCACGGTGGGTTTGCCGGTGGTGCCGCTGGAGGCATGGATTCGCACCACGCGCTCGCGCGGCACGGCGAACATCCCGAAGGGGTAGTGTTCGCGCAGATCCGTCTTGCTGGTGAGGGGAAATCTGGCCAGATCGGAAAGCTCACGGCAATCGTCCGGGTGCACACCCGCTGCATCGAACTTGGCCCGGTACGCCGGTGAATGGGCGTACGCATGGGCCAGCGTGGCCTGCAAGCGCTTGAGCTGCAGCGCACGCAGTTCGTCAATGCTGGCCTTCTCGATAGCCTCGAGTGCAAAAACCCTGGAGTTGCTCATGATGTCTCCCCGATGATGTGACCCTTGATTTGCGTGCTCTTGCCACGAAACAGCGCGATCACCTCGCCGTGCTGGTTGCTGACCCTGGCGTCGTAGATGCCGTGGCGCCCGCTTAGCGTCTGCTCCGCGGCCTCGCAAGTCAGCACGTCGCCCAGGTGCCCCGGCTTCAGGAACTCGATGCTGCAACCGGCCGCCACCGTGACCTTGTTGTGACTGTTGCAGGCATAGGCGAAGGCCGTGTCGGCCAGCGTGAAGATGAGACCGCCATGGCAGATCTTGTGGCCATTCAGGAGCTCTTCGCGCACCGTCATGCGCAGGCTGGCGCTCCCAGGCTCACAGCGAAGCAGCTCCATTTTCATGAAGTCCTTCGCGGCGGTGTCGACGGCGAACATGGACGCGCCAACCTTGCTGGCCAGGGTCGCGGCTTCCATCATTGCCCCTTGAACTGCGCCGGGCGCTTCTGCAAAAACGCCGTCACACCTTCGATGTAGTCGTGCGTACGCCCCAGGGCGGACTGGGTGTCGCGCTCCACGTCGAGCTGCTGGTGTAGCGTTCGCGTGCCGGCCTCGCGCAGCAGCTGGCGCGTGGCCACCAGCGCCTTCGTCGGCATCACGGCCAGGCGCTGCGCCAGCGCGGTAGCAGCGGCGACGCAGTCGTCCGCGACATCCCAGATCAGACCCCACTCCTTGGCTTGCGCGGCCGCCAGCTTGTCGCCGGTCATGGCCAGCGCCATGGCGCGCGCCAGCCCCAGGCGCTCCACCAGGAACCAGCTGCCGCCGGCATCGGGAATCAGGCCGATCTTGCTGAAGGCCTGGATGAAGCTCGCGCCCGGTGCGGCAATCGCGATGTCACAGGTCATGGCCAGCGAGGCGCCCGCGCCCGCCGCCACGCCGTTCACCGCCGCAATCGTCGGCATGCGCAGGCCCTGCAAGCGGCGCGCCGTCGGGTTGAATGCCTGATCAATCACCGGGCCTGGATTGGCACGCTCGACCAGGCCGGGGCCGGGCGCAAAGTCGAACTCGGCCAGGTCCGCACCGGCGCAAAAGCCGCGCCCGGCGCCGGTGATCACCAGCGCGCGGATCGCGGCATTGCCCTCGGCGCGGTCCAGCGCGGCCCACAGGTCGTGATGCATCTGGCGCGTGAAGCTGTTGAGGGACTGCGGGCGATTCAGGGTGGCGACGGCAATGCCGCCTTGCTCGCTGTACAAAACGGTGGCTGAGGTGATGGGTTCGGTCATGGGGGATCTCCTGCGTCTGAATCTACCATTAGCCGACCGATCGGTCGGTTAATACTTTCCCTCGGTTTTCCCGTGGTTATAGTCTGCTCATTGCAACAGAAAAACCGGAGATGCCCATGGCTTACGAAATGATCACGGTCCGCACCGAAGGCGGCAAGGTCGGTGTCGTCACGCTGAACCGCCCGAAACAGCTGAACGCGCTGAACAACCAGTTGATGGACGAACTGGGCCAGGCCCTGAAAGGCTTCGACGCCGACGCTGCCATTGGCTGCATGATCGTCACTGGCAGCGAGAAGGCCTTTGCGGCGGGCGCCGACATCGGCGCCATGGCCAGCTACGGCTTCGCCGATGTCTACAAGGGCGACTACATCACGCGCAACTGGGAAACCATCCGCACCATCCGCAAGCCCGTGATTGCCGCCGTGAGCGGCTTCGCGCTGGGCGGCGGCTGCGAGCTCGCGATGATGTGCGACTTCATCATTGCAGCCGACAACGCGCGTTTTGGCCAGCCCGAGATCAAGCTCGGCATCATCCCGGGCGCGGGCGGCACGCAGCGCTTGCCGCGCGCCGTCGGCAAGGCCAAGGCGATGGACATGGCGCTCACGGGCCGCATGATGGACGCCACGGAAGCGGAGCGCGCGGGCCTGGTCAGCCGCGTGGTCGCGCTGGACAAACTCGTGGACGAGGCGCTGGGCGCGGCGCTGATGATCTGCGACTACTCGCAGCTCGCCGTGATGGCCGCCAAGGAGTCGGTGAACCGGGCCTTCGAGAGCGGACTGTCCGACGGCGTGATGTTCGAGCGCCGGCTGTTCCACGCGCTGTTCGCCACCGCGGACCAGAAGGAAGGCATGGACGCCTTCGTCAACAAACGCAAGCCCGAGTTCAAGAATCAGTGAGATAGCACCAACCCTCACGATATAATGGAGGGCTCAGGCGCTTTAGCTCAGTCGGTTAGAGCGATGGAATCATAATCCACAGGTCCGCGGTTCGAATCCGTGAAGCGCCACCAAGATCTCAACAGCCTTTCAAGTCAACGACTTCGAAGGCTTTTTATTTTGCAGGGGTGCCACTTAGGGCGATTTCCGCGCCTCGTCCGTACCCTGGCTCAGGCGTCTACTTTGCAAGAGTCTTGATCGGGAGCTGACACGACCGGCGAACCGGCCGGAAAAAACGAGTTTCGGCGCCCGGCTTTGTCCGATTGCATCACCTTATCGCGACAGAGACGCAAATAAAGCACTTTCTCCCGGGTTGACCAGCATTGAAGCGTCCCCCGCTTTAATGCTACCGGCCCTTTGCACGCGCGGTCTTGGCTTGATCGGCAGTGACCAGCTTGCCCTGATTGCCCCACGAGGTGCGCTCGTGGTTAGCGATGTCCGCAATGTCGGCATCGCTCAGCGACGCGCCGAACGGAGGCATCGGGCTTGGGTAGGTCACTCCCCCTATCGGCACACCTTGCGCACCGTGCAGGATCGTGCCGATCTGCGTGGCAGGGTCGGCGTCGAGTACGGCCGGGTTGCCCTTGAGCGGCGGGAATGCACCGGTAAGCCCCGTGCCGGTGGCCTGGTGACAGGCAACGCAGTTGGCGGTATACAGTGCCGCGCCGCGTGCGGCATCGAATTTGTAGGGGCCAGCCGCTGCGGGCGGGGCATTGGCTGAAGCCGCTGCAACCGGAGCCGCCGGAGTTGTCGCGGGCGCTGCCCGTTCGATCGGCGGGGCGGAGGGCGCCTGTGCGGCGCCCGGTACCTGCACGTCGAGAATGCCCTGCGCGCCGATCATGACATGCGCAAAACTGTGGTCCACGAATGCGTATTTGCCCGCCTCGGGAATCACGAGGTCGAAGATGGCGCCCGCACCGGGTCCGACGGTCTGGGTGGAAACGCCAGTCAGCGCATGGGCCGGATCGCCATCGGGGTAAACGACGTTGAAGATCGCACCAATGACGTGGAACGACGACCACAGGCTGGGGCCTGCATTCACAAAGTAGATCCGCACCCGCTTGCCGGCCGTGACCGGGAGTGGGCGATCACGATACTGGAATGCAACGCCGTTGAACACGACCTCATCCGGGCGCTCGGCTAGCATCTTCTCGTAGCTGGGCCCCATGAGATTTCCGGAAATCTGCTGCGTGTACCACTCGCTCTGCACGATCACGTAGCTCTCGGCCGCCGGCGGCAACGGCGTCGCGGGGTCGACGATGATCGCGCCGTACATGCCGTTGCCCAAGTGCAGCAGCACCGGTGGGGTGCCGCAGTGATAGAGGAATGCTCCCGGTGTGTTGGCGGTGAACGAATAAGTGAGCTTCTCGCCGGGTTTCAATTCGACATAGTGCAGGCTGGGCGGCGTGATGGCGGCGTGGAAATCGACCGAGTGTTCCATGGTGCCGTGGTTGATGAACGTCACGTTGACCGTCTGGCCCTGGCGCACGTGGATCACTGGCCCCGGAACCTCGTCGCCGAACGTCCACGCCTGGTACTCGACGCCGTTGGCAATCGATACCGTCTTGTCGGTGGATTCGACCGTCACGTCGACACTCGGCCCCGGGGTGAGCGGCGGCAACCGCGCATCGCGGGCCTTGTTGATGGGGCCCTTCGAAGCGAGCGACAGAGGCGACACCGCGGCGGCCGCTGCCGTGGGCGTGGGCGCCGCGACATGCATCGTGCTGTATAGGCCGCCAATCAGGAAGAAAACCAGCAACGCGATGCCGACGATCGCCGTGACTTGGGCGCCAACCGACGACGCGCGCGGCACGCGCAGCGGAACGCCATGACTCCACTCGGCGACCCGGCTCCATGCCGGCCAGCGCCGCTCAATCAGGAAATCGACGCTGTACGGACTGGTGCCGCCACGATAGTTGATTCCAATCAGCAACAAGAAGATCAATACGTAGGTGAGCGCGGTCCCCATATTCGTGGCGCCCACGGTGTAGGGCCCGCCGAAACCTTCGGCCGTGGCCCAGATCAGAAGGCTAAACAGTGCGCCAAACACGTAAGTAGTCTTGCGTGCGAATCCCAGCAGCAGCGCGACGGCGAGCAGGGTTTCGGCGATCCGGGTGAGCCACACGAACACCATGGCGTGCGGCGTAACCATCGCGATCCACGCGTCGAACCACCATGCCGACCACGAGGCTTGCCCCTGGGCCGCGTTGTGGAGATAGCCGACGTAGTTGGCCGCGAATTGCGACGTCCACGTAAACGCGGCGCCTATCACCCAGATGATGCCGAAAGCAATCCTGACCGCAGCGCTGGCTATATCAGGCCATGCATCCGAAAACTGTTCACCGTCACGAGGAGATGACATGCACTATCCCTTCTTGTTTGGGCCTGCGGGTGGCTTCGGCATGGAAGGCAGAGGCGGCTGGGCATTATAGACACCATCGTGCTTCGGATAACGTAAACAGGCCTGATCTCGCCAAGCTTTGGCGAGGGCGAAACGCTCCTCGAGCGACCGCGATTCACTGCGGAAGTTTCGGCGAGCCATCTTGCCGGACCCGTCGTTGCCCGGAATCCTCACGACATAACCAACCGAAGGCGTCTGTGGTGTCGTGATGCAGGGTTCGGACGTATCGCCGGCGTAAACAGGAACACTCGTCGCAGCGCTGCGCGTGTCGACCGATTTCACCTTGCGGACGAAGGACGTATCTGCCTCATTCGAGCTGCGCCAAAGCCGTCATGTAGTCACCGTGCAGCGGCAATGGACAGTATTCCCCCGCAGGACTAACATGAACCCATGACTGAAGTCAGCATTGAATCATGAACCCATGACTGAAGTCAGCATTGAATCGCTGGACGCTGGAATGCCTGCCCGGTTAGCCACGGGCGTCCAGCGACCCGAGTTCGAGGTTGTGCCGCTGCGCGGCTTGCCGATCGTCGGGTTGGTCTTCGTCGTCCTGATCATCGCGATCGCGTTCAACAAGTTATGGCCGCTGATCTTCCTGCACGTGGCCTTCGGGGCCGCGTGGACCATCATCGACCTCTTCATGGGCTTCACACTGGGGCCGATCATGGGCAAGATGTCGGCGCCTGCGCGGACCGAGTTCATGATCCGATTGATGCCAAAGATGCTGCTGATCATGCCCACGGTGGTGACCGTGACGCTGGCCGCCGGCTGGCAACTCGGCACCCTCATGGGAACGGTCAACACGTCCTTCTACAACCACGGATGGATCGTCGCCAGCTACATCGTCGTCGGCATCATGGCGGTGATCGCACTGGGGCTGCTCGAACCGGCCAATGTCGCGGTCCTGTTCGAACTGAAGAAGGCGAAGCCGAACCCTGCTGTGGTCGGAAAGCTGATGAAGCGCTTCATCTACAGCGCGGGTGCCACCGGAGCCTTGCAGGTTGCAACGCTGGTGATCATGACGAAGATCGCAGCCGGATGAACGCAAACGTTGAGCAAGCCACCGCTGCGTCAATGTCCATTCAAGGGTCGACCGACGCCGGGCGCAGCAGTACGCTCGAGCCGAAACTGCCGCCAGTCACTCAAGTGGGCATGCTTTCGCTGGCGCTGATCGTCATTGGGGTGATCTATCTTTCGGCCCACTTGCCGCAGGCAGTCCCGCTGGGGCCAGCGATCGCACTGCTGGCCGCTTCGGCCATGCTGCTCGCCGGCAACCTCTTCTTTCTCATGCGGGTTGAAGACTTCCACCGCGCACGCTTCTTTCAGGTCGGCAAGTGGGCGTTGCTCGCGTATGCGATCACCGCCGGACTGATCGAGTTCGTTTTCGTGCGCAACGGCGTGAGCGGTGGCGCGTTGGTGGTCTTGACTCTCTCGCTCGTGATTTATGCGGTTCACGTGCCGGTCCTCATTGCGTTCACCGTGGCCCGGTACGATTGAGATCGCGCCCGCATCGCGGACCCGCTGGAGGGCCCGTCAGCTTGTCCACAGTACTGGAGGCGATTCGCGCTAAACTGCGACCAGTCTAATTGGGGCGCTGACGCTGCGTCCCGCCAACCCAGCTTCTGGATGTAAACCATGAACCGCTGCCCGAGAATCCCAACCGCCATTTTTTCGATCGCCGCCCTTACCCTGTTGACGGGGGCCATTGCTACTTTTTCGGCGCAGGCGCAGGCGCAGACCACGTCCGCCAATCCGCTGCCGATGCGCCACTTTCCCCGGGCCGCGCTGCGCGGCGACTTCGTGGTGATCAATCCCCCCGCGATTCAGCTCGACGGACACCCGGACCGGCTCTCGCCGGGCGCGCGAATTTACGGGCCGCGCAACATGATGCTCATGTCGGGCGCACTGGTGGGACGGGACCTGACCGTCAACTATCTGCGCGATGCGGCCGGACTGGTCAGCGAGGTGTGGATTCTCGATGCCCCAGAAGCCCAGGTGCCACGCGCCAGCGCCCAGACGCCCCGCAACTTCGTGTTCAGCTCCGAGGTGAACAGCGCGCCACATGACGACGGCAAGACGCCGTTCAACCAGCTGCCCGTCTACCCGCAGCAGTAGGTGGCGCGGCGGGCCACCCCGATTTTCAAGCCAAATCGGCCTGCAGCCCTTATGGGTTATGCACATGCCGCTATCTGTTCAATAGTATTTTACGCAAGAGGTCCGCATGGCCAAGAAAGTCTTCATCAAAACCTTCGGCTGCCAGATGAACGAATACGACTCGGGCAAGATGCTCGATGTGCTGCACGCGGCTCAGGGCTACGAGGCCACACAGGACGTGGAGCAGGCCGACCTGATCCTGTTCAACACCTGCTCGGTGCGCGAGAAGGCACAGGAGAAGGTTTTCAGCGACCTGGGGCGTGTCAAGCATCTGGCCGAGCGCGGCGTAAAAATCGGCGTGGGGGGTTGCGTGGCGAGCCAGGAAGGGGCCACCATCATCGAGCGAGCGCCTTATGTGGATGTGGTGTTCGGCCCGCAGACGCTGCACCGCCTGCCCGAACTGCTGGACGCGCGCGAACGCCAGCAGCGCCCGCAGGTCGACATCAGCTTCCCGGAGATCGAGAAATTCGACCACCTGCCGCCCGCGCGCGTGGACGGCGCCTCGGCCTTCGTGAGCATCATGGAGGGTTGCTCCAAGTACTGCAGTTTCTGTGTCGTGCCCTACACGCGCGGCGAGGAGGTTTCGCGCCCGCTCGACGACGTGCTGGTCGAGGTGGCCGAGCTGGCGGACCAGGGCGTCAAGGAGGTCACGCTGCTGGGCCAGAACGTAAACGCCTGGCGCGGCAAGATGGGCGACACGGCCGAGATCGCCGACTTCGCGCTGCTGCTCGAGTACGTGGCCGAAATTCCCGGTATAGCGCGCATCCGCTACACCACGAGTCACCCGAACGAGTTCACGCAGCGACTGATCGACGCCTACGCGAAGATCCCCAAGCTCGTGAACCATCTTCACCTGCCGGTGCAGCACGGCAGCGACCGCATCCTGATGGCCATGAAGCGCGGCTACACCGCCATGGAATACAAGAGAACGGTGCGCAAACTGCGCGCGATCCGCCCCGACATAGCCCTGTCAAGCGACTTCATCGTGGGCTTTCCGGGCGAGACCGAGGAGGATTTCCACAAGCTGATGAAACTGATCGACGACGTCGGTTACGACACCTCATTCAGCTTCATCTTCAGCCCGCGCCCGGGCACGCCGGCGGCCAACCTGATTGACGAAACGCCGCACGAGGTCAAACTGCGCCGCCTGCAGCAGTTGCAGGCGCGGCTGGACGAGCGCGTGCGCGCCATCAGCGCGAGCCGCCAAGGCACGGTCCAGCGTATTCTGGTGGAAGGGCCGTCGCGCAAGGACCCGGCCGTATTCACGGGGCGCACCGAATGCAACCGGCTCGTGCTGTTTCCGGGTCAACCGCGGCTCGCGGGCGAGATGGTGGATGTGCGCATCACCGAGACCAGTCAGCGCTGGTTGCGAGGCGAGGTGCTGCAGCACGAGCACGGCCGGGTGGCAGCTTGAATCTGCGGCGTGGTCACTCACCCGGTGCTCATCCGTCCTGTCAGGGATGCTGAAGTATCTATCGTTCCGGCAACTGTTGGTTGCCGCCTTCTTGCTGATCGCCGCGTTGCTTGCAGGCGTCTCACTGCATGCGCTCGTCGCGCTGGAACATCTGGCACTGCAAAGCCGGGTCAGCGCGACCCATGCACTGGAATCAAGTACCGCTGTTCAGACGCTGGGCGAGCGCAGCGTCGCCATGGAGCGCAGCGCTCGCGTGTCATTGGTACTGACCGATCCGTCCCAACGCAAGCGCTTTGACGAGACCACCGCCGATGCCCGCACCGTGCTGGCGCGCCTGGCCAGTGGCGGCGTGCCAAAGACCTTGCTGAGCCGGTGGAACAACCAGGTGGTGGTCATCACGGCGCTTCTGGCGGGCTCACCCGATACCGCGCCGCAACGAGAACAGCAAGTCACGCAGGCCTTTCGCAAGCTGGACGGCGTGAACGCCGAGATCGACCAGCAGGTCCGCTACACCATTGCGGCGCAAAATACCCATTTGATCGACACCCTGGAACTGCGCCGGCGGCAACTGACACAGCAAGTCATCGGCGCCACCGCGCTGGCCGTACTGCTGGCGCTGGCCTTCGGCGTCCTGCTGACGCGGCCGCTGAACCGGTTGAATCAGGCGATCATCGATCTCGGTGAAAACCGGCTCGACCAGGCCATCGCCATTGCCGGACCGATCGACCTTCAGCGCCTGGGTCAGCGCCTGGACTGGCTGCGCCTGCGGCTGGTTGAGCTCGATGCCGACAAGTCTCGTTTTCTGCGGCACATCTCGCACGAACTGAAAACCCCGCTGGCTTCGCTGCGCGAAGGGGTGTCGTTGCTGGAAGACGGCGTGGCTGGAGAGTTGAGCGAGAGCCAGCAGGAGATCGCCCACATCCTGCACCACAATACCGGTCTGCTGCAAGCACAGATTGAGGACTTGCTGCGCTTTAACACCGCCGCGTTTGAAGCGCGGCAACTACGCCGCGAACGAGTCGACTTGCTGCAACTCCTGGAAGAACAGGTCGAGGGACAGCAACTGCAGTGGCGCGCACGCGATCTCAGCGTCGTCGTCGAAGGGCAAGCGGCGCCGGTGCAGGCGGACCGCGACAAGCTGGGCACGGTGATGGGCAACTTGCTGTCCAATGCCGTGCGTTATTCACCTGTCGGGGGTGTCGTCCGCATCGTGCTGCGTCAGGTGACGAGTAGCGTCCAGATCGACTTCTGCGACGCGGGGCCGGGCGTTGCTCCGACGGACCGGGCGCGCATCTTCGAACCCTTCTACCGAGGTGAACGTCAACCGCCAGATGCGGCACACGGCAGTGGTATCGGCCTGTCAATTGTTCACGAATACATCGCCGCGCATGGTGGCCGGGTACAGTTGCTGCAGGAAGGCCCTGGCGCCCGCTTCAGAATTGAGCTACCCCATGCTGTCACCCCTTGAAGTCTTTGGCCGCACCTGGCGGCGCGCTGGCGGCGCCGTGCTGATGCTCGGTTTGACTGCCGGGTGCAGCCTGCCGGCGCACAAGCCCGCCGCACCGCCCCCCCATGCCACAGTCAGCGATATCCTGGCCTATTCGGATAGCAGCCGCGCCTTGCAAAGTGCGGCGCTGACACAGGAAATCGGCCGTTTGAACCAGGCAGACACCCCCGCAGACCGGATGCGGCTGGCCCTGGCGCTGAGCTCGACGCACCAGCCGAACGATCTCGCGCGCGCCCAGGACTTGCTGCAACGCGTGCTGACCAACCCCGGCGACGATGCCCAGCCATTCAAGGCACTGGCGCGCCTGCTGGCGGCGCGTTTTGCCGAGCAACGCCGTTTGCAGGACCTGCTTGACCGCCAGAACGGCCAACTGCGCGATCTCCAAAATCGTCTCGAGCAGACCCAGGAAAAGCTCGATGCACTAAAGGAAATTGAACGCAGCCTGAACAGCCGCGTCCCCACTGTGGTGTCGCCCGTGCCCCCCAGCAGACCCGCCAGTTCGCCCCGCTGATGACAACCAACGCCGCTCACTTGCTCGTCGTCGACGACGACGCCGACATGCTGCGCCTGCTCACCATGCGCCTGAGCGCGGCAGGCTACCGCGTCAGTGCCGTCAATTCCGCGGAAGCGGCGCTAACCCAGCTCGCCATTGAACGCCCGCAGCTGGTACTGAGCGACGTGCGCCTGCCTGGCAAAGACGGACTGGCGCTGTTCGACGAGATTCGCGCCAGCCACTCTTCGCTGCCCGTCATTTTGCTGACCGCCCACGGGACGATCCCGGACGCGGTGCAGGCCACCGAGCGGGGCGTGTTCACTTACCTCACGAAGCCATTTGATGGCAAGGACCTGCTCGACAAGATTGCGCAGGCGCTGCGACTGAGCACGCCGACCCAGACCAGCGCATGGGGCGAGCCACCGGTATGGCAGAAGGCGATCATCAGCCGCTCCAACCGCATGGCCGAAATCCTGGCCGAGGCCGCCATGGTGGCCCAGTCGGATGCCAGTGTACTGCTGCGCGGCGACAGCGGCACCGGCAAGGAGCTGCTGGCGCGCGCCATCCACCTGGCCAGCCCGAGAGCGGCCCGCTCGTTTGTGGCCGTAAACTGCGGTGCCATCCCCGAGGCGCTGCTGGAGTCAGAGCTGTTCGGGCATGTCAAAGGCGCTTTCACGGACGCTTCCACCAGCCACAAGGGGCTGTTCCAGGCTGCACAAGGTGGCAGCCTGCTGCTCGACGAGATCGGCGACATGCCACCGGCGCTGCAGGTCAAGCTGCTGCGCGTGCTGCAAGAGCGGGTCGTCAGGCCGGTGGGCGCCAGCCAGTCCATTCCGGTGGATGTGCGCATTCTGTCGTCCACGCACCAGGACCTGGAAGCCGCGATGGCTGAAGGCCAATTCCGCACCGACCTTTATTACCGCCTGAACGTTGTCACACTGACGCTGCCGCCGCTGGCACAGCGGCGCGAAGACATTGCATTGCTGGCGAATCATTTTCTTGCCGCACTCGCCGAAAAATACGGTAAACGCGTGAGCGGCTTTGCGCCGGAGGCTCTGCAGGCCCTCACGACCGCCGCATGGCCTGGCAACGTGCGCCAGCTCTACAACGTGGTCGAGCAGGTCTGCGCGCTCGCCACCACGCCTTTAATTCCGCTGGCATTGATCCAGCGAGCCCTGCGTTCCCCCAGCGTGCAGGTGCTCACGTTGGCGCAGGCACGTCAGCGGTTCGAGCGCGAGTACCTGGTCGGCCTGCTCAAGCTGACCGACGGCAACGTGACCGATGCAGCGCGACTGGCGGACCGCAATCGCACCGAGTTCTACCGCCTGATGCAGAAGCATGGACTCACCCCGGGCCGCTTCAAGCCCGACTCCACCGCACCGTAGCCATGCCTTGTCGCCGATAGGCGACAGGGCCAAGCGCTTGATTCACAACAGTAATTTCCTTTGGTCACGAATCGTTGTCGCTTCCCGGCGACAAAATTTGCGCGAATCGGCAAGTTTTCCGGAAAATTTTCCGCTACGTCCCAATTTCGCCTTCAAGCCATTGATTTGAAATAGATTTTTCAACCTGGCATGGGGCTTGCCCTTATCCGGGCATGAAGCTCTTCCCCACCGCGACAGCGGGGCATTTCTGGCGGGTCAGGTCGATCCTTGTCGTGGCACTTTTTACCCTGATTGGGTTGACATCGCCGGCTCACGCCTGGACGCTGGATGACGTCGCTCAGCTGGCCCGCCAGCGTGCCCAGACACCGTATCAGGAAGCGCCCGCCCTGCCTCACGAGCTTGCGGCACTGAGCTACGACGAGCTGCGCGACATTCGCTTCAAGGAAGACAAGTCGCTGTGGCGCACAGACAGCTTGCCTTTCGAGGTCAGATTCTTCCCGGTCGGGCGCCAGTTTGACTCCGTGCGCATTCACGAAGTGTCTGCGTCGGGCAACAAGCTGCTGCCTTACGACGCGAGCGACTTCAATTTCGGCAAGAACCGGCTGCACCCATCAAGCTGGGGTGACGTAGGCTACGCCGGGTTCCGCGTGTACACCGCCTTGAACTCGCCCAACCGCATGGACGAGTTGATTGTGTTTCAGGGCGCCAGCTACTTTCGCGCACTGGGCGCCGGCCAGCGCTACGGCTTGTCCGCACGCGGACTGGCGGTGAATACCACTGGCGCGCAGAAGGAAGAGTTTCCGCGTTTTACCGATTTCTGGCTGGTCAAACCGGCCCCCGGCGCCAGCGAATCGACGATTTTTGCCTTGCTGGACTCGCCGCACATGACCGGCGCCTACCGCTTTGACATCCGCCCCGGCGAACAGACGGTAACGCAGGTACACGCGCGCATCTTCATGCGTGCCGGAGTCAAAACTCCGGTGGAGACACTGGGATTGGCGCCGCTCACCAGCATGTTCCTGTTTGGCTCGAACCAGCCCAGGGCAAGCGATTTTCGCCCCCA
>SCRR01000145.1 GCA_004322085.1 Burkholderiaceae bacterium
CGAAGCGTCGCGCCGCAGGTTGGAGGCTGCTAATTTCCCGCGGCCATAGCGGCTGCCACCGCGCGCCCCAGATCGAGCACCGCCATCGCGTAGTAGCTGGACTGGTTGTAGCGCGTGATCACGTAGAAGTTCTCGGTGCCGGCTACGTAGCTGGGGCCGTCGGCGCCGTTTTCCAGCTCGATCAGCGCCAGCGGGCCCGGGTTATCGCGCGCCGCGCCCTGCAAGATGGCGCCGTTCGCCATGAAACCGGCGACGTTGAAAGTGGGCAGGATGTCGGGCGCGAGCAGTGCGGCCAGATTCAGCGTGGCGGGGTCGAAACTGACGGGATAGGTTGCCGGCATGCCCGGGTGCCAGCCAAACGCGTGGAAGTAGTTGGCGACCGAGCCAATGGCATCGACCGCGCTGCCCGAGAGATCGATCTTACCGTCGCCATCGAAGTCCACCGCGAAGCGGCGCCAGCTCGACGGCATGAACTGGGGCATGCCCATCGCGCCGGCATAACTGCCAAGTGGCGTCAAAGGGTCCACGCCGGTGCGGCTGGTGAGCAGCAGGAACTGTTCAAGTTCGCGCTTGAAGAATGCGCTGCGCGCTGGCGCCCGCGGGTGCGCGGCGGGGAAGTCGAACGCCAGCGTGGCCAACGCGTCGATCACGCGAAAGTTGCCCATTTGTTGGCCGTAGATGGTTTCCACCCCGATGATGCCGACAATGATTTCGGGCGGTACGCCATAGTCCTGCTCGGCGCGCGCCAGGGCATCGCGGTTGGCCTGCCAGAAGCGCACCCCGGCCCGAATCCGGATGGGCTCGACGAAGCGGCTGCGGTACACCTGCCAGTTTTTGGCGGTGCCTGTCGGTGCCGGCAGCATGAGGCGTGCCACGCGGGGTAAGTAGTGGGCCTGGCCGATCGCCTCACGTACCCACTGGTCGTCGAGGTTACAGCGCCGGGCGATGTCGTCGGCGGCGCGCATCACATCGTCGCGCGTGGCGTAGGCCGGGCTTGGCAGCGCGTCCGGGGCGCTCGCCGCCTGCATCCTGATTTTCAAGGAATTATGGGCTGTAGCCAGCGTGGGTATTGCGCAAGCTACTACAAAAAAAAGAGCGAACGGAGTGAGTCTCGGCATTAGCGCGGCCAGTGGAGTTGCTTGAATTCGCGCGCCAGTGTAGCTACAGCGGTGCGTGAATGCGGGGCGTAACGTTGCGCCTCCAGCCGCAGCAGCCAATCGGCAACCGCGCTGGCCGCGCCGCCAAAACGCAGACGCACCGCGTCGGCCATCTGGCGTGGCGGCGCACTGGATGCGAGATCGAGTCCGGCCGCCCGCAGCCGGGCGCGCGCGCATTCCAACTGGCGCAGCCAGGGGTCGTGCTGGCGCCGCTGCCACAATGCCAACGCCGTACCGCACAAACTCGCCAGCACGATGATGCCGATCAGCACGTAACTCAGGTCTTGCCAGCTGGGTGAGTCGAAACCAAGCTTCTTGAGCAGGTCCAGTTGCCGGCTCTGGGTGTAGTTCAACACCCATTGGTTCCAGCCGTTGTTCATGGCGTCCCACATGGCGCGCAGGTCCAGCGCGAGCGCGGGGCTGACACCGCCGATGGCCGAGGCGATGAATCCGCGCGGCGCCTGCAGCCGCGCCAGCGTGCCGATGCGCCCGGGGGCGACGGCTCCCGTCGGGTCCACGCGCACCCAGCCGCGCCCGGCCATCCAGACCTCGGCCCACGCGTGGGCATCGCTCTGGCGCACCACCCAGAAGCCGTCCACGCTGTTGCGCTCACCGCCCTGGTAACCGGTCACGATGCGCGCCGGCACGTCCAGTGCGCGCATCAACACCACGAAGGCGGAGGCAATGTGTTCGCAAAAGCCTTGCTTGCGATCGAACCAGAATTCATCGGCGCTGTTGGGGCCATACACGCCGGGCTCCAGCGTGTAGACATAGCCCCCTGTGCGCAGGCGCCCGAGCACGAGGTTGACGAGCGCGGCGGTGTCGGCATGGGCGTAATGCGGATCGCGCCGGATCGCGGCGGCCAGCGCTACGGTGCGCGGGTTGAAGCCGGCGGGCAGTTCGACGTCGTCCTGCAAGCTGGCCGTGGTGCGCTGCGGTCCCTCGCGGAAGTCGACATGGCTGGTGGCCCGGTAGCGCACGATGTCGGTGAGGGGACGGTCGGTGCGCCATTGCAGGTCCGGCGTCATTGTCAGCTCGTAGCCGGGCAAATGGGGTTTTTGGTCGGCTGCATCGAGCACGAACAGCCACGGCCGGTTGGTGGGCTCCAGCGTGACTTCGTAAGGGATGGCTTTGCCAAACACTTGCAGATCCGCGGGTGCACGTGGGCGCGGCGCAAAGCCGGTCGCTGTGACCTGCGCCCGGGGGCGCCACTCGCGGCCGTCGAACACGGTCAGCACCGGGCCGCGAAAGTACAGGTCCGGTTGCGGCGGCACCGGCCCCTCGAAGCGGATTCGCATGACGATGCTGTCGTCCAATGCCAAGCTTGCGATATTGCCGACCTGCATGCTCGCCGACAGGCCACTGCGACCGCTCATGGCATCGCTCGGGATGCCCCACAACGGCGCCAGCCGTGGAAACAGCATGAACAGCACGGCCATGATGGGCGCACCCAGCAACGCCATCGAGCTTGCGGTCCTGGCGGCTTGCAGGAGCGGGGGCTTGCCCACCGGCATGTGGGCGTTGACCAACGCCGTCAGCAAGCCCAGCAGCGCCACCAGCATGGCCGCTGCAGTGAGCAGCGACTGTGAGAAAAAGAAGTTGGTGAGCATCGTGAAGAAGCCCAGAAAGAAGATCACGAACGCGTCGCGGCGCGCGCGCAGCTCCAGCGTCTTGAGCGCCAGCAGCACCACGATCAAAGTGACGCCGGCGTCGCGGCCCAGCAGCGTGCGATGGGTGGCCAGCGTGGCACCGATCGCCACGACCAGCAGGCCGAACAGCCAGCGGTTTCCTGGCAATGGGCGTAACGTGACCGCAAGCCAGCCGCGCCACACCAGCACGCCGGCCGCCAGCGCGCTGCACCACAGGGGCAGGTGGCTGACCTGCGGCAGGATGACCCAGCCGATCACCGCCAGCAGGAACAGGGTGTCGCGGGCGTCGCGGGGCAGGGCGGACAGGCGCTTCAGCATGCTGGCCCTTGTTGAGGCTGCTGGCCGGGTCG
>SCRR01000146.1 GCA_004322085.1 Burkholderiaceae bacterium
GCCGGCTGCAGCGCAGCCGCCGTCGCGCTGGCCGCATTCAAGAAGCCCTGCGCCACTTCCTGGGTGCGTGCCTCGGCGCGTACCAGCGCCGCGTGGCTGAACGGCGGCAGGCCGGCCTGCTCGCGCTCGCGCAGTTGGTCGGCCGCGAACGCCGGGTAGTCGTGCCGGCGCAGCGCGGCAAACATCGGGTGCTGCGGGTGCATCGTCTGAATCCACATCTCGCTGGCGGCGCTGTGGGCTGCATCGCGGCCGGCCCGGCCCGCCGCCTGCATCAGGAGGCCGAACAGCCGCTCCGGCGCGCGGAAGTCGGCCGAGAACAGCGCGCCGTCCGGGTTCACCGCCGCTACCAGCGTGATGGCGCGGAAGTCGTGGCCCTTGGCGATCATCTGCGTGCCGACCAGCACGTCGACCTCGCCCGCGTGCACCTGCGCCAGCTGCGCTTCGAGCGCGCCTTTCAGGCGGGTGCTGTCGGCGTCGATGCGCGCAATGCGCGCCAAGGTGCCGTCGGGCCGGCGCACATCGGTAAGCAGTTCAGCCAGATGCTCTTCGAGCCGCTCGGTGCCGCGCCCCACGGGCGCGATGTCCACATTGCCGCAGTTCGGGCAGGCGCGCGGCACGCGTTCGGTGAAGCCACAGTGGTGGCAGCGCAGCGTGCGATCGATCTTGTGGAACACGCGGTAGGCGCTGCAGTGTGGGCATTCGCTTTTCCAGTCGCAGCTGCTGCAGGCCAGCACCGGGGCGTAGCCGCGCCGGTTCAGGAACACCATGGCCTGCTCGCCGCGCGCCACGCGCTCGGTGATGGCCTGCAGCAGCTGCGGCGAGAACACGGTGTTCTTGGGCTGCAGGTTCATGTCCACCAGGCGCACTTGGGGCAGGGTGCCGCCGGCGCCGATGCGCGAGGGCATCTCCAGCCGCTGGTAGCGCCCGCCCTCTGACGCAGGCCGGCTGTGGTGCCAGCTCTCCAGCGACGGCGTGGCCGAACCGAGCAGCACCTTGGCGCCCTCGAGCCGGCCGCGGTAGATGGCCAGGTCGCGCGCCGAGTAGCGCGCGCCTTCCTGCTGCTTGTAGCTTGGATCGTGCTCTTCATCGACCACGATCAATTTGAGCTGCGGCATGGACGCGAACACCGCCATGCGCGTGCCCAGCACGATGCGCGCTGTGCCGCTGTGCGCGGCCAGCCAGCTTTTCAGGCGCTGCGGGTTGGTCATGCCGCTGTGCAGCGAGACCACGGCGGCCTCGCCATGGCGGCCGGCAAAGCGCTCGCGAAAACGTGCCTCCAGCTGCGGCGTGAGGTTGATCTCGGGCACCATGACCAGCGCTTGGGCGTTGGCATCAACCTCCAGCAGCGCCTGCACGCAGCGCAGATAGACCTCGGTCTTGCCGCTGCCGGTCGCGCCGAACAGCAGGAACGGGCCGGATTGAGCATCAAATTGGGCGATAGCCCTTATCTGTTCTTCGCTGAGTGCTATCAAATCGGAATCAACCACAGCATCGACAGACGTGGCAGCGGGCGCTCGCTTGAGCCGGCGTGCGAGCTGGGCCGCGCTCAGGTCGCGCAGTTGCGGCGGCAGCGCGGCCAGCGCCACCTCGCCCAGTGAGCGCTGGTAGTAGCCCGCCGCAAACTGCACCAGTTGCCGCCAGGCAACAGGCAGTGGCGCAACGCCATCGAGCACGGCGCCGACAGCACGAATCTCGCTCTCGGTGCGGTCCAGCTTCGCCGCCTCCAGCGTGTCCCAGACCACGCCCAGCACCTCCCGGGTGCTAAACGGCACGCGCACCAGCGTCCCTGCCGTGAGTGGAAGCTCACTCTGATAGGTCAGCGGCCCGGCAATAGCGCTGTGCGCGGGCGTCTGCAGCACCACCGAGAGCCAATGAGTCACGCAAAACCTCTTGTTGTTGTCGTTTGTTGATGTGATTCTGCGAAACAGCGCTTAAGTCGTTGATTCAAAAACACTTTCAAGGCGATTCGTAATTTCTGTGGATAACTTTGTTGACAGCTTTACCCGACAGCCCGCAAGGCCACGGAAAATCAAGGCTGTCGCTGGATTGCCCTAAAAAATGGCATTCGTTGAAACTCATATAGATCAACAACTTACGATCGCTATTGGTTTTGTAGCATCATTATCCGGGTCATCCCTGATTTGCTGCGCCGCACCAGATTTTTTGTGCATAAGTCAAGCTTGCGGCGCAAGCTTTTGTGATAAGCAAAAGCATCGGGAAGGCCCCCAATGCCGGTCGCCCGACGACTTATCTTCGCATCTGGCGCGAGCGGGTATGCACCGCGTCCACCAGCACCGCCACATTTTGCGGCGGCGTGTGCTGGCTGATGCCGTGCCCCAGGTTGAAGATGTGGGTCGGGCCCGGCAACGGCTCGCCTGTGGCTGGGTCGATGCGAGTATCGGTATGCGGCGCGCCAAAGCTGTCCAGCACCTTGGCCACCTCGGCGCGGATTTGCGCCGGCCCCGCAAACAGCACGTTCGGGTCGATATTGCCCTGCAAGGCTTTGCCCGGGCCGCCCACGGCGCCGCCCACCAGCGCGCGCGCGCGGGCCAGGTTGGCGGTCCAGTCCAGCCCCAGCACCTCGCAATCGAGACGGCTCATCTCGTCCAGCCACAACGCGCCGCCCTTGGTGAACACGATGCGCGGAATGCGCTGACCGTTGTGCTCGCGCTGCAACTGCCCGAGCACGCGTGCGATGTAAGCCAGGCTGAAGGTCTGGAACGCGCCATCGGCCAGCACGCCGCCCCAGCTGTCGAAAATCATCACGGCCTGCGCGCCGGCCTCGATCTGGGCATTCAGGTAGGCGGCCACGGCGTCGGCGTTTACGGCCAGCATCCGGTGCATCAGGTCGGGTCGGCTGTAGAGCATGGTCTTGCTCAGCCGGTAGTCGCTCGACCCCGCGCCCTCGACCATGTAGCAGGCCAATGTCCAGGGGCTACCCGAGAAGCCGATCAGCGGCACGCGGCCATTGAGCGCCTTGCGGACCGACGTGATCGCATCGAACACATAACGCAGCTTGTCCAGGTCGGGCACTTCCAGCTTCGCCACGGCCGCTTCGTTGCGCACCGGGTGGGCAAACCTGGGGCCTTCACCCAGTGCAAACGACAGCCCCAGTCCCATGGCGTCTGGCACCGTCAGGATGTCGGAAAACACAATCGCGGCGTCCAGCGGATAACGCTCCAGCGGTTGCAGCGTGACATCGGTCGCGTAATCCACATTGGTGGCTAGCCCCATGAAGCTGCCGGCCTTGTCTCGCGTGGCGCGGTATTCGGGTAGGTAGCGCCCGGCCTGGCGCATCAGCCAGACGGGGGTGTGGTCGGTTGTCTGGCGCAGGCAGGCGCGCAGGAAGGTGTCGTTTTGGAGCGGAGCGAACATGGGGGGATTGTCTCAGGTGCGCTCACGCTGCAGCAGCAACGCGTCAACCCGGAGCCGCTCGGCAGCCGTCCGCCGTGGCGTGCAGTGCGTGCCGGCTGATTAACCAGCCGGCAGTTCGTGGTTCACGATGAAGTCTTCGGGGACCGCCGGTCCCCAAGCGTAGAAGGAATCTTCGCCAGGGTGGTCGGCGGCTGGCCAGTGGTCGCCGGCTTCGACGAAGTCAATGTCGAACGAATACTCGGCGAAGCTGCCCCAGGGGTCGCGCACATAGCGAAAGTAGTTGGAGCCCAGCACATGCCGGCCAACCCCCCAACCCTGCTCGTAGCCAGCCTGCAGCATCTGTTGCGCGCCCATGCCGACGGCGTCGATCGAGGGCACGCACCAGCTGCTGTGGTGCAGGCCGCCGCCGTCCGATTTGGCGAGCGCGATCAGGTGGTGGTCGCTGCCGTGAGGGGTGTGCATGAACGCGATCACCGAGCCGGATTTGTCCGACAGGCGCAGGCCGAGCACCTCGTCATAGAACGCCCGCGCCGCATCGACATCGGCGCTGAACAGCAGGATGTGCGAGAGGTACAGCGGATGCACCGCCTGAATCTTGCTGCGGCTGGGCGCGCGGCCGGCGCTGCGGCATGGCGTCGGGAATTCGCGCGGCGCGGGCTGCGAGGGCGAGGACTTCGGGGCCACGCGCAGCTGCAACGCAAGGCCGTCCGGCCCTTGAAGCCAGATGCCGCCGGCCTCGGCCCCTGGCGGCGCATCGATGCGGACGACCTGTCGCTCGCGGAGATGGCGTTCAAAGCGCGGTGCGTCCTCGGCATGGACCCCGAGGCTGAGCCACAGCAGGCGCTTGTCGGCTCCTGGCAGGACGCGCGCCCATCGATGGGGGTGTGCAAAGGTGTAGAGCGCCAGCGCCCCGTCTTCGTTGCGCACATCGAGCCCGAAGCTGCTGTAGAAATGGCGCGCCTGCGCCAGGTCGGGCACGCTGAAAACGAACTCGTCGACGGAATGCACTGCGAGCAGGTGTGCGTGCTGGCTATTGGCTTGTGTCATGGTTGTCTCCGATCCACTACCCGCTCGCGTGCTCCACCTTGAGGCACCGGTTCTGTACCACCAGCAGGCCCGCGGCAGCGGCCTTGGCGAGGGCGTCATCGTTTTCAATGCCAAGCTGCAGCCACAGCGCCTTCGCACCGATGGCAATGGCCTCGTCAGTCAGGGCCGGCACCTGGTCGCTGTGGCGGAACACGTCGACCAGCTCGATGCTCTCGTGGCGCGCGGCCTCGGTAAGACTCACATAGGCCTTCTCGCCCAGCACCTCGCGCGCGTTCGGGTTCACGGGAATGATGCGCCAGCCGTGCATCTGCATGTATTGCGCCACCTCGTGGCTGGCACGGTGCGGCTTGGGCGACAGGCCGACCACGGCAACGGTTCGGCAGCTCGCGAGGATCTCTCGAATGGATTCGGCTTCGGTCATGGTGATCAGTTTAGTGCTTGCCGATCGAGTTGGCTCGCATCGGTGGCGGGAAAGCGCAGGGTCACGACAAAGTGTTGGTCGGCGTTGCGGTCAAAGCGCATGTCGCCGTGGTGCGCGATCATGACTTGCTCCACGATCGACAGACCCAGGCTGGCGCCCAGGCGATTGCCGCCGCGTGCGGAAAACGGCTTGCGGATGCGCTCCCAGTCGGCCTCGGGGATGCCCGGGCCATCGTCTTCGACGCCCAGCTCCCAATGATGGGTGCTGCGCCGGATATGAATGTGCAGCAAGCTCTTCGCGCCGTATTTGAGCGCGTTCTCGAGCACGTTCTTGAGCGCCTCGCGCAAACTGACCAAGTCGCCCCGGATCAGGCACGGGTGCTCTGGCGCATGCAAGGCGATGTCCAGGTGACGCTGCAGGTGATGCGACAAAGTGTCGGTCATTTGCTGGCGCGCCAGGCTGGCCAGATCGACCGCCTCCAGTGCGGCCGAATCGGCCCGGTGCTGCACCATGGCGTGGTTGATGAGCTGGTTCACGAGTTCGCCCAAGTGGTGCGTCAGCTCGCGCAGCCGTGCCTCGTGCTGTGCGCGGTCCTTGTCATCGTGCTGCATCGCCAGCAGCTCCATTTGCGACAGCAGCGCCGCCACGGGTGTGCGCAACTGGTGGGCCGCGTCGCCGATGACCCGGCGCATGAGCGCGCGGTGCACTCCCAGGCGGCGCATGAATTCGTTGATGGAGGCGACCAGCGCGTCGATTTCGGCCGGCACTTCCTGCGTCAGCGGTGACAAATCGTTCAGGTCGCGGCGCTGGATGGCCGCACCGATCTGCTTGAGCGGCGCCAGTGCCTGGCGCAGCGTGAACAGCGCAGCGATCACCGTCAGCAGACCCATCACGAGGATGACAATCGAGGCGTTGGTGCCCAGGCTTTTGGCGAACGACTCGCGCGCGTTGTTGGTCTGGGCCAGGATCACCACCGCCCAGGGATTGGGTCCCGCGACCGGCATGCGCCGCCCGACGAAGGCAATGCTGACAGGCAAGTCGAGGTACGTCCCCTGGACGACGACGGGTCCCTTGATCAGCCTCTTCCATGGGATGGCTGGCCGGAACTTGAGATCACCCGCGATCACCCGCCCCTGCGGGTCGAGCACGGCATAGAACACCGGGTCGTTGGCGGTCAGCATGGAAAAAGCCGAAATGGGCACATCCACATTGACCGTGCCGTTCCGGTACCAGGTGTTTTCGGCGATTTGCAGCGCGCTGTTCCGAAGGATGCGGTCGTAGGCATCATTCGCTGCCAGCCGCGTGGACAGCCAGATGGCCCCCAGCAGCACCAGTCCGCTGACGCCGAGCACCAGCCCGACGCGCAGTGCGAGACGGGTGTAGAGCGAACGCCCGGGCAGGGTCACGGCAGCACGACCTGGTAACCCAGTCCGCGCAGGGTACGGATCTCGAAATTTGCCCCCGACAGCTTCTTGCGCAGACG
>SCRR01000147.1 GCA_004322085.1 Burkholderiaceae bacterium
ACCGGCGGCCAGCCCGTCGGCGAACGCCCCGAAGGGCACTCGGTTGTGCAGATTGCCCAGTCCATGCGGGCCGAAGGTGCTATCAAAATCGTAGTTGTCACGGACGAACCCGAGAAGTACGACGGCGTGAAAGGGCTGCCCGAAGGCATCGCCATCCAGCACCGCGACACGCTGGATGCGGTGCAGCGCGAGTTCCGCGAGATCCCCGGCACCACCGTCATCATCTACGACCAGACCTGCGCCACCGAGAAGCGGCGCCGGCGCAAGCGCGGCACGATGGTGGATCCGGCCAGGCGCGTGGTCATCAACGAGCTGGTGTGCGAGGGCTGCGGCGACTGCGGCGAGCAGAGCAACTGTCTCTCCGTGGAGCCGCTGGAGACCGAGTTCGGGCGCAAGCGCCAGATCAACCAGAGCAGCTGCAACAAGGATTTTTCCTGCGTCAAGGGCTTTTGCCCGAGCTTCGTCACGGTCGAAGGCGGCCAGCTGCGCAAGAAGGCCAAGGGCCGGGCCGCGTCGCCGTTCGAGCTCGGCGCGCTGCCCGAGCCGGTGATTCCGGCGCCGGACCAGGCGAGCGGCCAGGTCTGGGGCATCGTGGTCGCGGGCGTGGGCGGCACCGGCGTCATCACCATCGGCCAGCTGCTGGGCATGGCCGCGCACTTGGAGGGCAAGGGCATCGTCACGCAGGACGCGGCGGGCCTGGCACAAAAGGGCGGCGCCACCTGGAGCCACGTGCTGATCGGCGCGCACCAGGACGTCATTCGCACCACGCGCGTGAGCATGGCCGCGGCCGACCTGATCATCGGCTGCGACCCGATCGTCGCGGCCGGCAAGGAAACGATGATGCGCATGCGCGAGGGCCGCACCCGCGTGGCGCTGAACACGCACAGCGCGCCGACCGCGGCGTTCGTGCACCACACCGACTGGAAGAATCCGGGCGTCGACTGCGCCGGCGAAATTGCCAAGGCGGTGGGCGCCTCTAGCGTGGGTTCGTTCGATGCCGACACGGCTGCCACCCGGCTCATGGGCGATGCCATCTACACCAACCCCATGCTGCTGGGCTACGCCTGGCAAAAGGGCTGGATCCCGCTGGGCCGCGAGTCGCTCTTGCGCGCGATCGAGCTCAACGCCGTGGCCGTGGACAACAACAAGGCCGCGTTCGAGTGGGGCCGGCGCGCCGCGCACGACCCGCAGGGCGTGACGGCGCTGGCCTCGCCAGGCCAAGTGGTCGAATTCAGGAAACGGACCTCGCTGGACGACATGATCGCTACGCGCGTCGAGTTCCTCACGGGCTACCAGAATGCCGCGTACGCAGCGCAATACCGTGCCTTCGTCGAGACCGTGCGCAAGGCGGAATCAAAGCTGGGCAAGACGCAGCTGGCCGAGGCGGTCGCGCGCTACCTGTTCAAACTGATGGCCTACAAGGACGAGTACGAGGTGGCCCGGCTGCACACCGACACGGCGTTCCTGGGCAAGATTCAGGGCATGTTCGAGGGCGACTTCAAACTAACGTACCACCTGGCGCCGCCGCTGCTCGCGAGGCGCAACGACAAGGGTGAGCTGCAAAAACGCCCGTTCGGCCCCTGGATGCTGACCGCGTTCAAGCTGCTGGCGCGTCTCAAGGGCCTGCGCGGCACCGCACTGGACATCTTTGGCAGGACCGAGGAGCGCCGCACCGAGCGCGCGCTGATTGGCGAATACCGGGCCAGCATCGAGGAAGTGCTGCGGTCTTTGAGCGCGTCCAACCATGCCGCGGCGGTCGAGATCGCGCGCATCCCCGAGCAGATCCGCGGCTATGGCCACGTGAAGGAGAGACACTTGAAGCTTGCTCGTGAGCAGTGGAATTCGCTGTTGCTGCAGTGGCGTGATCCACGGGGTGCGCAGCGCGTGGCCTGAGCCACACGCAGGGCGCGGGCGGACGTCATAGCGCGGCATACAATCCCGCATTGCCTGCTTTCGGGCGCAGTTCTGCGCTCGGGGGTTTCCATTGATCCCATCGTTGCGGAGTTTCCCTCGTGTTTATTTCTTCTGCTTTTGCCCAAACTGCCCCCGCCGCCGCTGCCGGCGGCGGCGACATGATGTCGTCGCTGACCAGCATGGCGCCGCTGGTACTGATGTTTGTGGTGCTCTATTTTGTGATGATCCGCCCCCAGATGAAAAAGCAGAAGGAACACCGCACCATGCTCGCGGCGCTGGCCAAGGGTGACGAGGTTGCCACCTCCGGTGGCGTGCTGGGCAAGGTCACCAAGCTGGGTGACAGCCTGCTCAGCATCGAGATTGCCAATGGCGTGGAAGTGCAGCTGCAGCGCAGCGCCGTGGTGCAGGTGTTGCCCAAGGGAAGCATCAAGTAATCCTGCCGGTGGTTTCCTGTCGGTCGTTTCCAGTATTTAACAGCAAAGCGCGAACATGAACCGTTATCCGGTCTGGAAGTACGTGATCATCGTGGTCGGGATCCTGATGGGGGTGGTCTACACGCTGCCCAATTTCTTTGGTGAGGCGCCGGCCGTGCAGGTGTTGTCGGCAAATGGCATTGCAAAGGTGGACGCCGGCACGCAGGCCCGGATCGAGAAAGCGCTGGAAGCGGCCCACGTCACGGCGGATGTTGTCACGCTGGACGGCAACACCGTCAAGGCCCGGTTTGCCAGTACCGAAGTTCAGCTTGTGGCCAAGGACGTGATCCAGAAAGCCCTGAATCCGGACCCGTCGAACAATGGCTATGTGGTTGCCCTGAACCTGATCTCGCGCTCGCCCGCCTGGCTGTCGGCGCTGCATGCCTATCCGATGTATCTTGGGCTGGATCTGCGCGGCGGCGTGTACTTCATGCTTCAGGTGGACATGCAGGCCGCTGTGACGCAGAAGGTCGATTCGATGAGCGGCGACATCCGCACCCTGCTGCGCGAGAAGGATATACGCTACAGCGGCATCAATCGCAGCGCAGACCTGATCGAGATCAAGTTCCGCGACAACCAGACGCTGCAGAGCGCACTGGGTCTGGTCGCCGACCAGTTTGCGGACCTGCAGGCGACGGGCGCCCCCTCTGGCGCTGACTACCTGCTCACGGCGTCCGTCAAGCCCGCGGCCGTGCTGCGCATCCAGGAGCAGGCGCTCAAGCAGAACATGCAGACCTTGCACAACCGCATCAACGAGCTCGGCGTCGCGGAGCCGGTGATCCTGCAGCAGGGGCTGGATCGCATTGTGGTGCAGCTGCCCGGCGTGCAGGACACTGCCAAGGCCAAGGAAATCCTCGGGCGCACCGCTACGCTGCAAATCCGCATGGTCGATGAAGGTACTGAAGCCGCCGCAGCGATGGCCGGCGCCGGCACGGTGCCGTTTGGTGACGAGCGCTACCTGGACCTCAATGGCCAGCCCGTCGTTGTCAAGAAGCAGGTCATCCTCACGGGCGAGAACCTGACCGATGCGCAGGCCGGTTTTGACAGCCAGACGCAGGAGCCCACCGTCAATCTCACGCTGGACTCCAAGGGTTCGCGTATCTTCAGGGACGTGACCCGGGAGAACGTGGGCAAGCGCATGGCCATCATCCTGTTTGAAAAAGGCAAGGGCCAGGTGGTGACGGCGCCGGTGATTCGCAGCGAGATTGGCGGCGGCCGCGTGCAGATTTCCGGGCGCATGACCCCCACGGAGGCCAATGACACCGCACTGCTCTTGCGCGCCGGCTCGCTCGCCGCGCCGATGGAGATCATCGAGGAGCGCACCATCGGCCCGAGCCTGGGCGCCGACAATATCAGCAAGGGCTTTCACAGCGTGACCTGGGGCTTTGTGGTGATCGTCGCGTTCATGTGCATGTACTACATGCTGTTCGGCGTGTTCTCCAGCTTGGCGCTGACCTTCAACCTGGTGCTGATCATCGCCGTGCTGTCGATGCTGCAGGCCACGCTGACGCTGCCGGGCATTGCGGCCATGGCATTTACCATGGGTATGGCGATTGACTCCAATGTGCTGATCAATGAGCGGGTGCGCGAGGAGTTGCGCGCCGGCGCGTCGCCGCAGGCGGCGATTCATACCGGCTACGACCGGGCCTGGGCGACGATTCTGGACTCCAACGTCACGACCCTGATTGCCGGTCTGGCGCTGCTAGCGTTTGGCTCCGGTCCGGTGCGTGGGTTTGCCGTGGTGCATGTCATCGGCATCACGACCAGCCTGTTCTCGTCGGTGTTTTTCTCGCGCGGCCTGGTCAATCTCTGGTACGGGCGCAAGAAGAAGCTCAAGAGCGTGTCGATCGGCACGGTATGGCGTCCGGCAGAGACCGCCGTGGCCAACGTGAAATAAGGGACGGCGAGATGGAATTCTTCAAAATCCACAAGGACATCCCGTTCATGCGGCATGCCCTGATCTTCAACATGGTCTCGGTGGTCGTTTTTGTGCTGGCGGTGTTTTTCCTGATCACGCGCGGCCTGAACCTGTCGGTGGAGTTCACCGGCGGCACCGTCATGGAGGTCAACTATGCCCAACCGGCCGACCTCTCCAAGGTCCGCAGCACCATCGCCAAACTGGGTTACGCCGATGGACAAGTGCAAAACTTTGGCAACTCGCGCGATGTGATCATTCGCCTGCCAGTGGCAAAGGGTGTGACATCTGCGCAACAGAGCGAGCAGGTCACGGCGGCGCTGAAAGCCGACGATCCGACGGTCGTCTTGCGCCGTACCGAGTTCGTCGGCCCACAAGTGGGCGAAGAGCTGGTGACCAATGGCCTCAAGGCCCTGGGTACGGTGGTTGTGGGAATCATGATTTATCTCGCCATGCGCTTCGAATGGAAGTTTGCGGTATCGGCGATCATTGCCAACCTGCACGACGTGGTCATCATCCTGGGGTTTTTCGCGTTTTTTCGCTGGGAATTCTCTCTTTCGGTGCTGGCCGCGGTGCTGGCCGTGCTGGGCTACTCGGTCAACGAGTCGGTGGTCATCTTCGATCGGGTGCGCGAGGCCTTCCGGCGCTTCCGCAAGATGAACTCGACGCAGATCATCAACCACGCCATTACGGCCAATATCAGCCGCACCATCATCACGCACGGTTCGACCCAGATGATGGTGTTGTCGATGCTGCTGTTCGGCGGTCAGACGCTGCACTACTTTGCGTTGGCGCTGACTATTGGTATTCTGTTCGGTATCTACTCATCGGTATTTGTGGCGGCCGCGATTGCAATGTGGCTCGGTATCAGGCGCGAAGACATGATCAAGACACCAGTCAGGAAAGAGGGAGAAGATCCGAACCACCCGAATGCGGGAGCGCAGGTCTAGATCAGTATGGCTGTTGCGCGCCAGTCAACGCCCGATTCTGTCCTCGCGCGGCAGGCACGCGAGCGCTTCGTTGCCGAGGTCGGCGAATCTTTCGTGGAGCTGGCGGGCAGCATCGAGACGCGACTGGTGGCGCTGGCCAACCAGGTGGGCGACCCCAAAAGCATGCAGGAGCGGCGCGATGCGATGCAGGCCTTTCAGAAGCTGCGCGCCGGCTGGCTTGATGGCGTGCAGTTGGGCTGGCGCAAAACGCTGACGCCGCCCGTCAAGGTGGCACACGACATGCAGGCGACGGAGTTGCTGTCGCTGATGGGCAATGATGAGGTCGAGAACAACATTCTGGCGTCGCGCCTGGTGCAGTCCATCGTGGACAAGACGAGCTGGGAGTTGAACGATTTGCGCCTGCGCATCCAGCGGCTGGATAAGGTGCAGGAACTGGGCGCCCATGACGCGTTTCGACCCGAGGAGCTGGCCGCCGTCGTTGTGCAGCAGTGGACGGCTTGCGGGCTGGATCGGGTGGCTTGGGCGCTGGTCAACGACGTGATCCGGCACCACTTCGCGGATCACCTTGTCGACGCCTATCACCATGCCAATGAGTTCCTGATCCAGCATGGCGTCATGCCCGAGATCGATCTCAAGCCCCAGGTCAAGCGCACCAGCGGTGGCCGATTGGGTTCGCGGCGGAACACCGATGCCCAGAACACGGGTGCCGGGGTGCCCCCCGATACCGGCCATTCCGGCGGGTCCGGTTTTGCCAGTGGTGGCCCCCTGACGGGCGCGGCGGGTGTTTCCGCTGGCAGCGGCGTTGTGGGGGCCGCAGGACGCACGGGCGCCAGCCGGCTGGCCGACGAAACCCGCATGCTCACGGGCACGACGCCACTGGCCAGGGTGCGCATGCGCGCGCAGGGCGTGATCGGGCAGCTCAAGCGGATGCTGACCGACCGGGTCTCGGATTACGACATGACGCGGCCAATGCAGGCGTCGCCGGTGCTGGCGCAGGCGATCTCGGACATCGAGGCCACACAGCTGGCCGCGTATGAGGGCGCGCAGGTCACTTATGACGTCCCCGGTGTCGAGCAGGCCGTGCATCAGCTGCGCGAGCGTACCGCCAGTCTCAAGAGCAAGGCGACCAGCGCTAACGAGAAGGCGACGATTGAAATCGTGGCGCTGATGTTCCAGAGCATCCTGGCCGAGGAGCGCATCCCGGCCAGCGTGCGCGTCTGGTTTGCGCGGTTGCAGATGCCGGTGCTGCGCGTGGCGCTGGCGGAGCCGGAGTTCTTTGGTACCTTGCAGCATCCGGCGCGGCAGCTGATGGACCGCATGGGCTCGTGCGTCATGGGATTCGACGCACATGCCATCGGCGGCAGCGCGCTGGAGACGGAGATCAAACGCGTGGTGCAGGTCATTGAGCAGTATCCCGAGACGGGGCGGCGCGTATTCCAGCTGGTGTATGACGAGTTCCAGAAATTCCTGTCCAAATTCCTGACCGAAAAAGGGGACACGCAACGCGTCGTCTCGGTGGCGCAACAGGTCGAGCAAAAGGAAACGCTCGCGATCCAGTACACCATCGAGATGCGCAACATGCTCAACACCATGCCGGTGCGCGACGAGATCCGCGACTTCCTGTTCAAAGTGTGGGCCGAGGTGCTGGCACTGGCGGCCGTCAAGAATGGCCCGCAGCACGAGGACACGCTGCAGCTCAAGCGCGCGGCGGTGGATCTGGTGTGGGCGGCCAGCGCCAAGCCCAACCGCAGCGACCGGGCCCGCGTGATTCAGGACTTGCCCAAACTGCTGCAGCACCTGCGCCAGGGCATGACACAGCTCAATGTCGCCAAACCGGTACAGGAGGTCCATCTCAAGGTCATTGGCGACACGCTGGCCGACGCCTTCCTGTCCAAGACCGCTGCGATTCCCCAGCAACAGATCGACGACATGGCCCGGCGCCTCGCCAACCTGGAAGACTTCGTCGCCGATGACGGCACCGGCGAATTGCCGTTCGACGCCGAAAGCCTCGAGTTGATGCTGGGCATCGACGCCGCCAGTATCGAGGTGGTGTCGGATGGTGGCTCGCGCCCCACCGAGGCGATGCTGGGCTGGGCGCAGGAGCTCGAGCTGGGGAGCTGGTTCGCGCTGGACCACAACAGCAAGCTCAGCCAGGTCCAGTATGTCTGGCGCAGCGAGCGCAAGCAGCTGCACCTGTTTGCCTCGACCGACGGGCGCAGCTACCTGATCCAGGCGCGCCGCCTTGCGGCCTATCTGCAGGCCGGCCTCCTGGTGCCGACCGAGGAAGAAGCACTCACGGTGCGCGCCACGCGCGAGGCGCTGGCCAAGCTCGATGCCAATCCGGAACGTTTGCTGAACTGAATCAGTGCGCCAGCCGGCCCAACGTGTCGTCGCACAGCTCGTCGAGTACCAGCGAATCGGGTTCTTCGCCAAAGTGCCAATAAACCATCAGCACGATGATCTTGAGGTCATCGAGCGAGACCGGGTCGCCGGGCGCGGCCATGGCGCGGTCCAGCACGATTTCGCGCAGGGGTGCGGGCAGAACCCCTGAAGTTTCGAGAAAACTCACAAAGCCCAGGCACTGCGCACCCAGATGGTCCTGCTCGGCGACCGAATACACCCGCATGCTGATGGGCGACTGGTGCGGCTCGGCGATGCCGGCGCTCGCGCCAGGGTCGGCCGGGGCAACGACCATCTGCGTGCCCGTTGCGGCCCGGTTCAGGCCTTCGAGCCAGAGCAGGGCCTGCGCAATCTCGTCGGACTCGAAGCCGGCGATGCTCAGCTTGCGCCCGAGTTGCGGCAACTCGGGGCACGCGTCGCCGCGCCAGTAGCTTTCATAGACATACACGAGCACTTCAAACATGGCCCCAATATAGCGTAGAAGGCTGGTGGGGGGTCGGGGCCAGCGCAGCTACGAAGTGGCAAGCGTGGGGGCTACTAACCCCGACCCATGCGCTGGAACAGGCCACCGGGCAGCCGCGCCACCTGGCCATCGAGCTCCAGTTCGAGCAACCGGGCCTGCAACTGCGCGGTTGCGAGCCCGGTCCGGGCCTGCAGGGCGTCCAGGCTGACGGGGTCGTAGCCCATCTGTTCGAGCCGGTCTCGTTGTGAAGGGTCCTGGCTCCCGCTGCTCGCATCGCCACCCCGAGGCGCGATGTTGCCCACAGTGCCAGGGAACCGAAGCTCTTCGAGCACGTCCTGCGCGGTCTCGACCAGCTTGGCGCCCTGGCGGATCAGCGCGTGGCAGCCGCGCGACTGGGTGGAGGCAATCGAGCCGGGGATGGCAAACACCTCCTTGCCCTGCTCGGCGGCGAGCCGGGCGGTGATCAGCGAGCCGGACTGCAGCGCCGCCTCCACCACCAGGGTGCCCTGCGCCAGGCCCGCCAGAATACGGTTTCTTTTGGGGAAGTTGGCGGCCAGCGGAGGTGTGCCGATCGGGAATTCGCTGATGAGTAAGCCGCGGCGGGCAATGCGGTGCGCCAGCTCCAGGTGTTTTTTGGGGTAGACCCGGTCCAGTCCCGTACCCACAACCGCCACCGTGGCCAGTCGCTGGCCACCCTGATCTGCGCCTTCGAGCGCACCCAGATGGGCCTGACCATCGATCCCTAGTGCCAGCCCCGAGATCACCGTCAGGCCGGCCTCGCTGAAGGCCCTGGCAAACTGACGCGCATGGGCGGCGCCCTGCGGCGTTGGGTTACGGCTACCCACGATGGCAAGGCTGCGTCGCAAATCGTTCGCTATCGAATTAACAGCGCCTAACGCAGATACAGTATGGGTTGGAGGCTGATTTTCTTCAATATCTCCGGCGCCGAGCAGATACAGCATCAGCGGCGGATCCTCGATATGGAGCAACGAGTCGGGATAGTCGGCATCGCCCAGTGCCAGTACCCGGCGCCGCGTGCCCTCGGCCGCCCCCTGCAGCCACTGCCACGTAGCCTCCAGCTGTGCGGCCAAGCCGGGCGGATCGGTCAGCAGCGCCGCGCTCTGGGCGGCGTTGACAAGCTGGCGCAGCGCGGCCTGGGGCTGGCCGAAGATCGCCTGTGGCAGCCCGAACGCGGCCAGCAGCCTGCGCGCGCCGGCATTGCCCACGCCCGGGGTCAGTGTGAGTCTGAGCCAGGCGGCGAGTTCGTCGCGCTCCATGGGCGTGGCGAGCCGTCAGGCCGCAGGCGCAGGCGTACAGGGGACGCGGGCCATCCCTAGCGCGGATTGACGACGCGGTCGCCGACCCTTACGCCGTCGGTGATCTCCAGGATCAGCGCGTAGGACAGCTTT
>SCRR01000148.1 GCA_004322085.1 Burkholderiaceae bacterium
CAGGAGTTTCATGGCCTGTATTGTGGCGCACCCCCAGGCTTGCTCGCTTCGCGTAGCCTCCTACCCCCTTGCAGGGGGCAACACCAGCGGCCCGGCGGAGCCGGTTCCGCGGTGTTTCTGGCGGGTGCGCGGATTTCCAGCCCTTGTGCTTTGTGGCTATGCTCGGCGGATCTCGGTGCCGCTCTTGTGCGCCGAAACATGCGCTCAACTGTCGCCCGAGGAAAATAACGAATGTCGAATGAGGACGGCCACCAGGATAATTTACCGCAGGACGCCGGAATCGGCGGCCATGTTGGCAAACGTCAAACGAGCGATGGCGATCACCGCCACACTTAACCGCTTGACGTTCAACGATGCGGACGAAATTCGGGCCTTGTTCAGCGAACTCATCGGTAAAAAGGTAGACGAGAGCTTTTTACTGATTCCGCCTTTTTATACTGTCGGCGGGGACGAAATCCGCGTCGGGCGTAACGTCTTCGTCAATCAGAGCTGCACTTTCTACGACCTTGGCGGGCTCGACATCGCGGACGATGTGATGATCGGGCCGAACGTGAGCATCATCACGGCGGGCCATCCCCTTGAGCCTTCCCAGCGCCGCGCCGCCACCATCGGAAAACCCATCGTGATTGAGAGAAACGTCTGGATCGCAGCTGGCGCAACGATTATCGGCGGGGTGACGGTAGGCGAAAACTCGGTTGTGGCTGCGGGTTCGGTAGTCACCAAGGACGTTCCCCCGAATACTCTTGTCGGAGGAAATCCGGCGCGGGTCATTCGTTCGATTGGCGACGACTGAAAGAATATCCGCAAGGGGTCGTGAGCGGATATTCAAACTGAGACACTACCGCGCGGGGCCGTGATTGGGCAAAATCCGGCGCGCCGGATAAAATCAAGGGTTGCGCCGCGCGCGCGGGATCTAACCCCATGCTCTACCCCCAAGAATTCGACGTCATCGTGGTCGGCGGCGGCCACGCCGGGACCGAGGCTGCGCTGGCTGCGGCACGCATGGGCTGCAAGACGCTGCTGCTCACGCACAACATCGAGACGCTCGGTCAGATGAGCTGCAACCCCTCGATCGGCGGCATCGGCAAGGGTCACTTGGTCAAGGAAGTCGACGCCATGGGCGGCGCGATGGCGGCGGCTACCGACGAGGCCGGTATCCAATTTCGCATTCTCAACAATTCCAAAGGCCCGGCGGTGCGCGCGACGCGGGCCCAGGCCGACCGGATGCTGTACAGGGCAGCGATTCGCCGCCGCCTGGAAAACCAGCCCAATCTGTGGCTGTTCCAGCAGGCTGTCGATGATCTGATGATTCAGGGCGACCGTGTGGTGGGTGCTGTGACGCAAGTAGGCATTCGCTTCCCGGCGCGCGCCGTGGTGCTCACGGCCGGCACGTTTCTGGATGGCAAGATCCACGTCGGACTCAACAACTACGCCGCGGGGCGCGCCGGCGACCCCCCGGCGGTGTCGCTGAGTGCGCGCCTGAAAGAGCTGCAGCTGCCGCAAGGGCGACTCAAGACCGGCACGCCGCCGCGTCTCGATGGCCGCACCATCGATTTTTCAAAATGCCTCGAGCAGCCCGGCGACGGCATGCCGGGCGCAGCGCGGGTCGGCGGCAGTGCGGCGATGCCGGTGTTCAGCTTCATGGGCCAAGCGTCGCAGCATCCGCGGCAGGTTCCGTGCTGGATCACCAATACCAACGCGCGCACGCACGACATCATCCGCTCTGGCTTCGATCGCAGTCCCATGTTCACCGGGAAGATTGACGGTGTGGGCCCGCGCTATTGCCCGAGTGTGGAAGACAAGATCAACCGCTTTGCCGGCAAGGAAAGTCACCAGATATTCCTGGAGCCCGAAGGCCTCACGACGAACGAGTTTTACCCGAACGGCATCAGCACGAGCCTGCCGTTCGACATCCAGTACGCGCTGGTGCGCTCGATGGTCGGGTTGGAAAACGCCCATATCCTGCGACCCGGCTACGCGATCGAATACGATTATTTCGACCCGCGTGGCTTGAGGTCCAGCTTCGAGACGCGCGCCGTCCAGGGGCTGTTTTTTGCCGGGCAGATCAACGGCACGACGGGCTACGAAGAAGCGGCCGCGCAAGGTCTGTTTGCCGGCATCAATGCCGCGCTGCAGTGCCGCGGTGAGCAGGCGTGGCTGCCGCGCCGCGATCAGGCCTACCTTGGCGTGCTGGTGGACGACCTGATTACACAGGGCGTGACCGAGCCGTACCGCATGTTTACCAGCCGCGCCGAGTTCCGGCTGCAGCTGCGCGAAGACAATGCCGATGCGCGGCTGACGGAGCCGGCTCGCCGCATGGGCTTGGTCGATGACGCGCGCTGGGATGCGTTCAATCGCAAGCGCGACGCTGTTTCACGTGAAACAGAGCGCCTGCGATCCATCTGGGTCAACCCCCAGAACCTCGCGTCCTTTGAAGCCGAGCGCGTGCTGGGCAAGGCCATCGATCACGAATACAACCTGGCCGACTTGCTGCGTCGACCCGATGTGAGTTACGCGGGCTTGATGTCGCTCGATGGCGGCAGATATGCGAGTCCCGAGCTTGCGGCCGATGTTTCACGTGAAACAGATTTCGGCAAAACCGTGATCGAGCAGGTTGAAATAGCCGCCAAATATTCCGGCTACATCGATCGGCAGAAGGACGAGGTGGAGCGCGCCGCGCACTTCGAGAGCCTCAGGCTGCCCGCCGATCTGGACTACATGCAAGTGACGGCCTTGAGCATAGAGGCGAGGCAGAAGCTGAACAAGTATCGGCCCGAGACGCTGGGCTTGGCCTCGCGAATTTCGGGAGTGACGCCGGCGACCATCTCGCTGCTGCTGGTGCATTTGAAAAAGGGTGGCTGGAGAGACTCGGTTGACGACGCCGCGAGTCACGACAAAACGCTTGCCGCCTGAGCGTGTTGCAGGCGCCGGGTCCGTGACCTCTGCTCCATCTGTGCCGCCTGCGCGTACCGGCCAGCCCGCGCGGCAATATCAGGGAACGAACCTGGGTGAGGCGTTGCGACGGGGTGCGCTGCAATTGGGCGTCGAGCTCAGCGCCAGCCAGATCGAGCTTTTGCTGCGTTACCTGGGTCTGATCCAGAAGTGGAACAAGGTCTACAACCTGACCGCGCTGCGCGATCCGGCCGATATGCTGACTCACCATCTGCTGGACAGTCTGGCGGTGGTGGCGCCACTGCGCCGGCAAACCCGAATGCAGAGCGGGCGCCTGCTCGACGTGGGCGCCGGCGCCGGACTGCCGGGCGTCGTGATCGCCGTCTGCTGTCCAGAGATCAATGTCACCTGCGTGGACGCCGTCGCCAAGAAGGTGGCATTCATCCAGCAGGTTGCGGTCGAACTGCGATTGCCCAACCTGCATGGAGTGCACGGGCGCATCGAGTCGCTGGCTGGATCGTAC
>SCRR01000011.1 GCA_004322085.1 Burkholderiaceae bacterium
GTATCGCAGCAACGCGCAAAGCCGCGTGATCGAGACGGCGCTGTTCAACGCCGGCGTGCCGTACCGCGTGTACGGTGGCCTGCGCTTTTTCGAGCGCGCCGAGATCAAGCACGCGCTGGCCTATTTGCGTCTGCTGGAGAACCCGCACGACGACACCAGCTTCATGCGCGTCGTCAACTTTCCGCCGCGCGGCATCGGTGCGCGCAGCGTCGAGCAGCTGCAGGACGCCGCGCGCGCCGCCGGTTGCTCGCTGGTGGATGCCGTCAGCACGCTCAGCGGCAAGGCCGGCGCCAACCTGGGCGCGTTCGTGGCGATGATCGACGTGCTGCGCGAGCAGACCCACGGCATGACGCTGCGCGAGATCATCGAGCAGGTACTCGATGCGAGCGGCCTGATCGAGCACTACAAGGCCGAGCGCGAGGGCGCAGACCGCATCGAGAACCTCGAAGAACTGGTGAACGCCGCCGAGAGCTTTGTGTCGCAGGAAGGCTTCGGCCGCGACGCGGTGGCGTTGCCGGTCGACGAACTGGGGCATGCGCTGACGCAAAGCCCGGTGAGCCAGGGGCTGGATCCGGATCAGCCGCTGGCGGATATGCCCCCAGATGCCGACACGGGCGAGACCCTCTCACCGCTGGTGGCCTTCCTGACCCATGCTGCATTGGAATCGGGCGACAACCAGGCGCAGGCCGGGCAGGACGCGGTGCAATTGATGACCGTGCATTCCGCCAAAGGACTGGAGTTTGACTGCGTCTTCATCACCGGCCTGGAAGAAGGGCTGTTTCCGCACGAAAACTCCATGAGCGACCAGGGCGGCCTCGAAGAAGAACGCCGCCTGATGTACGTGGCCATCACGCGCGCGCGCAGGCGGTTGTACCTGAGCCATTCGCAAACGCGCATGCTGCACGGGCAGACGCGCTACAACCCCAGGAGCCGTTTTTTCGACGAGCTGCCGGAGTCTGCACTGAAGTGGCTTACGCCCAAAAACCAAGGCTTCGGTTCCGGATTTGCTATGGGTACAGGAGCGCTAACCCAAGGCCGCTCAAGGGCTGGAGACGGTTTTTATCAAGATTATTCGCGGCAGGTGGGGCAATACGCGAGCCCGCCCGTGCCGGTGCAAAAGGCCGCTCCATCGCACGGCCTGCGCTCGGGCATGCAGGTGTTTCACACCAAATTCGGCGAAGGCACCGTGATCACGCTGGAAGGCATGGGCGACGATGCGCGCGCGCAGGTCAATTTTCCGCGCCATGGTGTCAAGTGGCTCGCGCTGAGCGTCGCGAAGCTGGTGCCGGTGTAGCAGCGCGGGGCGACCTATAGTCCCGGACTGCTGTGCATGATGCCACCATCCACGAAGACTGTGGTAGCAGCCATATAACTCGCGCCGTCACTCGCGAGGAAGGCCACGAGGCTCGCAATCTCCTCGGGTTTGGCCATGCGCCCGATCGGAATCGCGGCGTCGAGCTTTTGCAGCAGCGCTGGGTCGTTCATGGTGGCGGTGTTGATCGGCGTTGCCACCGCGCCGGGGCCGACGCCAACGACGAGGATGCCGTGCGGCGCCAATTCGACGCCTGCCGTGCGTGTGAGCATGCGCATGCCGCCCTTGGACAGGCAGTAGGCGGTATTGCCTGGCATCGGCCAGTCCTCGTGCACGGATGTGATGTTGATGATGCGCCCGCCGCCGCCCTGTTTGATCATCTGCTGCGCCGCGAGCTGGGTGCCGAAGAACGCACTCTTGAGATTGATGTCCAGCACTTTTTCGTATTGCGCCTCGGTGGTGTCGAGCACCGAAGTGCGGGTCTCGACACCGGCGTTGTTGACCATGATGTCGACGCGCCCGAAGGCCTGCACGGTGGTGGTGACCAGGCGCTGCAGGTCGGCGACCTTGCTCACGTCGGCCTCGACCCCGATGACCAGATCACCCAGTGCGCTGACCTGTTTTTCCAGCTCCTCGGCCGCGTCGGGATTGGCGACGTAGTCGATGGCGATGTTGGCGCCCTGCCTGGCCAGTTCCAGCACGATGGCAAGACCGATCCCGCTGTTGCCGCCGGTGACGATGGCGACCTTACCCTTCAGATTCATGGTTTTGCTCCGTAAATGATGATGGTTGACGGCGAACGATGAGAAGGGCGAACGCGGCGAGCGCTATCGCGACAACGCTGGTCCCACCGTAGATTGCATTCAGACTCAAGCCCGCCCGCGCTTGCAGGGGGCCCACGCCGAAGGCCGCGATGCCATAACCGATCTGGTAGAAAGCGATTAATCCTCCCGCCACCGATGCGGCGATGGTCTTGAGCTCAGCCTGCCCGAAGCTGATGACCAGCGGCAACAGCGCCGAACAACCCAGACCGGCCAGTGCAAAAGTCAGTATACCGAGGACCTTGTGGCTTGGCCCTAGCCAGGCGGTGGCGATGAACGCGGCCGCCACCAGCAGGGGAAGGGCCCGGCAGACGGTGCGCTCGGGAAGCCACTTCTCCATCGCGGCAAAGAAGATTCGCCCGACGGTGACCATGCCCCAGAACACGGTCAAGGCAAGCGAAGCCTGCGCGGCACTCGCGTGCATTTGTTGGGTCATGTAGAGCGATACCCAGTTGCCGTTCATCGTTTCGCAGACGCCGTAGAGCAGCGCGAACGCGGCAAAAACCCAGAACCGGGGCGCAATCGCGAGGCCCCCTTGCGTTGTGTCGGCGCTGCCCGTCTGAGCGCGCTGGTCCAGTGGCAGCCATGCACTGAACCCAAGCAGCAGCAGGATCAGCACACCCACGGACGCCGGCAATCCCCACCAGTGTCCCAGGCCGACGAACAGTGCGATGAAGATCGGGGCGAGCGCGGTCCCCGATCCGAGCAGCGCGTTCAGCACCAGCAGCGCCCGGTCCGCCTTGCGCGGGAAGAACGCGGCGGCGAATGTGTTGAGCGTCGGTACCGTCAAGCCGAAACCCGCACCCAGGCAACCGGTGGCGACCAGCAGCACGGTGTAAGCGAGCGCGTGCTCGTTGACGACAAACCGGCTTGCCACGAGCAGCGCCATTGCCAGCAGATTTGCGGCCAGTCCCAGCAAGTAGATACGCTTGGCGCCGAGGCCTCGGGTCAGGCCAGCGCCCAGCAGCGATGAGCCAACCGCCGCGATCGCCTGGGGCACGAACATCCCGCCGTATTGGGTGCTCGACAGTCCGTACTGGTTCGCGCTGGTGAAGATGGCGCTCGCAGCCGGAAACGTGACCAGGGCCACGCCTTGAATCAATCCGGCGCCATAGACAGCGGCGACTTCGGTGCATCGGGCCATCCGGTGGCCTGCTAGGCGAATCGCTGCAGCAGATGATCGCCCACGCGCAATGCATTCGCGATCGCCGTCAACGACGGATTCACCGCGCCGATGCTCGGGAAAAAGCTCGTGTCCACGACGTACAGATTGTCGAGCTCATGCGCCTTGCAGTTGACGTCGAGCACGGAGGTGCGCGGGTCGCTGCCAAAGCGGCAGGTGCCCGACTGGTGGGCAACGCCGGCAATCGGAATGTGTTTTCCCATATAGGCCCTGTTCGGAATCAGGTGCGGGTGCATGCCCATGTGCCTCAGCATCTCCTGCAGCTTCTGGCGCAGCCGGTTGGCCGGTTCCACGTTCGTGAACTCGTAGTGGAGATGGATTTCACCTTTCGGGTTCACCGTGACGCGGTTCTGCGGCAGCGGCAGGTCTTCGCTTGTGAGCCAGAAATCCACGGCATGCCGGGCCATCTGATCCAGTGCAAAACCAGGAGCGAACTTCGGTGCGTCCTCCTTGAACATCGGCCCCTGGGACTTGCCGATCATCTGGATGTTGCCAAGCGGAAACCCGTAATCGGGCGCACCCAGATAAAAATCGTTGATCGTCAGTGTCTTCTGGAACACGGTCGGATTCTCGCGCATGGACAGCGCGACCAGCGCGATAGCGTTATGGAACATGTAATGGCGGCCCACCATGTCGGAGCCGTTGGCCAGGCCGTGCGGATGTTTCTCGTTAGCCGACATCAGCAGCAGCCGCGCGGAATTGGCCGCGCCGCACGACACCACCACGATGCTGCCGGCGTATTCCACGCGCTGGCCGTTGCAGTCCGCGATCACCCTGGTGACCGCGCGCCCGCCGGCGTCGGTCTCGAGCCGCTGCACCTGCGCATTGCGCACCAGCGTCACATTCGGATATTCCAGCGCGGGTCGCACGGCGATGACTTCGGCGTCCGCCTTGGCATGCACCAGGCAGGGGTAGCCGTCGCAGGTATTGCAGCGAATGCACCGGCTGGACGGCCGGTCTGCCTCGTCCAGCAGGACGCCGCACGGCGCGTACGATGGTGTGTAGCCCGCACGCCGCAGGCCGTCGGCGATTTCCTGCATGCGTGGTTCATGGCTTACAGGCGGGTACGGATAGGGCGCGCTGGCCGGCGGATCGGTGGGATCGTCACCACGCCGGCCGTGCACGTGATAGAGCTTTTCCGCCTGCGTGTAGTACGGTTCGAGGTCCTCGTAGCGGATCGGCCAGTCGGGCGTCATGCCGTCCGCCGTGCGGTGCGCGATGAAGTCGTGTTGCCGCAGTCGAAACATCGCTGCGCCGAACATCTTGGTTGCGCCGCCGACGAAGTAATGGACACCCGGCTGGAATGGTGTGCCGCTCAAGTCGTACCAGGTGTCTTTCGACACGTAACGGTTATCCACAAAGACGTCGGCCGGCGACCAATTCTCCTTCTCGCGCGGCAGGTAGTCACCGCGTTCCAGGAGGAGGATGCGTTTACCCGAAGGCGCGAGTTTGAGCGCGAGTGTGCCGCCACCGGCGCCGCTGCCGATGATGACGATATCGTACGGCTCGGTGCTCATGCGGCTTTCCCCGGCGCGGCCGCCGGCGGGTTGCGCGGCCGCAGCAGTTTGGCGATCAGGCCGCTCCAGCCCGTCTGATGCGACGCGCCCACGCCGCGCCCGCAGTCGCCATCGAAATATTCGTGGAACAGCACGTAATCCCTGAAGTGGGGATCGCTCGCAAGTTTGGGGTGGTATTTCAGCACGGGCCGCTGGCCGTCGTCGCCTTTCAAAAAGAGTCGGGAGAGACGGCCTACCAGTTCGTCGGCGACCTCATTGAGGGTGGCGAATTTTCCCGAACCGGCCGGGCATTCAACCTTGAAGTCGTCACCGTAATAGTGATGGAATTTTTGCAGCGACTCGATCAGCAGATAGTTGATCGGCATCCATATCGGGCCGCGCCAGTTCGAATTGCCACCGAACAAATGGCTGCGGGATTCGGCCGGCCAGTAACCCACCTCGTAAGCTTGTCCCTCCGTGACATAGCGAAACGGATTCTGTTCATGAGCCTTCGAAACGGAGCGCACGCCCTGGCCGGAGAGAAACTGGGTTTCGTCCAGCATCCGGCCGAGCAACGCCTTCATGCGGTGGCCACGCAGCAGGGACAGCAGCTTGCGGTCGCCGGTGCCGCCGATGTTCCAGTCGGAGATGAGCCCCGTGAGTTGCGGGCGGTGCTTCAAATACCACTCCATGCGAGCGACGAACCCCGGCAGTTTTGTCATCACTGCGGGCTCCAGCACCTCGACGGCCAGCAGCGGAATCAGGCCGACAATGGATTGGATTTTCAATGGCACATTTTGTCCGTCCGGCAGGTTCAGGCGGTCATAGTAAAACTGGTCCGGCTCGTCCCATAGCCCCAGACAATCCTCGCTCTGGCCGTTGATGGCGTTGGCGATGGCGAGAAAGTGTTCAAAAAATTTCGTCGCAATGTCCTCATAGACATGGTCGTGCTGCGCCAACTCGAGCGCGATGCGCAACATGTTGAGGCAATACATCGCCATCCAGCTGGTGCCGTCGGCCTGGTTGATGAAGCCGCCCGTCGGCAACGGCTTGCTGCGGTCGAACACGCCGATGTTGTCCAGGCCGAGAAAGCCACCCTGGAAAATATTGCGGCCTTGCGCGTCCTTGCGGTTGACCCACCAGGTGAAGTTGAGAAGCAGTTTTTGAAAGACGCGTTCCAGAAACGCGAGGTCGCCAACATCTGCCGGACTGGACTGCCGCCGCTGCCGGCGATCGATCTGAAAAACGCGAAACGCCGACCAGGCATGGACCGGCGGGTTCACGTCGCCGAACGCCCATTCGTAGGCCGGCAACTGGCCGTTCGGGTGCATATACCACTCGCGCATCAGCAGCACGAGTTGACCCTTGGCAAACTCGGGATCGATCTCCGCGAGGGTCAGGCAATGAAAGGCCCAGTCCCATGCGGCGAACCAGGGATATTCCCATTTGTCGGGCATGGAAATCACGTCGAAGTTGTTCAGGTGCTTCCAGTCGGCATTGCGTCCATGTTTGCGCTCTGGCGGTGGCCGCGGCTGGGTCGGGTCTCCTTCCAGCCAGAGCGGCACGTCGTAGTGGGAAAACTGTTTGCTCCAGAGGGTTCCCGCAAAGGCCTGGCGCTGTACCAGCCGCGCGTCGGCATTGCCCATCGACTGCTGCATGCTGGCGTAGAACTCGTCGGCCTCAAGTTGCCGCTGGGCAAAAATCCCATCGAAATCCGCCCAGGGCTTTTCCGCCGATGGCGCGCCTGCCTTGGCAAGCCGCAGGCGGACGGTGGTTGATTGCCCGGCAGGCACGTTCAGTTCAAACAGCGCGCCCGCCTTCGTGCCGGTCTGCGACGGATTGACTGCGCAATGGTTACCGGCAATCACATAGTCATGGAAGGCATCCTTGAAAAACCCCTGGGCGTGCGGCTGCCCGAAGAGCCG
>SCRR01000149.1 GCA_004322085.1 Burkholderiaceae bacterium
GTGACAGGAAACACGATTGACGGCGCCGTCGCTCGCTCCAGTGCGGCGCTGCCTGAACGTGATCGGTCCGTTGATCCACGGGTCCAGCCTATTTTGACTACAACAATCCCACCCGCGCCAGCGCCCGTGTTGTTGCAGCCCCATTGCGGAAGGCCGCTGCCATCGAAGGGTGCCGAGTCGAAACACACGCTGACGCGAGCGCCCGGAAGTTGTGCGTCGACGCGGGCGAGCCATTCCGTCATTTGCGCGTTGGCAATGGCGGTCTGATCTGCGCACGGAGTGGTGGTCGTTGCCACATTGAGGCAATACGAAGGTGTGGTCGCCACTAACGGGTTAGTGGTAAATGATCCCAAATACGGGTTCGCTGCACCGATTCCAACTTCCTTGTTGCCCCGCATCATCTCGGCAAGTTCGCGTGCCAGCCCCACTGCAGATGACTGAAGGCGGGCCTCCCGGTTTGCCTGCAATGCCGCGGATTGCATCCCGACCATTCCCAGCAAACCGAACGAAAGAACGATGATCGAGATCAGCACCTCGATGAGCGAAAACCCGCTCTGGTTTCGACGCGTCAAAGGGTTTTTTGCGCGACTACGTTTCATTTCTGTTCTCCCTTCATCGTGCAAGGCGGCCTGGCGTGGCGCGTCGGTGCTGCAAGTTCCGAAGCCGGTTGCCGGTGTCATGTTCGCGAGAGCTTACATAAATTTACGTATATTCCAATTTTCTTTCCAAATTACCGACGAACGGCGATGATCAGCCGACAAGCGGTAGCTTGCAGGCCGGTCTTTTGGGAAAAAAAGGAGACGAGGTTGTGGCAGCGGCAAGCCTACCGCCGCACCTCGTCCACGAGAGTCTTGAACTCGTCGATATCCTCGAAGCTGCGATACACGCTGGCGAACCGTACGTAGGCCACCTTGTCGAGCTTTTTGAGCTCACGCATCACCAGCTCGCCGATGCGATGCGAGGGGATTTCGCGCAGGCCCAGGCCGAGCAGTTTTTCCTCGATGCGCTCGATGGCGCTGTCGGTCTGCTCGGTGCTGACCGGGCGCTTGCGCAGTGCCAGGTTCATCGAGGCGCGCAGCTTGGCGCGCTCGAACTCGATGCGGCGCCCGTCCTTCTTGACGACCGCCGGGAAGCTCACGTCGGGCCGCTCATACGTGGTGAAGCGCTTCTCGCAGGCGGCGCACTGACGCCGGCGGCGGATGAAGTCCGCGTCCTCCGAGATCCGGGTTTCGACCACCTGGGTGTCGGTGTGGCCGCAGAACGGGCACTTCATGGGGGCACCTGGCGCCGGGCGTGGGGGCCAGCAGGCTTAGCCGTAGACCGGAAAGCGCGTGGTCAGGACATTGACCTTGGCGCGCACGGCCTCGATATTGGCCGCATCGCGCGGGTTGTCCAGCACATCGGCGATCAGATGGGCGGTCAGGCGGGCCTCCTCGTCCTTGAAGCCGCGCGTGGTCATGGCCGGGGTGCCAATGCGCACGCCGCTGGTGACCATGGGTTTTTCCGGGTCGTTCGGGATCGCGTTCTTGTTGATGGTCATGTGCGCGCTGCCCATGACGGCTTCGGCCTCCTTGCCGGTAATGCCCTTGGCGCGCAGGTCGACCAGCATCAGGTGGCTTTCGGTGCGACTGCTGACGATGCGCAGGCCGCGCTGGGTCAGGGTCTCGGCCATGATGCGTGCGTTTTTCAGCACCTGCTGCTGGTACACCTTGAATTCGGGCGCCAGCGCCTCCTTGAAGGCGACGGCCTTGGCGGCAATCACATGCATCAGCGGGCCGCCCTGCAGGCCGGGGAAGATCGCGCTGTTGATCGCCTTCTCGTGCTGCGCCTTCATCAAAATGAAGCCGCCGCGCGGACCGCGCAGGCTCTTGTGGGTGGTTGAGGTCACGACATCGGCATGTGGCACCGGGTTGGGGTAGATGCCCGCTGCAATCGGGCCGGCATAGTGCGCCATGTCGACCATGAAGATCGCGCCCACGTCTTTCGCCACTTTGGCGAAACGTGCGAAATCGATAGCAAGAGAATAAGCACTGGCACCAGCTATGATCAGTTTTGGCCTGGATTCGTGGGCCTTGCGCTCCATCGCGTCGTAGTCGATCTCTTCCTTCTCGTTCAGGCCGTAGCTCACCACGTTGAACCACTTGCCGCTCATGTTCAGCGCCATGCCGTGCGTCAGGTGGCCGCCTTCGGCCAGGCTCATGCCCACGATGGTGTCGCCGGGCTTCAAAAAGGCGAGAAACACCGCTTCGTTGGCCTGGGCACCCGAGTGCGGCTGCACGTTGGCCGCCTCGGCACCGAAGATTTGCTTGACGCGCTCAATCGCCAGCCGCTCGGCCACGTCCACGTATTCGCAGCCACCGTAGTAGCGGCGCCCCGGATAGCCTTCGGCGTATTTATTGGTGAGCTGGGTCCCTTGCGCGGCCATGACGGCGGGCGAGGCGTAGTTCTCGGAGGCGATCAGTTCGATATGCTGTTCCTGGCGCGTATTTTCGGCCAGGATCGCCGTCCACAGTTCGGGATCGGTTTGCTCAACGAGGATATTGCGGTGGTACATGGCAGTCCTTAAAGACGAGGTTCCCTGTCATTGCGCGAATGAAACAAGGGCTGCCCAGGCGAACGGCGGAACGCCGTGGTCAACAGATTCGGGCGGTACGCTCCCTGGTGGTGTCCCACGTCAGCGTCAGCAGCCCGATACCCAAGGGCGCCGCACCTATCGCCAGTCGCGTACCGCGTGAGTGTAGCTGACTGGCGCCGAAAGCGCGTCTCTCAAGTCAGCTGCCGTCCGGGGTTCCTCCTCAGTACAGTGAAGCTGTTGCAACCTTCACTTCATCGTGAGCAGCCGCCACCTTGGGCGCCGCTGCGGGAGCGGACTCGACTGGAACGGAGCGGCCGGTCGCGACTTTGTACAGCCGGGCGCGCTCGGCCATCACCTTGCCGGCATAGCCGCCGTCGTCCTGGATGTTGGCGGCACCCACATAATATTTGAGTCCCGCCTGCACCGAACCCGCGCGCGCGATGCAGTCCTGCAGGACCTTGACACCCACCCGCAGGTTGGTGACAGGGTCGAAGGCGGCCATCATTCCGCCAAAGCTCTGGTATTTATCCAAATGCACCTTGGTCATGACCTGCATCAGCCCTTGGGCCCCGACCGAACTCTGGGCAAACGGGTTGAAGCCCGATTCAATCGCCACCACGGCCAGAATCAGCGTCGGATCGAGCTTGGTGCGGGCCCCGATTTGATAGGCCTCGGCCACCAGCGCGCTCACTGGTTCGGGTGCGACGTGGTACTTTTTACTTAACCAATAGGCCACCGCGGCCTGCTGCTTGGGCAGGTCTTTGGGGTCGGTGGCGGTGGCGCGGTCCACGGCGTCCGGTTCGGCTTCGATGCCGCTTGCAACGGTCTGGCGCGATTGCAACCAGCCAGCGAGTTTTTCCTCACCAACCTGGCGCAGGTCGGGGCGTGCCACCAGGGTGATGACGAAGAACACCAAGGCCACGCCCAGCAGGGCCAGGCCGTTGTGTGTTATTTCAAAAAAACCATCAGCCACATCGGATGCGAAGATTCGCAGACTCCTGACTGATCGGGTTAGCGCTGTCATAGCTTTTCCTTTCTACGCGGGGGCTGCGACGTCGTGCTTGTGATGCAGTACGACGGACAGGGCTCCTCGTTTGGATTGGTACGCCATCAGATCCGCACCGGGCCATCAAGACTTTGGCGGCGGATCGACTTAGCCGAGGGTCGGCAGCGAGTACGGGTTATCCCTAGATATTCCCAACAATCCGGAATTCTAGGAGCAGCTTAAATACTTGGTCAAGCATAATGAATAGAGTGATCAATCAATTTTTAATCTATGAAAAGTGTATGCAAACACAGTATCCATGCAAAATCATGATGGATCCGACGGAGCTCCGGCCTCGTCGAAGCACGGCACACAACCACGTTCCGGCTTGAACCGCTCCATAAACAATAGCTATGCATCATCTTGCGCAAGCCGCTGCCGGCCGTGGGACGCGCAAACGCCGGGTTTTGACCGGGCTGGGTGGCTGCAGCACGGCAGCACACAGAATCGGTATCAATGTGGGCGCGTTGCCCGCAAACGTAACTTGTTGAAAATCTTCCAATCGGGGCGCTAACGCTCATTGAAAACCCGATTTGCAATTTGGGGGGCGGGCACCTATGTTGATAAAGCCTGAGCAATTGGGCGACCGCCGGTAGGAGCCAGTCCCCACCGAGAGGTGTGGCTGACGAAGCAGCCCCGGCTTTTCATGGAAGCAATCCATTGCTTCCTGCGCAGTACCGTACTTCAATCTCCGGTCTGCGAACCGAGACGGCATCAGCCTTTTGGCCGCCGTCAGGCCCGGTGGGTCGGCTGCAGGCCGACCCACCGGGCTTTCTTATTGTCGTTGGCGTGCGGCTTATTGAATAAACTAGGCCGCATGAACGTGCAATCCCTCAAGCGCAACAAGTGGGCGCGTCGCGGCGCATGGACTATCGTGGGCGTGCTGGTGCTGTGGGCCATTGGGTGGCTGGCCGTGCCGCCCGTCCTCAAGAGCCAGGCCCAGAAGATAGCCAGTGAGCAACTGGGGCGCAGAGTCACCATCGGCGCGGTCGCGTTCAAGCCCTGGACGCTGGAGCTCACGCTGACCGATCTGGCGGTCGCAACGGCCGATGGGGCCGGGCAGCAACTGCACATCCCGCGTATCTATATAGATGGTTCCATACAGTCGGTCCTGCGCCTGGCACCGGTGATCGATCGCATCACAGTCGACGATCCGAGTCTGAAGCTGGCGCGCGTAAGCGACGGCCACTACGACATCGACGACATCCTGGCCCGGTTCAACAAGCCATCCTCCAAGCCGGCCGGCAAACCGCTGCACTTTGCGTTGTACAACATGGTCTTGAACGGCGGCTCGATGAACATCACCGACAAGGTGATTGGCAAGACCCAGCAATTGCGCGATTTGTCGCTGAGCGTGCCGTTCCTGAGTAACCTGGACTCCAAGCGCGACATGCTGGTCACGCCACGACTGGCCTTCACACTCAACGGCAGCCATTTCGACTCGTCTGCCGAAGGCACGCCGTTCGCGCAGACGCACAAGACCGACGCGACCCTCAAGCTTGCCGGGTTCGACCTGGCGCCTTACCTGAATTACCTTCCCGCGAGCTTGCCGGTGCGGTTGCGCAGTGGCGTGATCGACGCCGACGTCAAGGTGGCCTTCGAGCAGACGCCCGCCACCTCGGTCAAGCTGAGCGGCACGGTGCAGGCCAGCCATGTGAAGCTGACCGATACCAAAACGCAGGACTTGCTGGCGTTCGATACGCTCAAGCTCACACTGGCCGATGTGCAACCCCTTGCGCAGCAGGCCAGGATCTCGTCGATCGAGCTGACCGGCCCGAATCTGGCGGTGCGCCGCGATGCGGCAGGTCGACTCAACCTGGACTTCGCGAGCACGCCGGTGGCCGGCTCGACGGCTCCGGCTGCTACCAGGGATGGAGCAAAGAACAAAGGTGTGGCAACGACACCAGCCACAAAAGATACCGAATCCGGCGGGTGGAAAATCGAAATCGACAAGGTCGCGGTGCGCGACGGCACGCTCGCGTGGACCGACGAGACCACGGCACCCCACGCGCAACTGGCGCTGCGCGAGCTCACGTTCGATGCGGCCGCCATCGCGCTGCCGTTTGCCAAGCCGCTGCAATTCAGCGGCTCGGCGCGGTTGGCATCCGGCGCAGCCGCTGCGGCCGGGTCCGGCGCACAGGTGAGCCCGCCGGCGCAGGCCGCCAGCCTGAGCTTTGGCGGCTCGGCCACGGACCGGATGCTCAGTATGGCGGCCAACGTAAAGGCCGTGCCGCTCGGTCTGGCGGCCCCCTATCTGGCCTCGTTCATCGAACCGGGGCTCAGTGGTCAGATCACGGCTGAACTGAACGCAGACTGGAAGGCAGCGCCGCCCGATGACGCATCCGCAGGGGGTCAGTCCGGTTCCGGCCTGCGGGTGGGCGTGAAACAGCTCACGCTTGAGAATCTGGCGCTCACCGACGGCAAGCCGGCGGCCAAGCCGTTGCGCGGGCAGCCGCGCAACGCCACGCTGCCCAGCGTCAAGCAAATCGAGGTGGCAGATGCGCAGATCGATCTGGATCGGCAGACGGTCAGAGTCGGCAAGCTGTTGGTGACCGATCCGCACGCCAGCGTGGAGCGCGGGGCCGACAAGCGCTGGATGTTCGAGCACTGGCTCAAACGGCCGGCAACCGTCGGTGCCTCCCCGGTTTCTGAGTCGAAACGGCCTGTAACCAAGGCCAAACCTTGGCAGGTAGCTATCAATGATCTAGCAGTCGAGGGCGGCGCCGTGTCCTACCGGGACGCCGCCACGCCCCGGCCCGTGGCGTTCGAGGTATCAAAGCTCGAGGTCGAGCTGAAGGATTTTGCGCTGGACAGCAAAAAGACCTCGCCACTCGTCGTCTCGGCGCGTATCGGGGCCGGGCGCACCGAACCGGGACGGCTTGATTTCCACGGCGATCTGGGTCTGGACCCCCTCTCGGCACAGGGCCAGTTGCAGGCCGTGCGGCTTCCGCTGCAGGCGTTCGAGCCCTACTTCGGCGACGCGTTGAACATCCGGTTGCTGCGTGCCGACGCCAGTTTCAAGGGACGGGTCCAGTACCGGGGCAGCAAGGGCGGCCCGCTGGTCAAGGTCACGGGAGACTCGGCGCTGGAGGACTTCAACGCCAACAGCGTATTGCCGCCGGGCCCGGCCGCGACCACTACTGCAGGGCCAGCGCCCAAGACTGCGGCGCTGTCGGCGCCCGGCGCCAGCCAGCCCCTTGTAAGCGAGCCGCTGCTGCGGTGGAAGGCGCTGAGCGTGCGTGGCCTCGACCTGGCGATGAAGCCCGGCGCCGCGACCCAGGTCAATGTGCGCGAGACCGCGCTCAGCGACTTCTTCGCGCGCATCATCATCAACCCGAACGGTCGCATCAACCTGCAGGATCTGGTGAAGTCATCCACGCAGCCAGGCACGGCCGTATCAACGGCCAGTGGGGCCGCGGCGCCGCCTGCGGCATCGATGCCGGCCGGCGGGCCCGTGGCGCGCGAGAACTCCATGGTCTCGGAGCCCGCAACGCCGGCTCGGGCCGCAGCCCCGGCCTCTGTATTGGTGGCGGCTACATCCGCCGCAGGCGGTGGTCCGGCGCCGATCATCCATATCGGCCCGATCAGCCTGATCAACGGCAAGGTGTTGTTCTCGGACCATTTCATCAAGCCCAACTACTCGGCCGACCTGACCGAGCTCACCGGCAAGCTCAGCGCTTTTTCCAGCGTGGCGCCGGCCGGCGCGCCCCAGATGGCCGACCTGGAGCTGACCGGTCGTGCCGAGGGCACCGCGTCGCTGGAGATCACCGGCAAGCTCAACCCGCTGGCCAAGCCGCTGGCGCTCGACATCACCGGCAAGGTGCATGATCTTGAATTGCCACCGCTGTCGCCCTACGCCGTCAAATACTCGGGTCACGAGATCGAGCGCGGCAAGATGAGCATGGACGTGCACTACGTGGTGCTGCCCAGCGGACAGCTCACGGCCCAGAACAGCCTCGTGCTGAACCAGCTGAGTTTTGGTGACGAGGTCAAGGGTGCGCCCGCCAGCTTGCCGGTCAAGCTCGCGGTGGCGCTGCTGGCCGATCGTGACGGTGTGATCAATCTGAACCTGCCGATCAGCGGCTCGTTGAACGACCCGCAATTCAGCCTGGGGCCGATCATCTTCAAGGCGATCATCAACATCGTCGTGAAAGCCATCACGGCGCCGTTCAGTCTGTTGGCCAACGCGTTTGGCGGCGGTGGTGGCCAGCAGCTCGACACGGTGGCGTTCGCGCCCGGCAGTGCCAGCCTCACGCCCGAGGCTCGGGCCGGCCTGGACAAGGTGGCCAAGGCGCTGGCCGAGCGCCCCAAGCTGAAAATGACGGTGGTGGGCGCCGCCAGCCTGGACGCGGAGCGCGAGAGCTACCGGCGCGAGCGCCTGAACGCGATGGTTCGGGCGGAAAAACAGCGCGAGTCCCTGCTCGATGCAGGCAAGGCGCCTGCACCGACCGCGTCCGCGCCGGCGTCCGCCGCGTCGGCTGCGGCCCTACCCGCTGCGACCACGGTCAGCGAATCCGAGTACCCGGCCCTGCTCAAGCGGGTGTACCGGCGCGCCGACATCACCAAGCCGCGCAACCTGATCGGCATGGCCAAAGACATTCCGCAGGCCCAGATGGAGTCGCTGCTGATGGCCAATATTCCCGTGACCGAAGACACCATGCGGCAGCTGGCACTGGCGCGCGGCGAGGCGGTGAAGGACTATCTGGCGTCAAAGAAGGTGTCTTCGGATCAGCTGTTCCTGGGGGCGCCGAAGAGGGCGGCCGACCAGCCGGCATCCGGCAGCGGTGCAGACGCGAAATGGACCCCGCACGCCGATCTGAGCCTGGCGACCCGGTAAGGCGCGGCGCAACACTGAGTTTTTTCATGAATGACGACGCCGTGCAGCTTGTCGTGATTGGAACCATCGCCCACAGTGTTGACTCACAATGAGCGCGCAGAGCAACATCCCTGCCGCTGGAGCGCAGCTTGCCGCCAACTCGCTACACCCGCACCGCCGTCGCCCTGCACGGCGTCATGGCCGTGCTCATCGTGACCGGCTTTTGCATCGGACTGTTCATGGCCGATCTGGCGCTGAGCCCGCTCAAGCTGCGGCTTTTCTCCTACCACAAGTGGATCGGTGTCAGCGTGTGGGCGCTGCTGCTGCCGCGCATTGCCTGGCGCATGAGCCATGC
>SCRR01000443.1 GCA_004322085.1 Burkholderiaceae bacterium
GGGCAATGCGGGCGGTGTCCTGTCGGACGTGAGTGGCTACGGTTCGCTGCCGCAGGCGCCGATCGGCGACTACGACACGATGTCGCGCCGCGAAATGCTGCTCACCGAAGCGAATCGGCGGTTTTCGTCAGCCGATTGGAATGCCTCGATCACGAAGGTGGATAGCCGCGCCTTGTGGGTGGATTACCTCAAGGCGGTCGGCGTGGGCAACTACCTGGCCCAGGCCATTCACGAGAAGCGTGCGCGCATCGAAGCGCTGCTTGCGGTGTACGAGTCGCTGAAGATGGCTCGCATGCGTGAGCAGGTGAAGTCGGCGCAGGAAGCCGCTGTGCGCCAGAGCATCAGCCAACAGATTCAGTAACGGGAGTCGCGTCATGAGCAACGAGTACGAGGACGACAACAAACTGGCATCGCTGCCGACCTTCAAGTCCAACCCGGGCAAGCGTGCCGAGCCGGGGAAGGATGTGCCGCCGACGGCGCGCCCGCCGCTCTGGGAAAGCGCCACGATGGCGGGCGTGCGCGAGGCCATCGAGTCCAGGGCACGCGAGCTGGGCGTGTCGAGGCACGAGGTTGTGGTGAGCGCCCCTACGGGCGAGGCGCCGGACTCGCCACTCAAGGATCAGTTCTTCAGCGCGCTGGCCATGTACCACGGCCAGCCGGATACATCGGCCATGCGCTTCGATCCGGCGCACGAGGCGGTGGTCGCGGCGCTGGATGGCCTCAAGGCGCTGGACACCGCCGAGCCGCTGGCTCCGGTAGCCAACGCGGCGCCACTGCCGGAGCCTGCGTCGGAGCCGCAGGCGGCCGGCGCGGCCGAGGCGGCTCCGGCAGCCGAAGCGGCACCGGCGCAGGGCGAAACGGTCACCATGAGTCGTGAGCAGTTCGATTCCCTGATGCGCGCGGCAGCGACCGTCAACGCAAAGAAAGGCCATGGTGCCGAGTCCGAGGTGAGCCCGGAGAATATCGCCGAGGCAGTGGAGGCGATTCGCCAGGGCAAGCCCACGCCGGGCACCGTCGCGCTTGGCGTTGCCAAGTCCAATCTCGGGCAGGAGGCTGCGCAGATAACGCAGGGCGCGTTGGGTGCTGGCGCGTCCCTGTTGAGCGGCGTGCTCAAGGGGTCCATGGGTGCGCTGCGCAAGGGCATCGAAGCCATGCGCGCGGACAACGAGGCTGGCGCACCGCTGCCCAATGAGCCAGGACAG
>SCRR01000150.1 GCA_004322085.1 Burkholderiaceae bacterium
GCCTGCACCGCGGCAAGCTCGAGATGTTCCGCGGCGAACTCGTGTCTTGCTTCGAGGTGCCGGCGCGCGTCGACGATGTGCTGCAGGAACTGAAGCGGCGCGGCCTCGGCGCGATCGAGGTGCCGGGCACGGTCGATGACGCAGCCATCACGCGCGTGCACACGCCGCGCTACCTCGAGTTCCTGCAGGGTGCCTGGGCCGAGTGGGTGGCGCTCGACCCGGCCAACGCGCAGCGTGATGCACTGCCCTCGTACTGGCCGATCCGCGGCTTTCGCAGCGACGTGCTGCCCGCGAGTTTTGCGGCGCGCCTGGGCCTGTTCTCGTTCGACGCGGGTACGCCGCTGACTGCGGGCACCTGGGCCGCTGCGCGCGGCGGCGCCGCTTGTGCGGGCACGGCCGCACAGCGCCTGCTGCAAGGCGAGCGCGCGACCTTTGCACTCACGCGCCCGCCCGGGCACCATGCGGGCGCCGACTTCTTTGGCGGCTACTGCTTCCTGAACAATGCGGCGGTCGCGGCGCAAACCCTGCGTGACGCGGGCGTGGCGCGCGTCGCGGTGCTCGACATCGACTATCACCACGGCAATGGCACGCAGGCCATCTTCTACGAGCGCGCCGACGTGCAGTTCACCAGCATCCACGGCGACCCGCACACCGAGTACCCGTACTACCTGGGCTATGCCGACGAGCGCGGCGCCGGCGCCGGGCTTGGGTTCAACCACAACCTGCCGCTGGCGCGCGGCAGCGATTTTTCCGCATGGCGCGCCGCCCTGCGCGCAGCGCTGCAAGGTGTTGCCGCTTTCGCTCCCGGCGCACTCGTGGTCTCGCTCGGGCTCGACACCTTCGCGGGCGACCCGATCGCAGGCTTCACGCTGCAAAGCGCCGACTACCTGCAGGTCGGCGCGGACCTGGCGCGTGCCGGCCTGCCCACCGTGTTCGTCTTCGAGGGCGGCTACGCGGTGGCAGAGGTCGGCGTCAATGCGGTGAATGTGCTCGAGGGGTTCATGCAGGAGGCTCGCTGATCGGCGCCTGCAACTGCAGGCTTCGGGCTACGCGCCAGACGATCGGGCGGCCGCGGCGAACTGCCGCGAGGCAAAGGCCCACACCAGCCGCGTGGCATCCGGCCCGGCCGGGTCGCTGAACGGCGCGCGCGCCGCGCCGCCGCTCCAGGCGTGCCCGAGTTGCGCGATCTGGCATAGCGTCACGAACGTGCGGCCCTGGTGCTTGTAATCGGTCACCTGCATCGGATGGCGCTTGCCGCGTTGCAGCACGCGCGCGCTGCCGGGCGCGGCACCGGTGGCCGCGGCCCAGATGGCGGCGCTGTCTTGCGCGTTGCCCGGTGCGACGACGGGGTCGACATCGCCATGCAGCACCAGCAGCGGTGGCAGTGTCGTGAACTGTGCCGCGGCGCCCAGCGCCTTGCCCACGGCCGTGGCCAATACGGCCGTCGTGTGCTGACCGCGCATGGCGCCGAGCGCGGTCACCGGCGACTTGGCGGCACCGGGCGCCACGCCCGAATGCATCGCCACGGCCTTGAAGCGCACAGGGTAGCGCGTGGCCAGCAGCGCTGCCATGCTGGCACCCGCAGACAGGCCCGCGACGGCTACGCGTTCCCGGTCTGCGCGGTACAGCAGGCAGGCCTGGTCGATCGCGGCCATCAGCGTGGCGGCTTCGGCGTCGGCCTTGCCCGAGCGCCGGTCGTACCAGTTCCAGCAGCCCTGCGGGTTGGCGAGCCGGTCCTGCTCCGGATAGAGCACCAGAAAGCGATGGCGTGCAGCCAGGCTATCCATGCGCGTGCTGATGGCAAAGTCGCGCCCCGTCTGGCCGCAGCCGTGCAGCATCACCATCAGGGGCAGGCGCTCGCCGGGCTGCAGCTTGAGATCCGGCGGACGGTACAGGTGGTAGCCGCGTGCGCCGGCCGGGCCGAGCACCATGCCGCCAATCCAGTCGCCGCGCCCCGGTGGCGGCTTGAGGTGCTGGGTGGCGGCGCGCTGCAGTTGCCCGGCGACCTGCCGACCACCTTGCAAGGTGGCCTTGGTGAGCGCCTTGATGTTGCGCTGGTACGCGCGCGTCAAGGCGGTGGCAGAGGAAGTGGAACGGCGGGCCATGGGTGGATGCATCGGATACGCCAATACGGAGTTGACACGATAGCAGGCTGATATGACGAAAAGATATCGCTACCCGCGGGGCGGCTCCAGAATCGCGCCCGCTACCTCCGCAAACCCCGCACCGCGCTCGCCTTGCGTGATGTAGCGCGGCGCGTGGACCAGCTCCGCCTCGAAGCGTCGGATGTTGGCCACGCCCACGCTGTGCGGGAAGCGCTCGAACATGATCTGGTCGTTGGTCGAGTCGCCCACATAGACCCAGCGCTCGATCTCGGCGTCGAGCTCGCGCCGAAACAGCTCGCGCACGATCCAGCGCGCGCCGGCCAGCTTGTCGTGTGCGCCGAACCAGCCGTTGATGTGGATGCTGCTGACCGTGACATTCATGCCCTCGCGCTGCATGATCGCGACCACTTGCGCGATTTGCTCAGGGGGAAGGTGCGTGAACTCGCTGTGGTCGATCGCGATGTCGGTCTCGCGGCCGGCCGAGTCCCGCGCCAGCGTGGCGCCCGGCACGTCGCGCAGCACGCGCTGCGCCACCTGCTGCATGCGCGCGAAGTTGGTGGCGCGCGTGAGGGCGTCCTGTTGATATATTTTTAATAGCGAATTATCATTATTGGATAACGGATTCAGGCCTTTTTTCCTTAAAATTATGGCGGCTGATCCGTTCTCGGCCACGATCGCATCGACCGGCCAGGCCTGCGCAAACGGCTCGCTCCAGCCGACCGGCCGCCCGGTGATCGGGATCACGTGCAGGCCCGCGGCCTTCAAATCCGCCAGCGCCTGCAGCGCATCGGGCGTGATCGCGCCATCGGTCGTGAGCGTGTCGTCGATGTCGGTGAACACGCCGACGAGGTTGCGGCGCGCAGCAGCCGGCCAGTCGGCAAGCGGTTTCATCAGCCAGCCGACTGCAACGCCAGCCCCGCATGCTCGCGCAGCGGATGGAAGTGGATTTTCGGAAAGCGCTCCTGCGCGAGTCGCACGTCGTACGGCGAGGTGCACAGGTAGGCCAGCGTGTTGGTGGCATCGAGCGCCATGCGCGCCGGATACGCGTTGACGAACTCCTTGAGCTCGGCCGGTGTGTCGGCCGTGATCCAGCGCGCGCCGGTGTACTGGCAACCTTCCAACCGCACATCGCAGTCGTACTCGCCCTTCAAGCGGTGCTGCACCACTTCGAACTGCAGCTGCCCCACGGCGCCCAGCAGCATCGGGCCGCCGATCTCGGGCCGGAACACCTGGATCGCGCCTTCTTCGCCGAGCTGCGCCAGCCCCTGCTGCAGCTGCTTGGTGCGCAGCGGGTTCTTCAAGATCACGGTCATGAACAGCTCGGGCGCGAAGAACGGCAGGCCGGTGAACTGCAGCGACGCGCCGTCGGTGATGGTGTCGCCCAGCTGCACGCCGCCGTGCGTGGTGAAGCCGATGATGTCGCCCGCGTAGGCCTCGTCCACCGCCTCACGCCGCTGGCTCAGAAAGGTCACGACGCTGGTCGGGCGCAACTCCTTCGCGGTGCGCTGCACGCGCAGCTTCATGCCCGGCGTGTACTTGCCCGAGGCCATGCGCACGAAGGCGATGCGGTCGCGGTG
>SCRR01000444.1 GCA_004322085.1 Burkholderiaceae bacterium
CAAGCCCGCCTGAGACTCGCTCACCGTGCAGTACGTCGCACGATGCGTGGCGAGGAGTTGCTGGTTGGCGAGGGCCTGCGAGCCCACTCGCGTGGAACTGTAGGTCGCCATCAGGCGCCCCGTGTCCTGCGCGCGTTGCTGGTCCGTCTGGACGGCCAGCTTGCCGTCGGCCTGCGCAATGCACTTGATGGTGTCCGGTTGCCCCGTGAGCATGCTGTACTGCACGGCGGCATGCGTCAGCGCATCGCTCATCTCGATCGCACCGATCGCGGCAGCCAGCGTCTGCTGGGACTGCACTTGCGACTTGCTGACCACGTTCGCCGAGAGAGCCGACTGCTTGACCGAGACCGCCCACGCCGACGTCTGCTGCTGGCCGTCGGTCGCCATCGTTTTGGCCGAGGTGGTTTGCGCGAGCGCGCCCACGCTCACGAGCATGCCCGCTGCGCCCACAACAGCCCACAACATGGTCTGCTTCGTCATGGCTTTCCTCACTTGAGCAGGTCCAGAAGGCGCCCAGCCGTAGAGGAGGGCGGCTTCGGCGGGGGCGCGGAAGGCGGCGTGTTGCTTACGCTCACGCCGGTACCGGACATGACCGGCACACCCGAAGTCGTCGTGCCGGTCTGCACCGGCCCGGTCGACGCGTTGAAACTCGATTGATTGGCCCCGAACGAGTTGGCATTGACCGAATAGCTGCCGTTCGTGGTGGCATTGCTATTCCACGCCGACCCCAGGTTCGGATCGATCGTGGACATCTGTTGACCGAGCATGCCATTGATGCCCGACGCACCGTACTGCCCATTGACGCTGGTGATCGCCTGGTTGAGCGGCGTCGTCACCTGCGAGGTGACCTGACCCACCGCCTGGCAGACTTGCTGCTTGGCATACTGCATCACCGCCTGCTCGGCGGAGGAGAGGATCGAGCCTAGCGTCGGAATCGCGAACGACAAATCGAAGAGCTGGGAGAGCCCC
>SCRR01000151.1 GCA_004322085.1 Burkholderiaceae bacterium
CGCAAGGGCCAGGAGCTGAGTGGCAATCCTTACGCGGCGCTGCAGTTCCACTGGGCCCTGCTGGAACGCGTGGTGCGCATCGAAGGCCTGGTCGAAAAAGTCAGTGACGCCGAGAGCGATGCCTATTTCAACAGCCGACCGCTCGATTCACGCATCGGCGCGTGGGCCAGTCCGCAAAGCCAGGTGATCGCGGGGCGCAGTGTGCTGGTGACCAACGCCGCCAAGTACGGTGCCAAATTCATGCTCAAGCCACCGCGCCCGCCGCATTGGGGCGGCTTTCGCCTGCTACCCGACAGATGGGAGTTCTGGCAGGGGCGCAAGAGCCGTCTGCATGACCGGCTGCGCTACACGAAAGAGAGCGACCAGCGCTGGCTGCGCGAGCGTTTGGCGCCGTAAACGCCCGAATGCGCCAACAACGCGGCGCGCTGCTCAGGCCTTCACGCGGTCCGCAAAGGTCTTGCGGAACTTCGCCACCTTCGGGCCCGCGACGGCCACGCAGTAACCCTGGTTCGGATTCTTCTCGTAGAAGTCCTGGTGGTAGTCCTCGGCCGGCCAGTAGTTGGACAGCGGCAGCACTTCGGTGACGATGGGCGCGCCCAGCACTTTGTCCTGGCTCATCTGGCGGATGATGTCGTCGGCCACCTGCTTTTGCTCGGGCGTCGAGTAGTAGATGCCGCTGCGGTACTGCGTGCCCGTGTCGTTGCCTTGGCGGTTCAGCGTCGTCGCATCGTGGACGACGAAGAAGATCTCCAGAATCTCGCGCACGCTGATCTCGGCCGGGTCGTAGGTAAGCTTGACCACTTCGGCATGCCCGGTGGCGCCGCTGCAGACCTGCTCGTAGCTGGGTTTTTTGGTATGGCCGTTGCTGTAGCCCGACTCGATGTCGGTGACGCCGCGCACCTTGACATAGACCGCCTCGGTGCACCAGAAGCAGCCGCCGGCCAGGGTGATGGTTTGCAATTCGCTCATGGGATGGTTTCCTCGGGTTGGCAGGCCCTTCGACGCCGGGCCCGTTGTCACATCGTCACTTTAGTCTTTTCCGGGGCCGCACGGCGCGCGGTGCTCTTTCAAGGGCCGCTGCGCCGGCGGCCGCACGCACCGCGTCGACGAACGCCACCAACGCCGCGTTGTCGCGGCTCGTCTTCCACAGGCAATGGGTATCGTAGGGCGGCGTGCTGCCCTCGAGCGGGACAAACGCGGCCCCCAACACGGCCAGTTGACGCAACGCCGCCGGCACGAGTGCCACGCCCAGGCCCTGCGAAACCAGCGACACCACGCTCAGCCAGTGCCGCAACTCGTAGCGGATCTCGGGAAAGAAGCCGGCGTCAGTGCAGATCGACAAAATGCGCTCGTGGTAGTCGGGCGACACCGCGCGCGCGACCACTGCAAACGGCTCGCCCTGCAGCAGGCGCAGCGACAGCGCACGCCGGTGCGCCAGCGGATGATCGCTGGGCAGACAGCACACGAACGGCTCGCTGGAAAACAGCAACTGCGACATCTCCGCCGGCACCCGGGTGGTGTGCATGAAGCCCAGGTCCAGCTGGTCGTGCGCCAGCTCGATCAGTTGGTCCTGCGAGTTGAGTTCTTTCAGCACCAGGCGCAGCAGGGGGTGGCGCGCCTGGAACTCGCGCAGCATCTGCGGCAGTCCGCGGTACAGCATGGCGCCGACAAAGCCCACCTGCAGACGGCCGGCCAGTCCCTGCTCCACGTCGCGCACGTGGTGCGCGGCCTCCTCGGCCTGGTCCAGCAGCGCGCGCGCCCGCGGCACGAAGGCCTCGCCGGCGGCGGTCAGGCGCACCTGCTTGCTGTTGCGGGTGAACAGCCGCGCACCCACCGAGGCCTCCAGCTGTTGGATGTTCAGGGAGAGCGGCGGCTGCGAAATCGACAGGCGGCGCGCCGCCCGGCCGAAGTGCAGTTCTTCGGCCAGAGCCAGAAAGTAGCGCAAGTGGCGGAACTCCATGAATACAGAAATTATATTGTTGAATAGAAACTCAATATTGGACAAATATGGATGCGCCTCGAATAATCAAATCCAGGAGACACCCCGGCCATGCCCCACCTTGACGCCACCCATCCCGTTCCCGACCAGCACGGCGTGAACCTGTTTGCCACCGACCCCGCGCTGCAGTCGCTGCTGCCCGTGTATCTTGCACCGGCGCTGGTCAGCCACCTCACGCCGCACCTCATGCGGCTGGGCGAACTGGCAGGCGGCAGGCTCGACGAACTGGCCCACACCGCCGACAAGCATCCACCCGAGCTGCAGCACCGTTCCAGGACCGGGCGGGACGAGCAGAAGGTGCTCAAGCACCCGGCCTATGTCGAAATGGAGCGCCTGGCCTTTGGCGAGTACGCGCTGGCCGCGATCTCGCACCGGCCCGACCTGTTCGGCTGGCAGGGGCCGATGCCGGCCACCGTCAAATACGTGCTGACCTACCTGTTCGTGCAGGCCGAATTCGGCCTGTGCTGCCCGGTGTCGATGACCGACTCGCTCACGCGCACGCTCAAGAAGTTCGGCGCGCCCGAACTCGTGGCCCGCTACCTGCCCGCCCTGACCAGCCTGGACATGGACGAGCTGGCGCAAGGCGCGATGTTCATGACCGAGCAAAGCGCGGGCTCCGACATCGCGGCCACCACCACCCTCGCACGGCCCGATCCTGCACACCCCGGCGCCTGGCTGCTGGAGGGCGACAAGTGGTTCTGCTCCAACCCCGACGCGGCGCTGGCCATGGTGCTGGCGCGCGTGGACGGCGCGCCGGCGGGCATGAAGGGCGTGTCGCTGTTCCTGCTGCCGCGCGACCTGGAGAACGGCTCGCACAACCGCTACCGCATCATCCGCCTCAAGGACAAGCTCGGCACCCGCTCCATGGCCAGCGGCGAAATCCGGCTGGAAGGCGCGCAGGCCTGGCTGGTGGGCGAGCCGGGACGCGGCTTCGCGCAGATGGCCGACATGGTGAACAACTCGCGCCTGTCCAACGGCGTGCGCGCCGCCGGCTTGATGCGCCGCGCGGTGAGCGAGGCCTTCCATATCGCGCGCCAGCGCGAGGCCTTTGGGCGCAAGCTGATCGAGCTGCCGCTGATGCGCCGCCAGCTCATGAAGCTGCTGCTGCCCAGCGAGCAGGCGCGCACCATGGTGTTCCAGACCGCCGAAGCGCTGCGCCGCGCCGACGCGGGCGAGGCCGGGGCCTACAGCCTGGCGCGCATTCTCACGCCGCTCATCAAGTTCCGAGCCTGCCGCGACGCGCGCAAGGTCACGGGCGACGCCATGGAAGTACGCGGCGGCTGCGGCTACATCGAGGAATGGAGCGACCCGCGCCTGGTGCGCGACGCGCACCTGGGCTCGATCTGGGAGGGCACCAGCAACATCGTGGCGCTGGACGTGCTGCGCGCGGCGCGGCGCGAGCAGTCGCTCACCGCGCTGATGACCCACCTCGAAAAGCTGCTGGGTGAAACGGCAATGGACGATGGCCTGCGCACCCAGCTGCGCGATGTCATGGCGCGCGCCAAGGCCCTGACCGAAGCCGCCCTGGCCGACGGCAGCGAGGCCCTGGCACGACGCGCCGCCTCCGCGCTCTACCACATCACGACGGCAACGGCCATGGCCTGGGAGTCCGGGCGCATCGGCTCGCCCGAGCGCCTGCAGCTCGCACGCCTGGTGCTGCAGCACCGGCTGCTGCCGGCCGACCCGCTGGCGCCCGATAACGATGCCACCGCGCAGGCCGAATCCATTTTTCTGACCGCTTGACCCCGAACATTCACGACCCCATGGAGACCAAGATGACGACGCGAAGAACCTGCCTGCTGACGCTGACCACCCTGCTGACATCGGCCGCCCTGCTGGGCACCGGCATCAGCCATGCCCAGGGTGGCTTTCCCGAGAAACCGATCACGCTGATCGTCCCCTTCCCGCCGGGGGGCCCGACCGACGCGATGGCGCGCACGCTGGCCGCCGAGATGAAGGATCGCCTGGGTCAGCCGATGATCGTGGAGAACCGCGCGGGCGCGGGCGGCAACATCGGTGCCGACTATGTGGCCCACGCCGCCCCCGACGGCCAGACGCTGCTGTTCGGCACCTCGGGGCCGCTGGCCATCAATGTGAGCCTGTACCGCAAGATCGGCTACGACCCGATCAAGAGCTTTGCGCCGGTGATCCAGGTCGGCCACCTGCCGAACGTCCTGGTGCTGAACCCGTCGGTGCCGGCGCACGACGTGAAGGAGCTGGTGGCCTATGCCAAGGCGCATCCCGGCAAGCTAAGTTTCGCGTCCTCCGGCAACGGTGCCTCCTCGCACCTGGCCGGGGTGATGTTCAACGCCATGACCGGCACCGATCTGCAGCACATCCCTTACAAGGGCACCGGCCCGGCGCTCAATGACTTGCTGGGCGGGCAGGTCAGCATGAGCTTCACCGACGTTCTCACGGCCCTGCCCTACATCAAGACCGACAAGTTGCGCGCGCTGGGCGTCACGACCGCCACGCGCTCGCAGGCGCTGCCCCAACTGCCAACGATCGCCGAGCAGGGTGTGCCGGGCTACGATGTGAGCGTGTTCTTCGGCATCGTCGCGCCGGCCGGCACGCCCACCGACCGCATCGCCACGCTGAACCGGGCCTTCGCGCAGGCGCTGGCCTCGCCCAAGGTCAAGGAGCGGTTTGCCGCGCAGGGCCTGGAGCCGGCGCCGGCCAGCACGCCGGCGCAGTTGGCGCACTTCATCGCCGAGCAGGTGCCCAAGTGGGCGGCCGTGGTCAAGCAGTCCGGCGTCCATCTGGACTGAACAGCCATGAACACCACCTCAACTTCGAGTCCCGGCGCCCTCGCCGGCATACGCGTCATCGATCTGTCGCGCATTCTGGGCGGCCCCTATTGCGGCCAGATTCTGGGCGACCACGGCGCCGACGTGCTCAAGGTCGAGCCGCCGCAGGGCGACGACACCCGCGCCTGGGGCCCGCCGTTCCAGAACGGCGTGGCGTCCTACTACCTGGGTCTGAATCGCAACAAGCTCGGCATGCAGCTCGACTTGTCCGGTGAAGCCGGCCAGGCGGTGCTGCTGGGCCTGCTGGAAGGCGCCGACGTGCTGATCGAGAACTTCAAGACCGGCACCATGGAAAAGTGGGGGCTGGGCTACGCGCAGCTCGCGGAGCGCTTTCCGCGGTTGGTGCACTGCCGCGTGAGCGGCTTCGGCGCAGACGGTCCACTGGGCGGCCTGGCCGGTTACGACGCCGCGGTGCAGGCCTTGACCGGCATCATGAGCGTCAACGGCGAAGCGGGCGGCGATCCGTTGCGGGTGGGGCTGCCGGTGGTGGACATGGTCACCGGCTTGAACGCCGCGCTCGGCGTGCTGCTGGCCCTGCAGGAGCGCGCACGCAGCGGCAAGGGCCAGTTTGTCGAGGCCAGTCTGTTCGACTGCGGCCTGTCGCTGCTGCATCCGCACGCGGCCAACTGGTTCCTCGATGGCAAGACGCCTAGGCTGACCGGCAATGCGCACCCCAACATCTACCCTTACGACGCTTTCGGCACGCGCACCGAAGCTGTTTTTCTGGCCGTCGGCAACGACCGCCAATTTGCGCTGCTGTGCCGGCACCTGAAGGTGCCCGAGCTGGCGCAGGACGTGCGGTTTGCCACGGCTGGCCAGAGGTCGGTGCACCGCCTGGCCTTGCGCGGGCAGCTGCAGACGCTGCTCGGCGAACTCGACGGCAGCACGCTGGCGCAGGACTTGATGGCGCTGGGCGTGCCCTGCGCGCCCGTGCTGTCGGTGGAGCAGGCCTTGCAGCATCCGCACACCGCGCACCGCGAGATGGTGGTGCATATCGGCGACGACTACACGGGCATCGCCTCCCCCATCAAACTCAGCCGCACCCCGGCCACCTACCGACAGGCGCCGCCAGGCCCGCTCCCCGCCAAGGCGACCTGAGCGCCCGCACCGTCGTTACGTCGTCGTTACACTGATTTTGTTGACGCCGTCTTGCGCATTTTGCATAATAGTTTAAGCCTCAAGTATTTACCCTCAACGCCGGAGACCGCTGCCATGAAAGCCAAGTTCAACTGGGAAGACCCGTTTCTGCTCTCAGGGCAGCTCAGCGATGACGAGCGCGCGATCGTCGAGGCGGCGCACGCTTTTTGCCAGGAAAAGCTGCAGCCACGCGTGCTGATGGCGGCGCGCCATGAGACGTTCGACCGCGAGATCATGAACGAGTTCGGCGCCATGGGCTTCCTCGGCTCCACTATCGAGGGCTACGGCTGCGCCGGCCTCAACTACGTCTGTTACGGCCTGGTGGCGCGCGAGGTCGAGCGCGTGGACAGCGGCTACCGCAGCGCGATGAGCGTGCAAAGCTCGCTCGTGATGCACCCGATCAATGAGTACGGCTCCGAAGCACAGCGCCAGAAGTATCTGCCCAAGCTCGCTACCGGCGAATGGGTTGGCTGCTTCGGCCTGACCGAGCCCAACCACGGCTCCGACCCGGCCAGCATGATCACCCGGGCCAAACCGGCCGTACGTGACGGCGTGGCCGGCTACATCGTGAAGGGCGCGAAGATGTGGATCACGAACGCACCGGTGGCCGACGTGTTCGTGGTCTGGGCCAAGCTGGCCGATCCTGACGGCAAGGTCGGCGGGCAGGAAAGCATCCACGGCTTCGTGCTGGAAAAAGGCATGAAGGGCCTCTCCGCGCCCAAGATCGAGGGCAAGATGAGTCTGCGCGCGTCCATCACCGGCGAGATCGTAATGGACGATGTGTTCGTGCCCGAGGCCAACCTGCTGCCCAACGTCGCCGGCCTGAAAGGTCCGTTCGGCTGCCTGAACAAGGCGCGCTACGGCATCGCCTGGGGCGCACTCGGTGCGGCCGAGGACTGCTGGCACCGCGCGCGCCAGTACACCATGGACCGCGTGCAGTTCGGTCGCCCGCTGGCGCAAACCCAGCTGGTCCAGAAAAAGCTCGCCGACATGCAGACCGAGATCGCACTGGGCCTGCAGGGCTGCCTGCGCGTGGGCCGGCTGATGGACGAGGGCAAGGCCGCGCCCGAGATGGTCAGCCTGATCAAGCGCAACTCGTGCGGCAAGTCGCTCGACATCGCGCGCATGGCGCGCGACATGCATGGCGGCAACGGCATCCATGACGAATACCACGTGATCCGGCACATGATCAACCTGGAGACCGTGAACACTTACGAGGGCACGCACGACGTGCATGCGTTGATCCTGGGCCGGGCCCAGACCGGGTTGCAGGCGTTTTACTGATCCGGCGCCGGCCCGGGCGGGCCGACCCCTTAAAATCGCGGGTTGGCGCTGGTATCCCGGAGAAAATTTGCAATGACCGCCCCCCTGAATTTCGAGCAAGCCCGTTTCAACATGATCGAGCAGCAGATCCGCCCGTGGGAGGTGCTGGACAGCCGCGTGCTGCAGTTGCTGTCGGTCGTCAAGCGCGAGGATTTCGTGCCGCTGGCGCACAAGGCGCTGGCCTTCGTCGACATGCAGATCCCGCTGCCGCCGCAGACGCATCCTAGCCAGTGCATGCTCGAACCCAAGGTCGAGGCGCGCATCCTGCAGGAGGTGGCGCTGCAAAAGCACGAGACGGTGCTCGAAGTCGGCGCCGGCTCGGGTTACATGGCGGCGCTGCTGGCGCACCGCGGCCAGCGCGTGGTGTCGCTGGAGATCAACCCGGAGCTGGTCCGCACGGCGCGCAGCAACCTGCAGCGGGCCGGCATCTCCAACGTCGAGGTGCGCGAAGGGGACGGCGCCCAGGGCATTCTGGCCGAGGCGCCGTTCGACGTGATCGTGCTCAGTGGTTCGGTCGCGATGGTGCCGCAGGCGCTGCTCGCGCAACTTCGCGTGGGCGGCCGGCTCGCGACCCTGGTCGGCGATGAACCCGTGATGCGTGCCACCATCGTCACGCGCGTGGGCGACAACGACTGGCGCACGCTGCAGCCGTGGGACACGCTGGCGCCGCGCCTGATGAACTTCCCCGAGCCTCCCGCGTTTGTGTTCTGAACCCGCCACCATGATTTCTGAAGTCAGCCCCGCTCATTTGTCTGACTGGCTTCTGGCCGCGCGCGTGCATGGCGAGCCCGTGCTGCTCGACGTGCGCGAGCCGCTGGAATTGCAGACTGCCAGCATCCAGCCCGGCGAGTTCGCCTTGCTCACGATCCCGATGGGCGAAATACCGGCGCGCCTGGCCGAACTGGATCCAGCGCAGCCGGTCGCCTGCCTGTGCCACCACGGGGCACGCAGCCTGCGCGTGGCAACGTTTCTGGCACAAAACGGCTTCGAGCACGTGGTCAACATCACGGGCGGCATCGACGCCTGGTCGCTTGAGCGCGACACGGCCGTGCCGCGCTACTGAGCGGCGCCCTGCCCGCTCTTACTGTTTCAGAATCGCTGCGACGGCATCCGCCGTCTTTTCGGCAGCACCCCGGTGCGCCGACGCAAAACGGGTGGCACGCGCGGCCATGGCCGCCCGGCCCGGTGCGTCGTGCGCCAAGGTCACGGCAGTTTGCAGTGCCTGTGCCATGGAGTCGGCCCGGGTCGCCGCGCCGGCGGCCTCGGCCAGCCGCGCGGCTTGCGCAAAGTTGAAGGTCGAAGGCCCCATCACCATGGGGCAGCCGCAGGCGGCGGCCTCGATCAGGTTCTGCCCGCCCAGCGGCTCGAAGCTGCCGCCGAGCAGGGCCACATCGGCCAGGCCGTAATACAGGGCCATTTCGCCCAGCGAGTCGCCGAGCCAGATATCCGCGCTCTGCGGCTGCGCTGCCCAGGCGCTGCGCCGCGACACGGCAAAACCGTGCTGGGCGATCAACGCGGCCACTTCGTCGAAGCGCTGCGGATGCCGTGGCACGATCAACCACTGCACGTCGTTTACTACTGTATTAATAGCGTCATCCGTAGATGGGATATTGGTTTCAGGCCGAAATGACTCAAGAAGCTGGAGCAACTGAAGCTCCTCGCCTTCGCGCGAACTGGCGAGCATGATCACGGGCCGCCCGCACGCCGCGCGCCACGCCCGGCCCTGCGCGATTTGCGCCGCGTCGGGCCTCGCATCGAACTTGAGATTGCCGAATACCGCGGCAACCGGCGCGCCGAGCTGGCGCAGGCGCTGTGCACCGATCTCGCTCTGCGCCCAGACGGCGGCCAACGAGCGGTAGGCCGGTTTGGCGAACCAGGCAAGGCGCAGCGCATTGCGCAGCGATTTATCGCTCAGCCGCGCGTTGGCCAGCACGAGCGGCACACCAGCCCGCTGGCACGCCACCGCCAGATTGGGCCAGACCTCGGTCTCGAGCAGCACGCCAATGCGCGGCTTGAAATGCTGCAGGAACCGGCGCACCGCAGCGGGCGTGTCCCAGGGCTGCCAGACCTGTACGTCGCCCGGCTGCAGCAAGCCGGCGCCCTCGGCGCGTCCGGTCGCCGTGCCGTTGGTCAACAGCAGGCGCATGCCAGGCAGGCGCTGGCGCAGTTGCCGGATCAGGATGGCGGCGGTACGCGTCTCGCCCAGCGAGACGGCATGCAGCCAGATAAAGCCGGCATCGGGCGGCGCATCGTAGTGGCCAAAGCGCTCGGGCACGGCCTGCAGGTAGCCCGGCTCCGCCGCCCCGCGCCGCGCCAGCTTGCGCCGCAGCAGCGGTTGTGCCAGCCACATGGCGAGCGAGTACAGACCGCGGCTCGCGCTCAATGCGCGGCTTCCTCGATCGTTGCTTCGGGCTTGACCTGGTGCAGCAACGCCAGCATGTCGGTCTCGATGCGCTGCAGGGCCTGCGGCGTGTGGCCTTCGAAGCGCAGCACCAGCATCGGGGTGGTGTTGCTCGAGCGCAGCAGCCCGAAGCCGTCGGGCCAGTCCACGCGCAGCCCGTCGACCGTACTGATGCGCGCGGGCGCCGCAAAGCGGGCGAGCGCGACCGCGCGCTCCACCACGCCGGGCGGCTCGCCCTCGGCACAGTTCACATTCAGTTCGGGGGTGGAAAAGCTGGTCGGCAAGGCGTTGAGTACGGCACTGGCATCGGGCGAGCGGCTCACGATCTCGAGCAGGCGGCATCCCGCATAGGTGCCGTCATCAAACCCAAACCAGCGCTCCTTGAAGAAAATGTGGCCGCTCATCTCGCCACCGAGGGGCGAGTCGATCTCCTTCATCTTCGCCTTGATCAGCGAATGGCCGGTCTTGTACATCAGCGGCCTGCCGCCGGCTGCTTGAATGGCGGGCGCCAGGCGCTGCGAGCACTTCGTGTCGAACACGATCTGGCCACCCGGTACACGGCCGAGCACGTCCCGCGCAAACAAAATCATCTGGCGGTCCGCGTAGATGATGTTGCCGTCCTTCGTGACGATGCCGAGCCGGTCGCCGTCGCCGTCAAAGGCCAGCCCGAGTTCGGCATCCGTGTCGTGCAGGGCCTCGATGAGGTCGCGCAGGTTCTCGGGCTTGTTCGGGTCGGGATGATGGTTCGGAAAATTGCCGTCCACCTCGCTGAACAGCTCGGTGACCCGGCAGCCCAGCGCGCGAAAGATGACGGGAGCGGACGCGCCGGCCACACCGTTGCCGCAATCGATCACGATGTGCATGGGCCGCGCCAGTTTGACATCGGACACGATGCGGGCCTGGTACGGCGCCATCACGTTGATGTTGCGCACGCCGCCAATGGCCGCGCCGGCCGACGGCAGCGCCCAGCTCTCTTCTTCCATCACGCGGCGCAGCGCCTGGATGTCTTCGCCGTAGATGGCGCGGCCCTGCAGCACCATCTTGAAGCCGTTGTAATCCTTCGGGTTGTGGCTGCCGGTCACCTGGATGCCGCTGCTGCACAGCGTGCTGGCGGCAAAGTAGAGCATCGGCGTTGTCACCATGCCGATGTCGATCACATCGACACCCGCGGCCAGCAGGCCACGCACGAGCGCGGCGGCCAGCGACGGCCCACTCAGGCGCCCGTCGCGGCCGACGGCGACGACCCGCTCACCCTGCGCAAGGGCGACGGTTCCGAACGCCCGACCGAGCGCCTCGGCCACTTCCGGGTTCAATGTGGACGGCACCACGCCGCGGATGTCGTACGCCTTGAAAATGGAGGGTGCCAGCTGCATGGAATAGGTACCTGCGAAGTTTGGATGCTGCCCGGGATTGTAGGCGCGGGCCCCGCCGGGGATATGTCCGGAAACGGCTAGTCGAAGCTGCCATGCCGCGTATCATCAATGCCATGAACACCCTGGACGCGACCCGCAGCGACGACGCCTGCTACCTGGCCCTGAAGACCCGGGACGCGCGCTTTGACGGCAGCTTTTTTACCGGCGTGACCTCCACCGGCATCTACTGCCGTCCGGTGTGCGGCGTGAAGACGCCCCGGCGCGAGAACTGCCGCTTCTTCGGCCACGCGGCGCAGGCCGAGAGCGCCGGTTTTCGGCCTTGCCTGCGCTGCCGCCCCGAATTGGCGCCGCGCTCGATCGCGTGGTCGATCCAGGATGCCTCCACCATCCTGGCGCAGCAGGCGGCGCGGCTGCTGGACGAGCCCGAGGTTTGGGGTGATGTCACGCCCTCGGTAGAACAACTGGCGGCGCGCCTGGGCGTGAGCGACCGCCACGTGCGGCGGATTTTCGAGGCGCAGTTTGGCGTCTCTCCGATGCAGTACCTGCAAACCCGGCGTCTGCTCACGGCCAAGCAATTGCTGGCCGACACCGACCTGCCCATCACGCAGATCGCGTTGATCAGCGGTTTTGGCAGCGTACGGCGCTTCAACGCGGCGTTCGTGGCGCACTACAAGCTGAACCCGACGCAGCTGCGCCGCGCGGGCGCCGCGCCGGCGGGCCACGGCATCCGCGTGCGGCTCGGCTACCGGCCGCCCTACGACGTCGACGCGATGCTCGGTTTTCTGGAAAAGCGGCAACTCGAAACTATTGAATTCGTAGCTAACAACCAAGAGCAGAAAGCGACTGGAAGGACTTTTTGTCTGAATTCGGGAGGCAAGACGCATGCCGGCTGGCTGGTTGCCGAATTCGCCCCCGCGCAGCATCAGCTGATCCTGCGCGTGAGCGATTCGCTGCGCGACGTGCTCCCGCAGGTGATACGCCGGGTGCGCGCCGCGTTCGACCTCGATGCCGACCCGCTCGCCATCAACAGCGCATTGAGCGCGCGCTTTCCGCAGGGCGACGGGCTGCGCGTGCCGGGAACGCTGGACGGCTACGAACTCGCGGTGCGGGCCGTGCTGGGCCAGCAGATCACGGTGACGGCCGCGCGCACGCTGGGTACACGTCTGGTGCAGAAATTCGGCGAACCCATCGACACGCCCTTCCCCGAACTGACGCGGCTCTTCCCGGCGCCGGCCGTGCTTGCGGCAGCCAGCGGCGATGCGCTGGGCCAGCTCGGCATCGTCCGGCAGCGCCAGGCGGCGATCGTGGCGATCGCGCGCGCGGTGGCGGAGCAGCGGCTGCAACTGCATGGCGGCGCCGACGTGCAGGCCACGGTGGCGGCGCTCAAGGAACTGCCCGGCATTGGCGACTGGACGGCGCAGTACGTCGCCATGCGGGCGCTGCGCTGGCCCGATGCCTTCCCGGCCGGTGACGTGGCGCTGCAAAAGGCGCTGGGCGTGCTTGATGCCAAAAACCCGTTGCGCGCCGCGCGCGAGGCCGAGGCCGCGTCAAACGCCTGGAAACCCTGGCGCAGCTACGCCGTGATCCGCGCGTGGGCCACGCTGCCAGAGCCCGCGAAAAAATCGATGACTGCTAAAAAAATAGCAATGATTCAAGACGGTACAAGGGCTATAGCCACAAAAGACCAAAAATCAAGAGGTGAATGACATGAAATTCGATACACCACTCGTGCAGACAACATTCCAGAGCCCGCTCGGCCCCGTGATCGTTGCCGCCAGCGACCAGGGCCTGGCCGGCGTCTGGTTTGACGGCCAGCGCCACATGCCCGACAGGTCCACCTGGCGCGTCGATGACCGGCACCCGGTGCTGGTGCGCGCCGTGCAGCAACTCACTGGGTACTTCGCGGGCAAGCGCACGACGTTCGACCTGCCGCTGGATTTGCACGGTGGCACGGCGTTCCAGCAATCGGTCTGGCACGCCTTGCTCAGAATCCCGCGTGGCACAACCACCAGCTACAGCGCCATCGGCTCAGGCATCGGCAAGCCGGCGGCCGTGCGCGCGGTCGGGGCCGCCGTGGGACTCAACCCGATCAGCGTCATCGTGCCGTGCCACCGTGTGATCGGGTCGGACGGCTCGCTGACGGGCTATGCGGGCGGGCTCGATCGCAAGATTGCACTGCTCAAGCTCGAAGCCGCCACCGTGCGCGCGCAAGCGGCCCTGCAGGAAAGCCTCATTTGATGGCCGCCGCTTCACCGTCCGCCGTGGCGGCCAGCTCGCCGTGGGCGGGCGACTTCGTGCTGCTCTCGGCCATCTGGGGCGCGTCGTTCCTGTTCATGGACCTGGCCACGGTGGAATTCGGCGCCGTGCCCACGGCCGCCGTGCGCGTGAGCATTGCCGCCTTGTTCCTGATGCCGATCCTGTTGAAGCGCGGCCTGGGTCCGCAGTTGTTGCGGCACTGGAGGCCGGTCTTCGTGGTCGGCCTGCTGAACTCGGGCATTCCATTCGCGCTGTACTGCTTTGCGCTGCTGACCATTCCCACCGGCTTGTCGGCCATTCTCAACGCCACGGCGCCGCTGTTTGGCGCCGCGGTCGCGTGGCTGTGGCTGAACGACCGGCTCAACGCCTCGCGCACGCTGGGTCTGGTCATCGGGCTGCTTGGCGTGGTCCTGCTGGCCTGGGACAAGACGAGCCTGAGCCCGTCGGGCGGTGCCTCGGGCGCAGCCCATCTGCTCGCCATCGGCGCCTGTCTGCTGGCCTGCCTTTGCTACGGCACGGCGGCCTGCTTTGCCAAACGCTACCTGATGGGACTGCCGCCGCTGCTCACGGCGGCCGGCAGCCAGCTCGGCGCCGCGCTCGGGCTGGCGCTGCCCGCGCTGTGGCTGTGGCCCGCCCACATGCCCGGCGCCCGCTCCTGGCTGTCACTGCTGGCCCTGGGCGTGCTGTGCACCGGCCTGGCCTATATCCTGTACTTCCGGCTCATCGAGCATGCGGGGCCGGCGCGAGCGCTGGCGGTGACGTTCGTCGTGCCGGTGTTCGCCGTGCTGTACGGCGTGGTGTTCCTGGGCGAGCATGTCACGACGTGGATGGTGGGATGCGCCGCTGTGATCGTGTGCGGGACGGCGCTGTCGACCGGTTTGCTCCGGCTCGGGCGACGGATTCAGCCCGGATGATTGCCTTGATCCTGGCGAAGCCCAGGCTGCGTTAGCAACTACTGCAGGGCGCCGGCAATCACGTTGATGCTCAGGGCCAGCACCACCATGTTGAAGGCGAACGCCGTGACGCTGTGCACCAGTGTCAGGCGCCGCATTTCGCGCGAGGTGACCTGCACATCCGACACCTGCGAGGTCATGCCGACCACATAGGCGCAATACAGGAAATCAAAATAGTCCGGGTCCTGCTGGCCGGGAAACTCGAGCCCGCCACCGTTCGGTCCGGGCTCGAGCAGCTCCTGGTAGTAGCGGTGCGCGTAGCGGAACGCAAAAATGGTGTGCATCAGCAGCCACGAGCAGGCCAGCGCCGTCATCGCGAGCACCAGATGCGCGGTGCGCTGCACGGTGGACAGGCCCTTGACGCTGTGCAACATCATGACGATGGCCGCGATGCTGGCCAGCACCACCAGCAGCAGCAGGAAGAACAGGATCTTGCCGGACTGGTCCTGCGCCTGCGCCCGCGCCCGGGTGCGGGCCGCATCGAACTCGACGGCCAGCCACCAGGACAGCACCAGGTAGCAGCCCGTGCCCACGCACCAGGCCAGCAG
>SCRR01000152.1 GCA_004322085.1 Burkholderiaceae bacterium
AACAACCCGGGGCGGCCGCGCTCGAAGGTGAGCGCGCTGCGTTCGCCGCACAGGGTCAGGCGTACGCTGTGGCCGGCCTGCAGCGCGCGCAGCAGGGTGGCGCAGGCGCTGGCGTCCAGCTCCTGCCAGGCTTGGCTCCACGCGGCCCAGTCGCCGGCCAGCGCGGCCTCGCGCAGGGTGTCCGGCAACACGGGCTCGCCCTGCGCCGCCTCGCTCCAGCCGCTGGGCAGCGCGCCCGCGCCGCTGACCCAGAACGAGTTGACCGGCACCAGGCCCCGTTCGGAGCGTTCGTCGTTCGCAGGGTGGGTGTACAGCAGCATCTGCATCTCGTTTTGGAGTCGGCGCAGCGCCGCCGCCTGGGCGGCTTTGGGCAGCCACGCGTCGATGTCAGAGCCCACCACACGATCGAGCGAAGCCGTGGCCAGCTCCCGAAACACCTCACCGCACGCCAGCCACTGGGTGGGCGCAGCGTAGTGCAGGTTGATGCCGTCCTCTTCGAAATAGGGCTGCATGGCGTCCAGCAGCACCTGCGACTCGCTGGCCTGCAGCGCCAGCGCCTGCGGGTTGTCCATCACGATGTAGTCGGCATGCACGTTCCAGTGGCAGGGCGTGATCCAGGCCCAGGCGGCGCCCGCCGGCAGCTGCGGCGCCAGCCCGGTCTGCAGCGCCTGGCGCGCGGCCCAGGGGACCTGACCATCGGGCGCGCACAGGCCCAGCGCGTGCGCGCGAGCCCGCTCATGCGGCGGCGTGAGGCTCGATGCATCGGCCTCGTCGGTGCCAGAGAGCGCCAGGCGGGCGAGCAGCTTTTCCAGGTTGGGCAACGACAGGTGTTCGAGCGCCTGCTGGCATGCGGCGGAACTGGAGGCGGCGAACGGGATCAACAGGTGCATGGCCGGTATTGTCCGGGATGCCACAATCAGCCTTCACGACCAATCCCCTACAGCGGCCATCCATTTTCCCCGGTAGATGCAAATCCCCTACGAACTCATCCTTGGCTGGCGCTACACGCGCGCCGGCCGTGCCACCCGGCGCAACGGTTTCATTTCCTTCATTTCGGCGATTTCCATGCTCGGCATTGCGCTGGGCGTGGCAGCGCTGATCATCGTGCTGAGCGTGATGAACGGCTTTCAGAAGGAGGTGACGGACCGCATGCTGAGCGTGGTCTCGCACATCGAGATCTTCGCGCCCGACGGCGCCGCGCTGCCGGATGTGAACCGCACCATGGCCGAGGCGAAGACCAATCTGCAGGTCGTCGGCGCCGCACCTTTCATTTCCACCCAGGCCCTGCTCGCCAGGGGTGGTGACATGAAGGGCGTGGTAATCCGGGGCATCGACCCGGCGCTGGAGCCGCAGGTGATCGACTTGGACGGGATCCTGAAAACCGGTTCGCTGTCCAAGCTGGTGCCGGGCAGCTTCGGCATCATCCTCGGAAAGGATCTGGCGCAGGCCCTGGGGGTGCAGGTCGGCGACCCGGTCACCCTGCTGGCGCCCAGCGGCGACGTGACGCCGGCCGGCGTGGTGCCGCGCTTCAAGCAGATGACGGTGGTGGGAACCTTCGACTCGGGCCATTACGAATACGACTCGACGCTGGCCATGATCCACATGGCGGATGCCGAGCGCATCTTCCGCCTTGAAGGCCCGACCGGCGTGCAACTCAGGCTCAAGAACCTGCACGACGCGCCCGAGGTGGCACGGCAGCTGGCGAAGACGCTGAGCGGAGACCTTTTGATTCGCGACTGGACGCAGGACAACAAGACCTGGTTCTCTGCCGTGCAGGTCGAAAAACGCATGATGTTCATCATCCTCACGCTGATCGTGG
>SCRR01000153.1 GCA_004322085.1 Burkholderiaceae bacterium
AGGTGATCCTTGCCCTTGAAGCTCTCCGCGTATATTTTGTAGATGTCTTCGGTGCCCGAGGGCCGCGCCGCAAACCAGCCGCTGGCGGCAACCACCTTGATGCCGCCGATCGGCGCCCCGTTGCCCGGCGCGTAATCCAACACGCCATCAATCTTCTCGCCGGCCAGCTCGGTGGCGTCGACCTGCTTTGGCGCCAGCCTTGCCAGCGCCGACTTCTGCTCGGGGGTCGCGGGCGCTTCGACGCGATCGGCGGCGACCTCGCCCAACTCGCGCGCAAGTTCGTGATACAGCTCACCCGGATCGCGGCCCCGGCGCGCGGTGATCTCCGCCGACAGCAGAGCGGGCACGATACCGTCCTTGTCGGTCGTCCACACGGTGCCGTCCTTGCGCAGAAACGCCGCGCCGGCACTTTCCTCGCCGCCGAATCCGAGCGAGCCGTCGAACAAGCCGTCGACGAACCACTTGAAGCCCACCGGAACTTCAAAAAGCTTGCGCCCGAGACGTTGGGCCACCCGGTCGATCATCGACGTGCTGACCACCGTCTTGCCGACGGCGGCCTGCTTGCTCCATTGGGGTCGAAACTGGAACAGGTCATCGATCAGGACCGACAGGTAGTGGTTGGGCGCCATCAAACCGTTGCTGCGCGTGACGATCCCGTGCCGGTCGTGGTCGGTGTCGCAGGCGAACGCGACGTCGTATTTGTCCTTCAGACCGATCAGTCGCTGCATCGCATACGACGACGATGGGTCCATGCGGATCTTCCCGTCCCAGTCCAGCGTCATGAAGGCGAATTGCGCATCGACCTCTTCGCTCACCACGGTCAGATCCAGCTTGTAACGCTCGGCAATCGGCGCCCAATAGTGCACGCCGGCACCGCCCAGCGGATCGACGCCCAGATGGACACCGGCGCCGCGAATCGCATCGAAATCGACGATGCTGGCGAGGTCGGCAACATAGGCATCGAGGTAATCATGTGCGTGCGTGGTCGCAGCCTTGCGCGCCTGCGCCAGCGGCATGCGCTTCACTTCCTTCAGGCCGCCTTCGAGCAGTGCATTGGCGCGTCTCTGGATCCAGTCGGTGACACCGGCGCCGGCCGGTCCCCCATTGGGCGGGTTGTATTTGAAGCCGCCATCTCCAGGGGGATTGTGAGACGGCGTGATGACAATGCCATCGGCCATGCCCGTCGTGCGACCGCGGTTGTAGCTCAGGATCGCGTGGGAGATGCCGGGCGTTGGCGTGTACTCGCCGCCCGCCGCGATCATCGTCTCGACCCCGTTGGCAGCCAGCACTTCCAGCGCGCTCTCGAACGCGGGTTGGGACAGCGCGTGGGTGTCGATGCCGATATACAGCGGACCGTTGATGCCCTGGCCGGCGCGGTATTCACAGATGGCCTGGCCGATCGCCAGCACATGCCACTCGTTGAAGCTGGTCTCGAAGGAAGAGCCCCGATGTCCAGAGGTACCGAATGCCACACGCTGCGCTGGTATGGACGGATCGGGGACACCGCTGTAATAGGCGGCGACAAGCCTGGACACGTTCACCAGCGGCGCAGCAGAGGCCGGTTTGCCAGCCAAGGGGCTGATGTTCATGATCTATCCCGGTTCACTATTTGTTTTGTAGCAACCTGTGAAGGACTGGCAACGGATTGGCGCGTATTTTCATAGATATCCACCCATTCACCATAGCGTTTGGCGATGTGGGACACCGCTACCTCGCGCGTCGTTGCCTTCGATTCGAAGCCCGCCACCGCATCCCAGAAAGTCGTACGCCCGACCGCAAAGCCGATGAACCCGGGTACCGCCGCAGCCGTCTTCAGCCAGTGGATCACTTTGGCCTCATCGGCGCCGCGCCCCAGCACAATGCACCCGATGGCGCTGCGGCCGTCACGCCGCGCAATCCCGACCAGTTGTTCGCAATCCTCGCGCCGGTCAAGGCCTTCTATCTTCCAGACGTCCGGCTCAACACCTGCATCCTGCAGCGCACGGAGGGTCTGGCGCATCAAGGCCGGGCGAAGCTGGCCGTCATAGGCATTCTTGTCCGCCCCCAGGCGCTCCATCTGTGCCGTGGTCGCCGGCACCAGCAGCTCGAACATGAAGCGCTGGCCGGCCGCGCGGCAGTGATCCGACAGCCGTTTGAGGCGCGCCGTCTGACGCTGATTGAGCGCCGCATCGCCTTCGGGGTTGTAACGAACCAGCACCTTCGCGAAGGTTGGTTTGAAGTCTTCGAGGTGCGCCGCAAAGTCGTCGCCATATTCGAATTCGAACTCGTCCGAACCACTCTTTTCCACCGACATTGCGGTGACGTAGCCGTTCGCCGTGGCGTCGCGAAGAATGTCGGCTCCGAATTCCTCATCCACCAGAATACCGGCGGCAGCGGCAGGCACCTTGCCAGCGAGCGCCTGCCGGAATCCGTCATAGATGAGCCGCTTGCTGCGCGCTACTGTGTCGTGCTCGGCCCTTGTCAGCGGTGGCTCAAAATGAAACATGCCGGTGACGTAAGACCCCCGGTGATCGAACGGCAACAAGTACAGCAGCTTGTCGTAGCCCAGGTTCATGACGACTCCTTGCGGAACCGGCGATAGCGCCGGATCAAGGTGTTGGTCGAACTGTCGTGTACGAGCGTGGGCTCACCAGTGTCTTCAAGCTCGGGAATGATGCGCTGCGCCAGCACCTTGCCGAGCTCGACGCCCCACTGATCGAATGAGTCGATCTGCCAGATCACTCCCTGGGTAAAGACGCTGTGCTCGTAAAGGGCAACCAGTTGCCCCAGTGTCTGCGGCGTCAGGCGTTTCGCCAGAATCGTATTGGTCGGCCGGTTGCCTTCAAACACGCGATGCGGCACCAGCCAGTCAGGTGTCCCTTCGGCCTCGACCTGCTCCTTCGTCTTGCCAAAGGCCAGCGCTTCGGTTTGCGCAAGCAGGTTGGCCAGCAGCAAATCATGATGGCGGCCCAGTGGATGGAGCGGCTGGCAAAAGCCGATAAAGTCACAAGGTACGAGCCGCGTTCCCTGGTGGATCAGTTGATAGAACGAGTGCTGGCCGTTGGTCCCCGGCTCGCCCCAGTAGATGGGCCCGGTGGAGACGTCCACGGGCATTCCGTCAAGCATCACGTGTTTGCCATTGCTCTCCATCGTCAATTGCTGCAAATAGGCCGGGAAACGCTTGAGGTAGTGCTCGTAAGGCAGCACAGCGACTGTTTCAGCGCCCAGGAAATTGTTGTTCCAGATCGCCAGCAAGCCCATCAGCACAGGCAGATTCCGATCGAACGGTGTACGGCGGAAATGCTGATCCATGGCATGGAATCCGGACAGCATCTCGCCAAAATTTTCTGCTCCGATGGCAAGCATGGTGGACAGGCCGATGGCCGAATCCATTGAATAGCGGCCACCGATCCAATCCCAGAAGCCGAACATGTTGGCGGTATCGATGCCGAACTTCGCCACGCCCTCGGCATTGGTCGATACGGCAACGAAGTGCCGTTGCACAGCACTTTCCTCCTTGAGCTTGCGCAGGGTCCATTCGCGCGCGCTATGCGCATTGGTCAGCGTTTCCAGCGTCGTGAACGTCTTGGAACAGATGATGAACATCGTTTCTTCAGGATCGAGGTCGCGTGTGGCCTCCTCAAAGTCCGTGCCGTCGACATTGGAGACGAAACGGAACGTCATATCGCGCCGGCTGTAGTGCCGCAGCGCCTCGAAGGCCATGACCGGGCCCAGATCGGACCCGCCGATGCCGATGTTGACGACGTTGCGAATGGCGCGGCCGGTATGGCCCCGCCAGCGCCCGCTACGCACGCTCTCGGAAAAGCGCGCCATGTGGTCGAGGACTGCATGGACTTGCGGCACGACATCGGCGCCATCGACTTCGATGCGCTCGCCAGTGCGCGCGCGCAGGGCCACGTGGAGCACTGCCCGGCGCTCGCTCGCGTTGATTTTTCCACCGCTGAACATGGCCTCGATGCGCCCGGCCAGCCCGCATTCATCGGCCAACTGCAGCAGCAGCCTGATCGTCTCGTCGGTCACACGGTTCTTCGAGTAATCGAGGTACAGGCCCGCGCCTTCGGCGCTCAAGCGCTCCCCGCGCTGCGGATCGTCGGCAAAGATCTGTCGCAGATGCAGGCCCTGCACTTGCCGATGGTGCGCGACGAGGGCCTGCCATGCGGGGCGTTTGACAAGCCGCGGGCCGGTGGTCAATGCCGCGTCGTTCACGATGGCCTCCGTGCGCCGGATGGGTCTTTTGCCAGCGCCGCGCTCTTGCTGGCAATAACTGCCATCAAGTCGCTCCAGGACTTGCCAAATGACTCAGCCCCCTCCCGTTGCAAGCGGCTCGCCAGCGCCGCGTCATCCACCCCCGCGTGGGCAAACGCAGCAAGAACCTCTTCAGCATCGCCACCGTCCGCCGCCATGGCGCCACTCACCTTGCCATGATCGGCAAAGGCAAACAGCGTCTTTTCGGGAATGGTATTGATCGTGTCGGGCGCCGCCAGCGCTTGCAGGTACAGCGTATCGGGAGCAGCAGGGTCCTTTGTGCCGGTGCTGGCCCATAGCAAGCGCTGCGCCTGCGCGCCAGCGTCTGCCAATTTCCGCCAGCGTGCGCCAGCCAACAGTTCGCGATAGGCGTGGTAGGTGCGCTGCGCGATGGCGATGCCGAGTTGATTGTGAAGTGCTGATGGAACCTGATCCTTCACGGCGACATCCCACCGGCTCACGAAAATCGAGGCGACGGAACCGACTTTGGGGTCTCGTCCCGCGGTGATGCGCCGCTCGATGCCCCGCATGTAGGCTCCGGCCGCCGCAAGGTATTGCTCGCGCGAGAACAACAGGGTGACGTTGATCGGCACACCGGCAAAGATCGACTCCTCGATCGCTGTGACGCCCGCCGGTGTACCCGGGATCTTGATGAACAAATTGGGCCGTGCAGCGCGCGCATGAAGTTGTGCGGCTTCGCGCACCGTGGCCGGCGCATCGTTGGCCAGCAGCGGCGACACTTCAAGTGACACCCAGCCGTCTACCCCCGCAGTCGTCTGGTGAACCGGGCGAAACAGATCGGCGGCGCGGGTCAGGTCTTCCAGTGCCAGATCGAAAAACAGCGCTTCACCCGATTTGCCGGCGCCGGCCTTGTCCCGGATCGCTGCATCGTAGAAATTCGAGCCTGCGATGGCGTGATCGAAAATCGTCGGATTCGAAGTGAGCCCGGTAATGGAGAACTCGCGCGTATAGCGCTGCAGCGTGCCGCTCTCCAGCAGTCCACGCGTGATGTTGTCGAGCCACAGGCTTTGCCCGAGTTCGTGAAGTTGTTGGGTAGCGTTCATGTTGTCCTCGTTTCGGGTTGGCCGGCACGGGCGGCATTCGACAAGCCCTGCAGGTCACAATGAATCAAATCCCCGATGCGTTCAAGCGTCAAGTCGGCCGCCGGATAAGTGGCGAGGATCAAAGGGTCGACCGCGTAATGCCCCTGGCGCGGGAAAACCGTTGTGAGTCGCTCACCCATCACTTTTTTCATGGCCGCCAGGATGCGCAGCTTGTCATCAATCATGACGTAATGGCGCGCGGGATAACGGTGCTCGACGTCGGCGAGCCTCTTTTCCTTATGGACATAGATCAATACGTGACCATCGACCGCCTGCCATAGCCCGGAGCGCTGGATCTTGCGCGGCTGGAAGACCACATCACCGTCCGACAACACGACCACCGGTCCCCAGCGGGCCACATGTTCGATGGCCGCCAGGGCGCCGGGATACAGGCGATCCGTAAACGGGTAGTCCAGCAGGAACTCGGACATTTGCAACAAACGGGGATCGCTTGTCGTGTCCAGACGGTAGCGTTGCAGTGCGCCCAGGTAGTCCGCGTACCCCAGCTCGGTGCGCAGCGACTCGAAAATTTCCCAGTAACGATCGCGACTCGAAGCACCAAAGGCGTGCTCGAGGTGGCTCCGCAGATCGTCCTGCACGCGATCGTTGTCGAGCAGGGTATTGTCGCAATCGAATAGAAAGACGATCTCGTCGCACGCCTTCATGACGAAGCCTCCTGCGCCTTGGGATCGTGCCATCGATCGCCGCCTGCCAGAATGCGCGCGGCGGCCGCTGGCCCCCAGGTGCCGGCCTCGTAGGGCGCGACCGGCACCGCAGCCTCGCCAAGGACAGGATTCACAACGCGCCAGGCCGCTTCGACCGTATCGCCGCGCGTGAACAACGCGGCGTCTCCGCGCAGGGCATCGCTGAGCAGACGCTCATAGGGCGTCATCTCATCGCCCGGATGGTGATGCGCGATCAGTTCCGTGGCCGATCCCACCATCGACTCCCCCGGCGCCTTGATTCGCGCACCGACGGATATCAGCCTGTCAGGACTGAGCCGGAAGCGGAAGAAGTTGGAGCGCCCGGAACCATCGGCATCGAATAGGGCCCGAGGCGGTGGCCGCAGTTCGACCATCACTTCGGTGCAGGTGACGGGCAGCTGTTTGCCGGCCCGGATATAGAAAGGCACACCGTCCCAGCGCGCGTTGTCGATATGCAGCCGCAGCGCCGCAAAGGTCTCGACTTGCGACTGCGCAGCGACTCCCGATTCGTCGCGGTAACCGCGAAACTGGCCGCGCACGATCTCTGCCGGAGCCAACGGACGCATCGCCTTCAGGACGCGCAGCTTTTCGTCGCGGATCGCGTCCGGGCCGCCATCCTTCGGGGACTCCATGGTGAGCAGCATCATGACCTGCAGCATGTGGTTCTGCACCACATCGCGTATCGCGCCGACTTCTTCATAGAAGGCACCACGGCCTTGCACGCCCATTTGCTCGGCCATGGTGATCTGCATACTTGCGACATGGTCGCGCCGCCAGACCGGCTCCGTGAAGGTGTTGGCAAACCGGAAATAAAGCAGGTTTTCGACCGCCTCCTTGCCGAGATAGTGGTCGATGCGAAAAATCGCGTCTTCGGCAAACGATTTGTGCAGCGTGCGATTGAGCGCCTGCGCAGAAGCCAAGTCGCGGCCAAAAGGCTTTTCGATGACGATCCGTGCGCCGCGACCACAGCCGGACTTGACGAGTCCCCGTATGACGGGCTCGAACATGCCCGGCGGAATGGCGAGGTAGTGCAGTGGCGCTGCCGCGCTGCCCAGCGCCTGGCGCAACTTCTGATACGTCGCGTCATCCCCATAATCTCCGCTGACGTAATGGAGTCGGGTCGAGAGCTTGTCAAACGCTTGCGAATCCAGCCCGCCATGCTTTTGCAGGCTGTCGTGCGCGCGCTCGCGGAGCTGGTCATCGCTCCAGCTCGACCTCGCCACGCCGATAATGGGCATATCGAGCTGCCCATGCCTGATCATCGCCTGCAATGCCGGGAACACCTGTTTGCAGGCCAGGTCGCCCGTGGCACCGAAGAAAACGAAGGCGTCGGAGTGCGATGCTGCCATCGTCATTCTCCCGGCTTTGGGACGGCCTTTTCCACATGCCCGCCAAACCCGTGGCGCATGGCCGACAACACCTTGTCGGCAAAGTCGGCATCACCGCGCGAGCTGAAACGTTCAAACAGCGCAGCGCTCAGAATGGGCACCGGCACGGCTTCGTCAATCGCTGCCGCAATGGTCCAGCGCCCCTCGCCGGAGTCGGATACCCGGCCGGCGTAGTTCTCCAGCTTGGGATCGCCCAGTAGCGCGCCTGCAGTGAGGTCGAGCAGCCAGGAACCGATCACGCTACCGCGTCGCCAGAGCTCCGTGATCTCGGGCAGATCCAGCTCATATTGATATAGCTCGGGGTTGCGTAGCGGTGTCGTCTCGGCATCCACCTCGCCTTTGCGCTTGCCGATATTGGCGTTGCGCAAAACGTTCAACCCTTCCGCATACGCTCCCATGATGCCGTATTCAATGCCGTTGTGGACCATCTTGACAAAGTGCCCCGCGCCTTGCGGGCCGCAGTGGAGATAACCCTGCTCTGCCGTACTGCCGGGCTTGTTCCGATGCGGAGTGGGCGCAGCCTCCTTGACGCCAGGCGCGAGCGCGGCAAAGACCGGTGCCAGATGCTGAACCACCTCTTCTTCGCCGCCGATCATCAGGCAGTAACCCCGGTCGAGTCCTGCGACGCCCCCGCTGGTGCCGACGTCCACGTAGTGGAGCTGCCTCGATCTGGCCTCGACACCGCGCTGGATGTCGTCGCGGTAATACGAGTTACCCCCATCGATGATGATGTCGCCGGGCTGGAGCAGTGGAAACAGCGCAGAAAGCGTGTCATCGACCACGGCTGCCGGCAGCATGAGCCACACGGCGCGTGGCGCAGCCAGCAGGGAGACCATCGCTTCGATCGACGAGGCCCCGACGGCGCCCTGACCCTGCAAGGTCTTCACGGCCTGTGCGTCCCGGTCATAAACCACGCACTCCTGACCGCCCTTGACCAGCCGGCGCACCATGCTCGCGCCCATGCGCCCCAATCCAATCATTCCAATCTGCACATTGAACCTCTCTTGCTTGCAGTTGATGCGCCATCCGATTCATGGGAATCCCCAAAAACGCCGGGACCCCAAGCCGGGGCCCGACCTGCCGATTCGAATGGCTTCCCCAACTATGGGCCGACCGCCATTCCCTTGCAAGCGCACCGGCGGCGCCAGACCCGATCGGGATCATGGCCGGGACATAGAAGAAAGCTACCGGCTGGATTGAACTTATCGTTTAGCACTCTCTCCAATAGAGTGCTAACATTTAAGCCTAGACGAAAGGACTTCGGGTATGACAACTCAAGCTGGAGCCTCTACCACCGCGCTCGCGGTGGTCAATCCGTGGGCGGTGATGCCGCCGCTGGGGAATCTGGACGCGTACATCTCGGCGGTCAACCGCCTGCCCATGCTCACGCTGGAAGAAGAGCAGGAATTTGCCCGAAAGTTCAGGAAAAACAACGACCTGGAAGCTGCCGGCAAGCTGGTGCTGTCGCACCTGCGGTTGGTGGTTTCGGTCTCGCGCAAATATTTGGGCTACGGCCTGCCGCACGGCGACCTGATCCAGGAAGGCAATATCGGCCTGATGAAGGCCGTCAAGCGCTTCGATCCGGACCAGGGCGTGCGGCTGGTGAGCTACGCGCTGCACTGGATCAAGGCCGAGATCCACGAATACATCCTTAAAAACTGGCGCATGGTCAAGGTGGCCACCACCAAGGCGCAGCGCAAGCTGTTCTTCAACCTGCGCTCGATGAAGCAGGGCTTCAAGGCCGATGCCGCGGTGCAGGATGGTACACACCGGGACACGCTGAGCGAGTCGGAAATTGACGTGATGGCGCATGAGCTCAACGTCAAGCGCACGGACGTGACCGAGATGGAAACCCGGCTCTCGGGCGGCGACGTGATGCTGGATCCGGGCGCTTCGGATGATGGCGAAGAGGGCTTTGGGCCGATCGCCTACCTGGCCGACGTCGACCACGAACCGACCGCCATGATCGAGGCGCACCAGCGCAACGTGCTCGCCAGCGACGGCGTGGCCAACGCCCTGGCCCTGCTGGACGAGCGCAGCCGGCGCATCGTCGAGGAGCGTTGGCTCAAGGTCAACGACGACGGCTCGGGCGGCATGACGCTGCACGACCTGGCCGCGGTCTACGGCGTCAGCGCCGAGCGCATTCGCCAGATCGAGGTCGCGGCCATGAAGAAGATGAAAAAGGCGCTGGTCGAATACGCCTGAGCGGCGGCGGCAGCGCGCTCCGGGCAGTCGCATGGGCGCTGCGGCTAAAGGCGCTGGCGTTAACATGGCGCTTTTTTTCGGGACGCCGCACATGTTTCGCCATCTCCTCAAGAACGCTATATTTTCAATAGTTGCCACCGCAGTTGCCACCGGGGCTTTAGCCCAAAACAGCTCCAAATTACCGAATGGCTGGCCAAGCCGGCCGCTGCACATTCTTGTCGGCTTCCCGGGGGGTTCGTCGCCTGATCTCGTGGCGCGCGCGCTGCAGGAGCCCTTATCCAAGGCCTTGGGCCAGCCCGTGATCGTGGAAAACCGCCCCGGAGCCGGCGGCAACATCGCTGCCAACCTGGTGGCCAAATCAACCGACGACTACACCATCGGCGTGATGATCAACGGCAACCTGACGATCGCCAAGTTGCTGAACCCGGCCACTCCCTACGATCCCGCGAAAGATCTCGCGCCAATCAGCCTCATCGGCACCGCACCCCTGGTGCTCGCCGCCCCGGTCTCGGCGCCGGGCCACGATGCGCGCGAATTCCTCGCGGCCGCGCGCCAGGCCGGCAACAAATGGAGTTACGGCAGCCCGGGCGTGGGCACAGTGGGCCAGATTGGCATGGAATTGCTCAAGGGCAAGATCGGCATCGACCCGGTGCACATTCCCTACCAGGGCAATCCCCAGGTGATCTCCGCCATGATCGGCGGCCAGGTCAATCTGGCGCTGCTGCCCCCGGGGCTGGCGACAACGCAAATCCGCGCGGGCAAGCTCAAGGCGATTGGCGTGACTTCGGCCGGCCGTAGCGCGCTGGTCCCCGAGATTCCAAGCCTGGCCGACGCCGGAGTGAAGGGCTACCAGCTGGAAATCTGGACTGCCGCGGCGGCCCCGGCCAGCATGCCCAAGGCCATCGTGGCGCACCTGTCGACCCTGATCAGCGATATTGTGCGGACCCCCGAGATGCGCCAGAAGCTGTTCATCCAGGGCTGGCAGGCCGTGGGCTCGTCCCCCGAAGGACTGGAAAATCGCATCAAATCCGACACCGCGCTGCTGGGCGGCGTGATCAAGTCGCGCAACATCCACGTCGATTGAAAAATCAGGTTCTTGGCCACTCGATGAATTGGGGCTCATACCCGCGGGACTTGAGCCATTTTGCCAGCGCGTAACCCGTGCCCGCCGGCCAGCACTTCACCGCCTCCAGCGTATACAGCCGGTAATCCACCAGCTCGGGCGACAGCTTCACCTCGCCTTCGACCAGCGCATGGTAGGCGATGATGACCTGGTTCATGCGCTGAAAGTCGTAGACCCCGATCAGGTCGAGCGAGTGGGTGTCCAGGTTGGTCTCTTCCTTGATCTCGCGCGCGACGCCGCCCTCGGGCGTCTCGCCGGCTTCCATGAAACCCGTGATCAGGGCGTACATCTTGTTCGTCCAGGCCGCGTTGCGCGCCAGCAGGACTTGCCCGCGGTATTCCACCACCGCGGCCAGCACCGGCGTGGGATTGTTCCAGTGCGTGAAGCCGCAAGTCGCACAGCGCAGACGTACCTTTTCGCCGCTGTCTTCCAGCTGGGCGATGGGCGCCAGCGGCGCCGCACAGTTGGGGCAGAACCGGAACTCCAGGCTCATGCCGGGAACACCCCGGTGGAAAGATATCGGTCGCCACGGTCGCAGACGACGAAGACGATGGTTGCGTTGGCTTCACGCCGCGCGATCTCCTGCGCCACCCAGCACGCCCCGCCCGACGAGATGCCGGCAAAGATGCCCTCCTCGCGCGCCATGCGCCGCGCCATTTCCTCGGCCTCGTCCTGGCTGACATACACCAGCTCGTCCACGTAGCTCGCGTCATAGATGCGGGGCAGGTACTCCTGCGGCCACTTGCGAATACCGGGGATACGGGAGCCCTCCGACGGCTGCGCGCCAATCACCTTGACGGCCGGATTCTTCTCTTTCAAAAAGCGCGACACCCCCGTGATGGTGCCCGTCGTTCCCATCGCGCTGACGAAGTGCGTCACCTTGCCCTGCGTGTCGGCCCAGATCTCGGGGCCGGTGGCTTCATAGTGGATGCGCGGGTTGTCCATGTTGGCAAACTGGTCGAGCACATGACCCTTGCCTTCCTTCTGCATTTTTTCGGCCAGGTCGCGCGAGTATTCGATCCCGCCGCTCTTGGGGGTCAGTATCAGTTCGGCACCAAACGCCTTCATGGTCTGCGCGCGCTCGACCGACAGGTCCTCCGGCATGATCAGCACCATGTGGTAGCCGCGCACTGCCGCCGCCATGGCCAGCGCAATGCCGGTGTTGCCCGAGGTCGCCTCGATCAGGGTATGGCCCGGCTTGATCTCGCCGCGCTCTTCGGCGCGCTTGATCATCGACAGCGCGGCCCGGTCCTTGACCGAACCGGCCGGGTTGTTGCCCTCGAGCTTGGCGAGCACCAGGTTGCCGCGTCCGGCGTTGTCAGAATGATTGATGCGCTGCAGTTTAACCAGCGGCGTTTTGCCAATGGCGTCTTCAATGGTGAGGTAGTTCATGGACAACACTGTGCCATAATTTCAGACTTCCTTCCTGCGGCCCGGGTGGTGAAATTGGTAGACGCAGGGGACTCAAAATCCCCCGGAGAAATCCGTGCCGGTTCGATTCCGGCCCCGGGCACCATTCGATGGCCTCGCAAGGCCTCAAACTCCCTTGAAACCCGCATGTCTCACCGGCATTGCGGGTTTTTCATGTCCTCGGGGTTGGTTTGAATGCGCGGCACAGAGGGGCTCGTTCACATGGCGTTGGAAGACGCCACCAGGGCTTGAGCCAGATGGGATTGGGTGACTTGCGCAGTCATCAAGCGCTGGCGCAGGTCGGTGCAGAGGCGGCGCAGTTGTTCTACACGGGCGACGATGCGGGATTGTTCGGCGAGGGGTGGGAGTCCAGCAACCAAACCGCCAACTTGTCTAGGGCCTGTTAACACACCCGAAGTCCATCGACGACCAATGCGAAACTGATGAAGCCCAGGAACATGACGTCAAGTTTTTCAAAGCGAGAGAAGATGCGTCGGTAGCCTTTGAGGCGACG
>SCRR01000154.1 GCA_004322085.1 Burkholderiaceae bacterium
TGTGCGAACGCGAAATCGATGGCGTGCGCACGCGCGGCTTTAGCGTGAGCTTCTCCAAGCGCTACATCACGCTGGCGCCGGTCGCCACGGTCGTCGGACTGGCCTTCAACGCCATCGATGAAAGCCGCCCCGAGGGCCGGCGCGAGCTGGGCATCACCTGCGCGCTGATCCCGGTACCGCAGCCGGGCATGCAGATCGGGCGGCGCCACCATCCGATGAACAGCTCGTTCATGAACGGTCCCATCAAGGGCCAGGATGTGTTCGTGCCGATGGACTGGATCATCGGCGGCGAGCATCGGGTGGGCCAGGGTTGGCGCATGCTGATGGAGTGCCTGGCCGCCGGCCGCGCCATCTCGCTGCCGGCGCTCGGCGCGGCGACACAGCAGACCTCGGTGTTCGTGGCGAACGGCTACGGTCAGATCCGCAACCAGTTCGGTCTGCCCATCGGCAGGTTCGACGCCGTCGCCGGCACCATTGCCGCCATGGCGGTCGAGCTGTACGCGACCGATGCGGCGCGGCGCTATACCGCGGCGGTGCTGGACCAGGGCGAGCAGCCCAGTGTGGCAAGCGCCATCCTCAAGGTGCAGCTGACCGAGGCCGGGCGCCGCAGCGTGAACCATGCGATGGACATCCTGGGCGGCAAGGGCATCATCAGCGGGCCCTCGAACCTGCTGTCGGTGGCGTACCGCCACATGCCGATCGCCATCACGGTCGAGGGTGCCAACATCCTCACACGCTCGCTCATCATCTTCGGCCAGGGCGCCGTGCGCTGCCATCCCTTCGTCATGCGCGAAATGCAGGCCGTGCAGCAGAACGACGCGCAAGCGCTCGGCCAGGCGCTGATCGGTCATGCCGGCCACGTAGCGCGCAACCTGTGGCGCAGCCTGTTCGGCGCGCCGATGGCCGGCACGCCGCCGGCGGCCCTGGAGAAGGAAGCCCGCCTGCTCGCGCGGCTCAGCGCCAAGTACGCGCTGACCTGCGACCTGGCGATGGGCCTGCTCGGGGGCCGGCTCAAGCGCATGGAGTTGCTGTCGGCGCGCCTGGGCGACTGCCTGGCGCATCTGTACCTGGCCAGTTGTTGCCTGTGGCGCTACGTGTTCGACGCGAACGCCGACTTGCTGCCGTTCGCGCGTGCCGCCATGCGCGTGGAACTCGATGCCGCCGAGGAGGTGCTGCGCGACCTGTACGCCAACTTCCCCACTCCCGGGCGCCGCCTGATCGGCGCGCTGGTGCTCAGTCGCACGGCGCACCTGGCGCCGCTGCGCGATGTGCAGCTGCTGGCGCTGGCGCAGCTGCTGCGGACCCGGCCCGACCTCGTGGCCCGACTCTGCCCCGACGTGAGCACGCCCAAAACAGGCGGCCTGCTCGATCTCATGCAGGCACTGGAGTTGTCACGGCAGTTGAGCGACGATGCAACGGCCCTCAACAAGCTGGTGCGTCGCACCTGCTCGTTCGAGGAGGCGGCGCAGGGCATGCCGAACCCCGAGCTCGCGCTGGCCTATCTGCGTGCGGCCGACCGCGTGATCCAGGTCGACGACTTTGCGCCGTGAAGCACGCGGTCACGCGCCAGTAAATGTGCGCTGCTTGTTCCCGCCGACCAGCCGCACCAGTTCCATCCACATGGCACATGCCGCCAGCATGCAGACTCCCGCGGCCAGCCCGCCACCGGGCAGCGCCAGGCCCATGATTTGGCGCAGCCAGGGCAGGCCGAATACAGCTGCCAGCAGCAGGCCCATGGCGGCGGCCATGCGCCACAGCCAGGGGTTGCGGTCGGTGACGCCATGCCACGCGGGGCGCGAGAGGTCCCGGTTGGCCAGGATCAACAGCATCACCGCCACCACCAGGGTGCCAAACACCACGCTGCGGCCCTGCTCGGCGCTCCAGCCTTGTCCCACCAGCCAGGCCTGACCCGCCAGCAGCACAGCGGCAATGCCCAGGCCCTGCAACACCGATTGCAAGAGCGGTGCTGCGGCAAACGGCGAATCGGTCACCGGGCGAGGCGAGCGTTGCATCAGACCATCGGCCTCGGGCTCGGCCTCAAACACGATGGAGCAGGCCGG
>SCRR01000155.1 GCA_004322085.1 Burkholderiaceae bacterium
GCGCCTCGTCAAAGTAGCTGGAAACTGGTAGTTGGCTTGCGGCCTGCTGCAGTTGAAGACTTAAATCAGTCACGATAGACCTGACCTAGAGACTCCCCCTATGAAGGGGCAGAAGGGTAGGCGCTCAATCCATGGAGAGAAGCGCGGGAAGGGTGAGCCGGCGGCGCCGGGAAAAGGGCTGGAAAACCCGAAAACAGAGGCCCTGATTGTACCCCGGGGGGTCTTCGAAGCAGACCAGCGCTGCCAAAGCCTAAAATTGAAGGTTTAGACACGCCAACATCCCATGCCCAAGGCCCCAGTTCAGACCAAGACACCCGCCGCGCCCGCCAGTTACGAGGCGGCGCTGGAAGAACTCGAACAGTTGGTGAGCCAGCTCGAGTCGGGCAAGATGCCGCTGGAGCAGTTGCTGGGCGGCTACCAGCGCGGGGCCGAGTTGCTGAAGTTCTGCCGCGACAAGCTGGAGGCGGTGGAAAACCAGATCAAGGTGCTCGACGACGGCGTGCTCAAGCCATGGACACAAGAGTGAGGCCGTTGGCCAGCGGCGTGAGGGCGCCCGACTTTGATCTGCGCGGCTGGAGCAGCGCGCATCTGGAGCGGGTCGAGCAGGCTCTGTCCGGGTGGGTTGCAGCGGACGCTCCTGCCGGGCTGGGCGACGCGATGCGCTACGCGGTGCTGGACGGCGGCAAGCGGCTGCGGCCGCTGCTGGTGCTGGCGGCCTGCGAAGCGGTGCAGGGCAATGGCCATGCAGCATTGCGCGCCGCCTGCGCGGCCGAGCTGATCCACGCCTACTCGCTGGTGCACGACGACCTGCCGTGCATGGACGACGATGTGTTGCGCCGTGGCAAGCCCACGGTGCATGTCCAGTTTGGTGTGGCCAGGGCACTGCTCGCTGGTGACGCGCTGCAAGCGCTGGCGTTCGAGCTGCTCACGCCGGACGACGGCACGGTGGCCGATATCGTGCAGGCCACTTTGTGCCGTCTGCTGGCGCGTGCCGCAGGGCATCGGGGCATGGCGGGCGGGCAGGCGATCGATCTGGCCAGCGTGGGGTTGGCCCTGGCGGAGGCGCAGCTGCGCGAGATGCACCGGCTCAAGACCGGCGCGCTCTTGCAGGGCAGCGTGATGATGGGCGCCGCCTGCGGGGTTGCCCCGGCGGCGGCTGGGGCGGCACTGGCCCGGTACGGTGCTGCGATCGGACTGGCGTTTCAGGTGGTGGACGATATTCTGGACGTTACGGCAGACTCGGCTACGCTCGGCAAGACCCCTGGCAAGGACGCGGCGCAGGACAAGCCGACCTATGTGTCGCTGCTCGGGCTGGAGCGCTCGCGTGCCTATGCCCAAGCATTGCTGGCGCAGGCACTCGCAGCGCTCGATGCCAGTGGTCTCGACGCCGCTGGCCAGGAGCGTACACAGGCGCTGCGCGCGCTGGCCGACATGGTCGTGAACAGGGACAAATAGACGATGACTTCGCTGCTGGAAACCATCAACGACCCGGCCGATCTGCGCCGGTTGCCGCGTGCGCAATTGAGGCCGCTGGCCGGTGAGCTGCGCGCTTATGTGCTCGACAGCGTGTCCAGGACGGGCGGGCACCTGAGCTCCAACCTCGGCACGGTCGAGCTCACGGTGGCGCTGCACTATGTGTTCAACACGCCGTACGACCGTCTCGTGTGGGACGTGGGGCACCAGACCTATCCGCACAAGATCCTGACGGGCCGGCGTGAACGCATGAATACGCTGCGCCAGCTCGGCGGCCTGTCGGGCTTTCCGCAGCGCGCCGAGAGCGAGTACGACACCTTCGGCACCGCGCATTCGAGCACCTCGATCTCGGCGGCGCTGGGCATGGCGCTGGCGGCCAAGCAAAAGGGCGAGGATCGCCATGCGGTGGCCATCATCGGCGACGGCGCCATGAGCGCCGGCATGGCCTTCGAGGCGCTCAACAACGCGGGGGTGTCGGACTGCAATCTGCTGGTGATCCTGAACGACAACGACATGAGCATCAGTCCGCCGGTCGGCGCGCTGAACCGCTACCTGGCGCAGTTGATGAGCGGGCGTTTCTACGACGCGGCCAAGAATGTCGGCAAGCAGGTGCTGCGCGCCGCGCCCCCGCTGTTCGAGTTGGCCAAGCGGCTGGAGCAGCACGCCAAGGGCATGGTGGTACCAGCCACGCTGTTCGAGCAGTTCGGCTTCAACTACATCGGGCCGATCGACGGGCACGACCTCGACGCGCTGATTCCCACGCTGGAAAATATCAAGAATCTCAAAGGGCCACAGTTCCTGCATGTGGTGACCCGCAAGGGCCAGGGCTACAAGCTGGCCGAAGCCGATCCGGTGGCCTACCACGGACCCGGCAAGTTCGACCCGGCGGTCGGGCTGCAAAAGCCTAGTACGCCGGCGCGCCAGACCTTCACCCAGGTGTTCGGCCAGTGGCTGTGCGACATGGCGGAAAAGGACCCGCGGCTGGTCGGCATCACGCCGGCCATGCGTGAAGGCTCGGGCCTGGTCGAGTTCGAAAAGCGTTTTCCCGGCCGCTACTACGATGTGGGCATTGCCGAGCAGCATTCGGTGACGTTCGCGGCCGGACTCGCCTGCGAGGGGCTTAAGCCCGTGCTGGCGATTTACTCGACTTTCCTGCAGCGCGGCTACGACCAGTTGATTCATGACGTGGCGATCCAGAACCTGCCGGTCGTGTTCGCGCTGGACCGTGCCGGGATTGTGGGCGCCGACGGTGCGACGCACGCGGGCGCGTACGACATCGCGTTCCTGCGCTGCATTCCCAAC
>SCRR01000156.1 GCA_004322085.1 Burkholderiaceae bacterium
GATGGGCGAGTCCGAATTCTTGCGGCGACTTTTATATCCCTATGTGGTCACCAGCCAGGTGGTCCCCAAACTGGCGTTGGCGCCGCTGTTCATTGTCTGGTTTGGCTTCGGCATGCAATCGACCGTAGTGATCACGGCGCTGATCTGCTTTTTTCCACTGATGGAAAACACCTTGACCAGTCTGCAGCAGGTCGACCCGCAAAAACGCGAGCTGTTCCGGATGCTGGGAGCGACGCGCCTGCAAACCCTGCTGCGCCTGAAGATTCCCTCAGGGCTGCCCGGCATCATGGCGGGCTTTCGGGTGGCCGTGGTGCTGGCCCTGGTGGGCGCGGTGGTCGGCGAATTCATTGGCGGCAGCAAGGGCCTGGGAGCGCTGATCATCGCCTCGCAGGGAATGATGGACACGCCCCTCATGTTCGCCGTGCTGCTGATCATCACGGTGCTGGGTTTGCTGATCTATCAACTGGCGATAGCGGTGGAATGGCTGCTGCTCTCGCCTCATTTTAAAAACAGAGAAAAGGAATAATCCATGAAGTCATCCATCACACGGCACCTGCTCGCACTGGTCGCCGCCACCGTCGTCTCGCTCGGCGCGACGGGTATCAGCCACGCGGCCAATGCCGACAAGATCACGGTTGCCGGCTGGAGCCAACCCATCACCGAAATCACCAACTTGCTGGTGGAGCCGGACAAAGGCTTCTTCAAGGCGCGCGGACTGGAGCTGGCCTATGTGCCGGGCGCGGGCGGCGGCGACGCCATCCGCAACATGCTGACGGGGCAGGCCATGGTGGCCTTCACCGATCCGGGCTCCTTTTTTGCCGCACTGGACAAGGGCGCGAAACTGCGCGCGATCTATGACATCTACCCGCAAAACGTGTTCAACGTGGTCTCGCTCAAGGGCAGCCATATCACCAAACCCGCCGACCTGAAGGGCAAGAAAATTGGCGTCTACAGCCTGTCCAGCGGAACGCGCCAGGCCCTGCTGGTGTTGCTGCACCAGGCTGGCCTGAGCGAGTCGGATGTCACGATCGTGGTCACCGGCCTGCTGAATTTTGCGCCGCTGCTGCAGGGCCAGGTGGATGCGACCGCCGCCACCGATACCGGTTTGCTGGTGGGCCGGCAAAAGGGTTTGGGCGACGTCAACGTCATGAACGTCAGCGACTACCTGAACATCCCCAGCGACATGTTCGTGGTCACCGAAGACACCTACCAGAACAAGAAGGAACTGTTGCGGCGCTTTCTGGCCGCGTACCGCGACAGCGCCGCCTGGATGATCCAGAACCCGGACGAAGCCGCGGCCCTGGCCGTCAAACGCGCCATCGACGGCCAGGACCCGGCAATCAACCGCGAGGTGATCCAGATGCGCAACCTGTCGAGCGTGTCGGCCACGACCCGGGCCCATGGCCTGGGCGCCTTCGACATGGCGGTCATGCAAAAGGCCGCTGACACTTACAAGAAACTGGGCATCACCCAGCACGACTTCCGGGCTTCCGATGTGATCCGGCAAGACCTGCTGCCGCAAAAATAAGGACGAGCGTCGTCATGGACTTCAAGGGCAAAGTCATCTTGGTCACGGGCGCCGGCCGGGGCATCGGCGCCGCCATCGCGCGCGCCTTTGCCCGGGAAGGGGCGATGGTGGCGGTCAACTATCTGCAGAACTCAGAGGCCGCCACCGAGGTGGTCGACGCCTGCAAACAAGGGGGCGGTGATGCCTGGCCGATTCAGGCCGATGTGACGTGCGCACCGGCCGTGAACGGCATGGTCGAGAGCGTGCTGCACGAGATGGGAAAGATCGATGTGCTGGTCAACAACGCCTTTGCGGCTTACCGCTTCGACCCCGAACAGCGCGGCCTGTTCTGGGAGCTGGGCTGGGCCGACTACCAACGCCAGCTCGACGGCGCACTGCGCTCGACCTTCAACGTCTGCCAGGCCGTGCTGCCGCATTTCAGAAAGCGCAGCCAGGGCAGTATCGTCAACATGGTGAGCGACTTGGTGGAGCGCCCCACGGTGCCCTACCACGACTACACGACCGCCAAGTCCGCCCTGATCGGATTCAGCCGCAACCTGGCGGCCGAACTCGGCCCGCTGGGCATTCGCGTCAATTGTGTGGCACCGGGGCTGGTGTATCCCACGGCCGCGAGCCGCGCGACCCGCGAAGAGGTGAAAGACATGATCGCTGCGCAGACGCCGCTGCGCCGGATTGCAACACCCGAGGATGTAGCGGGACCGGTGCTGTTTCTGGCGTCGGACTGGAGCCGCTTCATGACCGGGCAGACCCTGTTCGTCGACGGCGGGCTGGTCATGAGGTGATCGGGTGATCAGAGTGTCAAACGTTAAACTACTGTTTTTATAGTCAACTATCCAATGTGGATAAGGGCTACAGCCCGTTTTCTTCTAAAGATCAGGCCACGCCCTGCATCAACTGCCACAGCCGCGCAGACGAGATTGGCATCTGCACCCGGCTGGACAGGTGCGACAAGCCATGGCGTGCCAGCGCATCGGCCACCGCGTTGACCACGCTGGGTGCGGCGCCGATGGTGCCGAGCTCACCGACGCCCTTGACGCCCAGCGCATTGTTCAGGCAAGGCGAGGATTGGTCCAGCTCATGGCGCAGGGCCGGCAAGTCATCGGCGCGCGGCGCGCAATAGTCCATCAGGCTGCCCGTCAGCAACTGGCCAGTCTCGCGGTCATACACCACATGCTCGTAGAGCGCCTGGCCGATGCCTTGCACCGCGCCACCGTCGAGCTGGCCGCGCACGATCATCGGATTCACGACGCGCCCCACGTCGTTGACCGACGTATAGGCCACCACGGCAACCGACCCGGTCTGTGGGTCAATTTCAACTTCGCTCACATGGCAGCCGTTCGGCCAGGTCGGTCCGGCCACGCTGCTGGTGGAATCCATGAAGATGCGCTGCCCGGGTTGCCGCGCCGCCAGCGCAAACAGGTCGATGCCCAGATCCGTACCCACCACCTTGAAACTGCCATTGGCGTATTGAATATCTTCGGCGGCGGCCTCGAGTTCCTTGGCGGCGAGCTCTTTGGCCTTCTCGATGGTGCGGTCTGCACCCACGCGCATGGCCGAGCCGCCGGTAAACAACGAGCGCGAGCCGGCGCTGCCAAAACCATCGCCGCGGTCGGTATCGCCCAACACCACGCGCACGCGCTCGATCGGTACACCGAACGCATCGACCACCAGCTGTGCGAGCGAGGTGGCAATGCCCTGGCCCATGGCATTCACCGCCGAGTAGACCTCGATGATGCCATCTCCCTGGACGCAGACTGTGACGCGCTCCTCGAACACATTGCCACCGGTCCACTCCAGAAACGTCGAGATCCCCAGGCCGCGCAGTTTGCCGCGCCCCTTCGATTCGGCTGCACGCGCCGCAAAACCGTCCCAGTCGGCCAGCGCCAGTCCCTGGTCCATGACATGCTCGAATTTGCCGGTGTCATAGGTCTGCTCCATCGGGTTCTTGTACGGCATTTGTTCAGGCCGGATGAAGTTGCGCCGGCGCAGCGTGATGCGGTCGATACCGGTCTGGCGCGCCGCCTCGTCCATCAAGCGCTCCATATTGAAAATCGCCTCGGGCCGGCCCGCACCGCGGTAGGCCCCGGTCGGCGCGGTGTTGGTCATGACCGCCTTGAAATCGAAGTCGATGGTCTGGATGTCGTACACACTGGTCTGCACCCAGGGGCCAATCAACAACTGGATCGCGACGCCAACGACGGTGGGATAGGCACCCACGTTGGCAAGTGATGCGATACGAAGGGCGAGGATCCTGCCGTTTTTGTCGAGTGCCAGTTCGCTGTGGCTTTGCAGGTCCCGGCCGTGCCGGCTCGAGAGGAATTCTTCGCCACGCTCGGCGGCCCACTTCACCGCACATTTCAGCGTGCGGGCGCAGTAGGCCGCCACCACGTCTTCGGGGTAGGCGCCCGTCTTCATCCCGAAACCGCCGCCCACGTCCCCAACCAGTACGCGCACCTGGTCATGCGCCAGGCCCAGCGCATCGCTGATCGTGTCGCGTGCGCCCGAGGGCATTTGCGTGCTCAGGTGGACCGTCAGCCGCCCACTGGCCGCGTCAAAGCTTGCCAGCACGGTGCGCGGCTCCAGCGTCAGCCCGGCGACCCGCTGGTTCGTCACGTCCAGCGTCACGACGTGCGCGGCCCTGGCAAAAGCGGCCGCTGTGGCGGCCACGTCACCATGGCGCATTTCGGCAGAGATGTTGTCGGGCGCTGCATCGCACAGCACGGGCGCACCCGGTGCCGTGGCGTCTGCCAGATTCACCACCATGGGCAGCTCCTCATAGTCCACGACGATCGCCTCGGCGGCGTCGCGCGCCTGCTGCAGGGTTTGCGCCACCACAGCGGCAACGGCCTCACCGACAAAGCGCACGCGCTCATGCGCCAGCGCGCGGTGTGGCGGTGTGGCCCCGGCCGAGCCGTCGGCGCGCACAAAGCCAGCCACCCCGGGAATCGGCTGGACACCCGCGGCCGCAAGGTCGGCACCGGTCAGCACCTGCAGCACACCTGGCATGGCACGCGCGGACACCACATCGGTGGAGACGATGCGCGCATGCGGATAAGGTGAACGCACAAAATAGAGGTAAGCGCGATTCGCGGGCATCAGATCGTCGGCATAGCGGCCCTTGCCAGTGAGCAGGCCTTCGTCTTCGAGCCGGCGTACGGCTTGCCCGCTGCCAAAGCGCGTGGGATCGGTGGAAGTATTCACGGTAGGTGCCCTTGTATGTGATGCGTGGTGGAGCGGCATGGGCCTTGCCGGTGCGCACGACCCCGGAGAATTGCAAGGGTCACTATAGACGCTGTCCGTAAAATTTGCTGACGCGCTAAACTGGGCGGAACGCCTGCGTCTGGCGTCGCCGTCTGGAGAAAAAATGTCCTCGTTGTATCCGTTTCACCTCGCCTTTCCGGTCACTTCGCTGGCTGCGGCGCGCGCCTTTTATGGCGACCTGTTAGGTTGCCCCGAGGGGCGTTCCTCGCAAGACTGGGTCGATTTCGATTTCCATGGCCATCAAATCGTGGCCCACCTGTCGCCCGGCGAAGCTGGCCATCACAACACCAGCGCGGTGGACGGCGACAACGTGCCGGTGCGCCACTTCGGCCTGGTGCTGCCGATGGCCGAGTGGAACGCGCTCGCCGACAAGCTGCGCGCCGCCGGTACCCGCTTCGTGATCGAGCCGCACATCCGGTTCCAGGGGCAGGTGGGCGAGCAGGCGACGATGTTTTTCCTCGACCCCTGTGGCAACGCCATCGAGTTCAAGGCCTTTGCCGATCCATCCCAACTGTTTGCCAGGTAAAAGCGCAGTGGTGGCCGCCTGAGCCAGCGGCTGGGCATCGCCGGGACGTGACACGTCGCCCGCGGGCGCAGCGTCAGAGTCCTAGATCGCTCAATCCCGGGTGGTCGTCCGGACGACGACCCAGCGGCCAAGAGAATTTACGCTCACTCTCGTTGATCGGCAGGTCGTTGATGCTTGCGTGACGATGCGTCAACAAGCCGGCCTCGTTGAACAGCCAGTTCTCGTTGCCATAGCTACGGAACCAGTGGCCCGAGTCGTCATGCCATTCGTAGGCAAAGCGCACGGCGATACGCGGGCCACCAAAGGCCCAAACCTCCTTGATGAGCCGGTAATCGAGTTCGCGGTTCCACTTGCGCACGAGGAAAGCCAGCGCCGCGGCGCGGCCGGCCACAAATTCGGCACGATTGCGCCAGCGCGTGTCCTCGCTATAGCCCAGCACGACCCGGTTCGGGTCCCTGCCATTCCAGGCGTCCTCGGCCAAACGCACCTTTTGGGTGGCGGTCTCGAAGGTAAACGGAGGCAGAGGGGGTCGATTTTCCATGGGAGGAGGGTCCCTAAAAAAGTGGTTGAACTGCGCTCGAATCAGCGCAAGTGACCTCGGTGCAGACGGATGGCCTCCGCGGCCATGCGGCTCAGTCCGGCGTCGCCGGCACGATCCAAGTGATCCAGCAACGCGCTGCGCATTCCTGGCTCCCAGAATTTCTTGATGTGCAAAGCAAGGTTTTCAAGCGCCTCGGGACGATTCGGCATGGCCTCGAAAAAGGCGCCTATCTGGTTGGCCATGCGGATCAGGTTGTCGACTTGCATACGCTATTCGCGCTCCAGGTTTCGAGCGCAAGGCGCTCAGGATGGGCATAAACGACCATGTCATCGCCTCGGGCGAAGCCGATCAACGCAAGCCGGGCTGCTTGAGCGGTGCTGATCGCGAGCGACGTGGGTGCAGATATCGCGGCCAGCAACGGGACGCCCGCGGCGACCGTCTTCTGAACCATTTCGAAGCTGGCCCGGCTCGTCACCACAATGAAGCCGCTTGAGGTTTCGGGCAGGCGCGTGGCCGCCATGCCGCCAATTAGCTTGTCCAGGGCGTTGTGGCGACCGACATCCTCGCGCAGGAGATTGATCTCGCCGCTGTGTGAGCACCACGCTGCGGCATGCACGGCGCCCGTCGCATGCTGCAGGGTTTGCAAGGCCGGCAACTCGCGCATGGCCCGCACAACCGCTCGCCGATACAAAGGTACGCCGTCAGGCAATGTCGGCAGCACACGCGTCACGTGGCTCAGGCTTTCGGCACCGCACAGACCGCAGCCCGTGCGCCCCGCCATGGATCGGCGTCTATCCTTCAAGCGCGCAAAAGCGGCGCCGGCGACTTCCAGCTTGAGCGTAATGCCAAGCCTGCTTTCAACCTGCTCCACGTCATACAACTCGGCGCGGTTGGCGAGGATGCCTTCGCTGAGCGAGAAGCCCAGCGCAAAATCTTCCAGGTCAAGCGGTGTGGCAAGCATCACCGCATGGGCGATGCCATTGAACTCAAGCGCCACCGCCACCTCGTCGGCCACCCAGTCACACCCATCGGACGATTGCCCCGCGCGCATACCGTGCACGCAGTGCCGGGTGGCACCGCCGCGCACGAGCAAGGCGTCATCGGGTTTCACGGCGAGCCCCTCACTTGGCCGCAAATTCGTGGCCGGCATCGCTACTGGCCCGCAGCAAGTCCTCCTGGACGCGCGTAAAGCGGCTGTACTCAGCCTGCCACACAGATGGCTGCATCACCCGTGCCACTTGTACTGCAGTTACCTTGTATTCGGGGCAATTCGTGGCCCAATCGGAGCCGTCTGTCGTGATCACGTTGGCCCCCGATTCAGGGAAATGGAAGGTGGTGTAGACCACGCCGGGTTTGACGCGCTCGGTCACGTCGGCATGCAGCACGGTGTCCCCCGCGCGGCTCTGGATCCCTACCCAGTCGCCATGCCGGATACCACGCTCCTCGGCGTCGTGCGGGTGAATTTCCAGCAAGTCCTCGCTGTGCCATTCGGTATTTGGCGTACGCCGCGTTTGCGCGCCCACGTTGTATTGGTACAGGATTCGCCCAGTCGTCAGCAGCAGGGGAAATTTGCGCGTCACCTTTTCGTCCGATGCAACGTACTGGGTGATGATGAACTTGCCCTTGCCGCGCACAAACGTGCCAACGTGCATGGTTGGCGTGCCGTCAGGCATCGCGGCGTTGCATGGCCACTGCACGCTGCCCCCCAGGCGGTCGATCTTGTCGAAACTCACGCCTGCAAAGGTAGGCGTCAGCGCTGCAATTTCATCCATGATCTCCGACGGGTGTGTGTAGTGCATCGGATAACCCAGCGCGTTGGCGAGCTTGACCGTGACCTCCCAGTCGGAGTAACCGCCCTGGGGCTCCACAACCTTGCGCACCCGTGAGACGCGCCGCTCAGCGTTCGTGAAGGTGCCGTCCTTTTCCAGAAAAGTCGATCCCGGCAGGAACACATGCGCATACTTGGCGGTCTCGTTGAGGAAGATGTCCTGGATGACGATGCATTCCATGGCCAGCAGCGCCGCCGCCACGTGCTGCGTATCGGGGTCGGACTGGACGATGTCCTCACCCTGGCAGTACAGCCCCTTGAAGGTTCCTGCCACTGCGGCGTCGAACATGTTCGGGATGCGCAAGCCCGGCTCGGGATTGATTTCCACGCCCCAGGCCTGCTCGAAGGAAGTGCGCACATCGTTGTTGGCGACATGGCGATAGCCTGTGAGCTCGTGCGGGAAAGAGCCCATATCGCACGATCCCTGGACGTTGTTCTGACCGCGCAACGGATTCAGGCCCACCCCTTCTCGTCCCAGATTTCCCGTGGCCATTGCCAGGTTGGCGAGCGCAATCACTGCCGTCGAACCCTGGCTGTGTTCGGTAACACCGAGTCCGTAGTAA
>SCRR01000157.1 GCA_004322085.1 Burkholderiaceae bacterium
CCCAGCCTTAATGCCATAAACTAACTCAATAACCAAATCAACCGAACTGCGCTTTGTCCATTGCATGGATGCCCCAACCACCGTCGTTTTTGCTGATTTGACCGGGAGTACCGGCGTTTTCGAAACGCTGGGTAACGCCAAGGCCACCCAGGCGATCACTCGCTTGACGGAGTGGATTGGAGAGGTGTGCCGGGCACATTCGGGCCGGGTCGTGAAGATGCTTGGCGACGGCGTGCTGGCGGTGTTCCCCGTCAGCAGCCAGGCCATTGCCGCGGTGGTGGAAATGCAGCGTGTGCATCAAAAGCGCGTCCAGAGCTGGCCCGCCAATCTGCGCATGCGCTTGCAGGTCGGAGTGGCATGCGGAGAAATTGTCGAGGTCAACGGCGACTGCTATGGCGACGCCGTGAATGTGGCATCGCGGCTCAGCGACATGTCGGGCGCCGATCAGATCTGGGCAACCGACACCGCCGTGATGGGCCTGTCACCAAAGGACGTCCGCTTTCGCAGCCTGGGCGCGATCAACCTCAAGGGCAAGGCCGAATCGCGGGTGATCTACCGCATCGAATGGCAGACCGAGGTGGCAACGGATTTCCTGACCGTATCGGGCGTCCTCGAACAAACGGCTCCGGCCGGCAACACGGCCCCCGGCCAGATCGATTTATCGTGGCTGGACGTCAATGCTTCATTCAACGCATCGGACCTGCCCATCTACATCGGGCGTGTGGCCGAGGCCGACTTTGTGATCAATGATCCGCGCGTGTCGCGCATGCACGCCAAAATTGAATGGCGCCAGGGTGCCTTTGTGCTGACGGACGTGAGCAGCTACGGTACCTGGGTGCGCTTTGGCTCCAATGGCGTGGACGCTGCGCCCACTGAGTTGGCGCTGCGCCGCCAGGAGTGTGTGTTGCTGGGTGCGGGCGAGATGGCGCTGGGGGCACCGTTCAGCGACTTCACGGTGCCCACCGTCGCCTTTCACATGTCGGCTGGCATTGTGGCGCTGGCGCGCAGCGGCACGCGGGCCTGATTTAAACCGCTTCCCAGAGGTTCCCGATGACCTGGTTGAAACGCTTGGGCTGGGCTCTGCTTGGCTTGCTGGTTCTGTTGATTGCGGTGGCCGGCATTTACGTGGAGCGAAGCTTTCCGCAACGGGACGGCACGCTGAAAACCCCGGGGTTAGCCAGTGCCGTGACGGTGCAGCGCGACGGCGCCGATGTGACCCACATCAAGGCCCGGTCGATGCGCGACGCCTGGTTTGCACTCGGCTACGTGCACGCGCAGGAGCGTGGCTGGCAGCTGGAGTTCAACCGCCGCGTCATGCACGGCGAGTTGTCCGAAGTGCTCGGCCCGGCAACGCTGGAAACCGACAAGCTGCTGCGTACGCTCGGCATCATGCGTGCCGCCCAGGCCCAGTGGGCGGGGCTGCCTGCGGACGCGAAAGAATCGCTGCAAGCCTACAGCGATGGCATCAATGCCTTTTACGCGAGCAACTCGCAGGCGCTCAGCCCCGAGTTCCAGATTCTGGGTGTCCATCCGGGTGGCAAGTCGGGACCCGCCTGGACCCCCGAGGACAGCGTGGGCTGGGCCATCATGATGGCGCTCGATCTGGGTGGCAACTGGGGCACCGAGTTTGCGCGTCTGTCGGCTGCGAAAGTGCTGAGTACCGAGCGGTTGTGGCAACTTTTCCCCCCCTATCCCGGTGAGCCACCAGCCTCCAGAACAGACCTTGCAAAGTTGTATGCCGACCTCGGCGTATACCGACGCGCGCCGCCACAGACTACGAAATCAGTAGCTGAAAACCAAGAACCAATAAGGGCAACAGGCCTTTTTGGTTCAAATTTCTCGGCGAACCTGCAGCAATGGGCCGCTGATTTCTCGCAAAGCGCCGGCACCGTCGAAGGCAAGGGGAGCAACGACTGGGTGGTGGCAGGCACGCACACCGTCAGTGGCAAGCCGCTGCTCGCGAACGACCCGCATCTGGGTTTGAGCGCGCCGGCCATCTGGTACTTTGCCGCGTTGCAGGCACCGGGGGTGAACGTCATTGGGGCAACACTGCCGGGCCTGCCCTTTGTGGTGCTGGGCCGCACCGACAAGGTGGCCTGGGGTTTCACAAATACCGGCCCGGACGTGCAGGATTTGTACCTGGAGCAGATCAACCCGGCGAACCCGGCGCAGTACCGCACACCGGATGTGGACGGCCGCATGGTCTGGGCCGACTTCAAGACCCGCAAGGAAATTATCAAGGTCAAGAACCAGCCTGACATCGCGATAGTGGTGCGAGAGACCCGGCACGGGCCGGTGCTCAGCGACGCACAAAAGGCCTATGCCGGGCTGCTGGATCTGGACAAATACGCGGTGGCGCTGCGCTGGAGCGCGCTGGACGCCGACAACCACACGGTGGTCGCGGGCCTGAAGACGAACGAGGCCGAGTCGGTCGACGATCTGCTGCGCGCCAACGCCGACTACCACTCGCCCATGCAAAACGTGGTGATGGCCGATGTCGACGGCAATGTGGCCTACAAAGCCGTCGGCAGGGTGCCGCTGCGCCGCCCGGACAACGACATCATGGGCGTCGCGCCGTCGCCCGGCTGGCTCGCCAAATACGATTGGGCGGGCTGGATACCCGCCGGTGCAACGCCGCAGGCCAGCGCGGCGCAGATCGATGCCAAGGGCTGGTATGCCACGGCCAACCAGCGCATCACGCCGCCCGGCTATCGGTACTTCATGGGGCAGGACTGGACCGTGCCGTACCGCTTTGATCGCATCGAACAGATGCTGGCCGCCACATCGAAGCATGATCTGGCCAGCATGCAGAAGATCCAGGGCGACCAGTTGTCGCTGGCCACGCAGACACTGCTGCCTTACCTGCAAAAGGCGGCCTCGACCCATCCGCTGGCCGCAGCGGCGCAGCAGCAACTGAAAACCTTCGACGGCACGATGCGGGCCGACAGTCCGGCGCCGCTGATCTTTGCGGTGTGGGCCGACGAACTCACCCGCGGCCTGATTGCACCCAGGCTGGGGCCGGCGCGCTTTGCCGCGATGTACGGCAAACGCAACTTCCGCGCGACGGTGGAGGAGGTGATGCTGCACGACGATGCGTGGTGGTGCGCGCCGCAAACCTGCCAGGCGCAATCAGGCGCTGCGCTGGCGCGCGCGCTCGACCGGCTGCAGGCCCTGTATGGCAGCGACGTGGCGTCATGGCAATGGGGCAGGGCGCACCCGGCCATCAGCACGCATCGCCCGTTCGGCAGTGTGGCGCTGCTCGCGC
>SCRR01000158.1 GCA_004322085.1 Burkholderiaceae bacterium
TCGCGCAGCACGCGCTGCAGCAGATTGAGATCCTGGTGCAGCAGTGACGGCGGCGGCAACTGGAGCGACGCGGCCTTGATGCGGGCCCAGGTCTTGCGCAGGTAGGCGATGTCCTCCGCCAGTTCGGCGTCGCTGGCGTCTTCGCCGTTGGTGCGCAGGATGAAACCGCCGCCAGACTCGCCCACGAGCGCGTGCAAGCGCGCGCGCAAGGCATCGCGCTGCGTTGACGGAATTTTCTGCGACACACCCACATGGTCGTCCTGCGGCAGAAACACCAGTAGCCGGCCGGCGATGCTGATCTGGGTGGACAGCCGCGCGCCCTTGCTGCCGATCGGGTCCTTGATGACTTGCACCATCAGTGCCTGGCCCTCGAACACCTGCCTTTCAATCGGCACCAGCGGCTGAGCGTTGCGCGCGATCAGCGGTGGTTCTCCATCGGGCTGGCGGTGCCAGACATCGGCCACGTGCAGGAAGGCGGCGCGCTCCAGTCCGATATCGATGAAGGCCGATTGCATACCCGGCAGCACGCGCACGACCTTGCCCAGGTACACGTTGCTGACACGACCACGCTCCAGCGTGCGCTCCACGTGCAACTCCTGCACGGCATTGTTTTCCACCACGGCCACGCGGGTTTCCTGGGGTGACCAGTTGATCAGGATGTCTTGTTGCATGGCAGGCCAAGGGCCTTGAGGAGTTGCGCCGTCTCGAACATCGGCAGTCCCATGATGCCAGAATAACTGCCGCTGAGACGGGAGATGAACATGCCTGCCCGGCCCTGCACCGCATAGGCCCCCGCCTTGCCGAGTGGCTCGCCGCTGGCGACATAGCGTGCGATCTGGCTCGGCGTCAGCGTGGCAAACGTCACGTGCGACTGGCTCAGCGCACCCAGCCGCTTGCGGCCAAGCTGCGCCGCGACGGCGCTCAGCACGCGATGCGTGGTGCTAGATAACTCGCGCAGCATGCGCCGCGCATCGCGCTCGTCCGTCGGCTTGCCGTAGATGGTGCGGCCCAGCGCCACCGTGGTGTCGCAACACAGGACAGGCGCGGGTGGCAGGCTGCGGCGTTGCAGGCGCGCCAGCGCGGCATCGAGCTTCAGGCCCGTGACGCGCTGGACGTAGGTGGCGGGCGCCTCATTGGGCGCGACGGCTTCGAGAGCCTCGGCGTCCTCATCGGCGTCGGGCAGCAGGAGTTCGAAGCGCACCCCCATCTGCGCCAGCAACTGGCTGCGGCGCGGACTCTGCGAGGCGAGGTAGATGAAATCACTCACGATGGTAGGGATGCCCCGCGTTGATCGACCACGCGCGGTAAATCTGCTCGATCAGCAACACGCGCGCCAATGCATGCGGCAGCGTCAGATCCGACAAACGGATGCGCTCGTGGGCACCCTGTTTGAATGCCGGCTCCAATCCGTCGGGTCCGCCAATCACCAAGGCAACGTCAACGCCGCCCTGCTGCCACTGCCTGAGTTTGCCGGCCAGCGCCGCCGTCGTGACCGTACTGCCGTGCTCGTCCAGCGCCACCACGCGAGTTCCCTTACCGGTACTGGACTGGATCGCCGCCTGGATGCGCTCGCGCTCGGCCGCATAAAGAGTTTCCAGTGTCCTGGAGCCGCGCGGCTCGGTCTTGACTGTTTTGATCTCGACCTTGCAGTCCGGCGGAAAACGCTTGGCGTAGTCGTCGCAGGCCGTCTGCGCCCACTCGGGCAGGCGCTGGCCAACGGCCACGATCACCAGCTTCATGACGACAGGCGCGCCGGCCCGGCCTCAGGCCTTGCGCGCGGGCGCTCTCTTGGCGGCCGGTTTGGCGCGCGATCGCACCGCTGCCTTGGGCGGCACCTTGGCCGACATTTCGGCCGCGGTCTTGGCAGCCCTGGCCGCCGTTTTGACGGCGGACGAGCGCCGCAGCGACGGAGAGGTTTCCTCTTTAACTATCTTTTGTATAGCAGACTTCCCTGGCTTGGTAGGGGCTGGAGCCACTTTTAGCTCAGATTTCTTCGCGACGGATTTTTTGGCGCCGGGCTTGGTCACCGACTTGGCGGCGGGCGCCACCTCCGGCCTGGCAGCGCCGAACTTCAACCGAACCGGGGTGCCGCCCCAGATCTCTTCGAGGTTGTAGTAGGCACGGATGCCGGGCTGCATGACATGCACCACGGCGCGCCCGCAGTCCACGATGATCCATTCGCCGTTGGCCTCGCCCTCCATGCGCGGTTTGGGAAAACCGGCGTCGCGCACGGCGTCGCGCACGCTGCTGGCCAGCGCCTTGGTCTGGCGGTTGGAGCTGCCGGACGCAATGATGACGCGTTCAAACAACGCTGAAAGGTGCTCCGTGTTGAATACCTGCAGGTCCTGTGCCTTCACATCCTCCAGGCCATCGACGATGGCGCGCTGGAGTTTCTGGGTTTCTTTTCTGGCGGTGGTTTCGGTGGTCATCAAGGAGCAAGGTAGAGGTGATGTTGTTCAATATAGCGTGCAACGGCGGCGGGAACCAGCTGGGCAATCCCGCGGCCCGCATTGTGAGGCCTGGCGGCCAGCGCGCGGACCTCAGTGGCGCTGACCGGCATCAGGGGCAGCTGCAGCGGTTCAAACCGCCCCTGCGGAAAATTGTTTGAATCAAATCCGGCTTCAGCCGTTACCGGTTCTTGACGTTCAGCTATTGAAATGATAGTAATCTGCAAAAGATCCTGCCACCGATGCCATGTGGGCAGCGCGCGCGCCTGGTCGGCGCCCATGACCAGATACAACTGGGCGCCCGGCTGCTCTGCCGCCAGTTCACGCAGCGTGTCGATCGTGTAGGTAGGGCCGGCGCGCCGCGTTTCCCGGTCGTCCACCACCACGCCGGGCAGCGCGCCAAAGGCCAGCTCGCACATCGCCAGACGATAGGATGCGGGGCTCAGCGGCCTGGGCTTGTGCCAGGCGTGCCCGGTCGGAACGACGCGCAACTCGTCGAGCCGCAATTGCGCCAGTGCGGCCTGCACCAGCGCAACGTGGCCGTTATGGGGCGGATCGAACGCACCGCCGAACATGCCGACACGGCGCGCGCGCATGCTCAAACCCACTCCCGTCGCGGCAGGTAGCGCGTGTATAAAGCCTCTTCGGGCGAACCAGGCTCGACTTGGTGCTGGTAGCTCCAGCTCGCCAACGGCGGCATCGACAGCAGGATCGATTCGGCGCGGCCGCCCGATTGCAGCCCGAAATGCGTACCGCGGTCCCACACCAGGTTGAACTCGACATAGCGCCCGCGCCGGTACAGCTGAAAGTTGCGCTCGCGTTCGCCATACGGCGTGTCCATGCGGCGCTCGACGATGGGCTGGTAGGCGTCCAGGAAAGCGGAACCGACCGACTGCATCATGGCCAGGCTGCGTTCGAAACCGAGCTCGGCAAAGTCGTCGAAAAACACACCACCCACGCCGCGCGCCTCGCCCCGGTGTTTCAAGAAAAAATACTCGTCGCACCACGCCTTGAAGCGCGGGTATTTGTCATCACCGAACGGCTGCAGCGCGGCCTTGCAGGCTTGGTGGAAATGCGCCGCGTCTTCCTCGAAGCCATAGAACGGCGTCAAGTCCATGCCGCCACCGAACCAGCACACGGGCGCCTGGCCGGGAATCTCCGCGGCCAGCATGCGCACATTCATGTGCACGGTCGGGACATAGGGATTGCGAGGATGGAACACCAGCGACACGCCCAGCGCCTCGAAGGGCGCGCCAGCCAGCTCGGGCCGGTGCTGCGTCGCCGCGGGCGGCAGCCGCGGCCCCGTGACATGCGAGAAGCCACAGCCGGCACGCTCGAACACGCGCCCGTCCTCCAGAATCTGCGTGATACCCGAGCCCTGCAACAACTCGCCCGGGGGTTTTCCCCAAGCGTCGGTGAGAAAGGACGCACCGTCCAGCGCCGCGATGCGCGACGTGATGCTTTGCTGCAATTCCAGCAGATAGGCCCGTACCGCAAGGACGGTTTCTTCGCTGTGCTTCATCATTTGACCGCCCGATGGCCAATGTCGCGGCGGTATTGCATACCCTCGAACGAGATGCTGCGCGCCACCTCGTAGGCGCGCTGCTGCGCCAGCCTGATGTTGTCGCCCAGCGCCGTCACGCACAGGACCCGGCCACCCGAGGTACGCAGCACGCCGTCCGTTAGCGCGGTGCCGGCGTGGAACACCACGGCGTCGCCGGCTTCCTCAAGCAGCCCGGTGATGGCGTCGCCCTGGCGGGGGTTGGCCGGATAGCCATGCGCAGCCAGCACCACGCCAAGCGCCGTGCGCCGGTCCCACTGCAGATCGACCTGGTCCAGCCGACCATGCAGGCCGGGCTCGGTCGCGGCCCACAGGATCTCGAACAGGTCCGATTTCAGCCGCAGCAAGATCGGCTGCGCCTCCGGGTCACCCAGGCGGCAATTGAATTCCAGCGTTCTGGGTTTCCCTTTGGCGTCGATCATCAACCCGGCGTACAAGAAGCCGGTGTAGGTGACGCCATCTTTTTCCATGCCCTTGATGGTCGGCAAGATGATCTCGCGCATGGTGCGCGCGTGCACATCGGCCGTCACGACCGGCGCGGGCGAATACGCCCCCATGCCACCCGTGTTGGGGCCCAAGTCGTCATCGAGCAGGCGCTTGTGATCCTGCGACGTCGCCAGCGCCGTCACGTTCTTGCCGTCGCACAGCACGATGAAGCTGGCCTCCTCGCCATGCAGGAACTCCTCGATCACCACGCGCGGCACGGCCTGGCCATCCGCGCCCGCGTTGTGCGCGACGCCCGTGTCGTCACGCAGCATGAAATCGATTGCCGCATGCGCCTCGGGCGCCGTCATGGCCACCACCACGCCCTTGCCGGCCGCCAGACCGTCCGCCTTCACCACGATCGGTGCGCCCTTTTGCTCGACGTAGGCGTGCGCCGCCACCGGGTCGGAAAACACCTCGTACCCGGCGGTGGGGATGTCGTGGCGCTGCATGAACGCCTTGGAGAACGCCTTGGAGCTTTCCAGTTGCGCCGCCGCCCGGGTCGGGCCGAACACGCGCAGGCCGTGCGCGCGAAACTCGTCGACCACCCCCGCCGCCAGCGGCCCCTCCGGCCCCACGACCGTGAGCGCTATCTTGTTGGCAGCAGCCCATGCGCACAGAAGCTTGACGTCCGTGATGTCCACGCATTCAAGCCGGTGATCCAGCGCGATGCCGCCATTGCCCGGCGCCACGTAGACCTGCTGCACCCGGGGCGATTGCGCCAGCTTCCAGGCCAGCGCGTGCTCACGGCCACCAGCGCCGATCACGAGAACCTTCATGCGCCGCCCGCCTCGTCGATATTGGCGTTGTGAAACACCTCCTGGGTGTCGTCCAGGTCTTCCAGCGCATCGAGTAGTTTTTGCATGCGGACCGCATCGTCGCCGCCAAGGTCGAAGGTGTTCTCGGCGCGCATCGTGACACCCGCCACCTCCGGCTTGAGTCCGGCAGCCTGCAGCGCGCCCTTCACAGCTTCGAAGTCGGTATAGGCCGTCAGCACCTCGATGGCACCGTCTTCGTCGGCGATCACGTCCTCGGCGCCGGCCTCGAGCGCCACCTCCATGACCTTGTCCTCGGAGGTTCCGGGCGCAAAAATCAGCTGGCCACAGTGTTTGAACTGGAAAGCCACCGAGCCTTCGGTGCCCATGTTGCCGCCAAATTTGCTGAACGTGTGGCGCACTTCGGCCACGGTGCGCACGCGGTTGTCGGTCATGGTGTCCACGATGATGGCGGCGCCACCGATACCGTAGCCCTCGTAGCGGATTTCTTCGTAGGTCACCCCTTCGGCATTGCCGGTGGCCTTGTCGATGTTGTATTTGATGCGATCGGCCGGCATATTGGCGGCCTTGGCCTTGTCGACGGCCAGGCGCAGGCGCGGGTTGGCGCCCAGATCTCCACCACCGGCGCGTGCCGCAACGGTGATCTCACGGATGATGCGCGTCCAGATTTTTCCGCGTTTCTCGTCCTGGCGACCCTTGCGGTGCTGGATATTCGCCCATTTACTGTGTCCGGACACGGAGAATCCTTTGGTATTGATTTAATCTACACCACTGATTTTACTTTTCAACAGCCCACACCGGAGGAACCCCGCGCCATGGCCGAACCGCTGCTGATTGCCAAAAACGCCGCCACCCTGTGCGAGTTGCTGCCCGCGCTGGCGAATCGCCACGGCCTGATCACGGGAGCAACCGGGACCGGCAAGACGGTCACGCTGCAAACCATGGCCGAGGGTTTCTCCAGAATCGGCGTGCCGGTGTTCATGGCCGACGTGAAGGGCGACTTGACGGGTATCAGCCACGCCGGCAGCATTGCAGGCAAGCTGGCCGACGTACTGCGCGAGCGCGGCATCGCCCCGCCCGAGCCGCTGGCCTGTCCCACCACGCTGTGGGACGTGTTCGGCGAGCAGGGCCATCCGGTGCGCGCCACCGTCTCCGACATGGGGCCGCTGCTGCTCGGGCGCATGCTCGACCTCAACGACACCCAGGCCGGCGTGCTGAACCTGGTGTTCAGGATCGCCGACGACAACGGCCTGCTGCTGCTCGACCTGAAGGATCTGCGTGCCATGCTTACGTTCGTGGGCGACAACGCCGGCCAGTTCACTACCAGGTACGGCAACGTGAGCGCGGCCAGCGTGGGCGCGATCCAGCGCGGCCTGCTGCAGATCGGGAGCCAGGGTGGCGAGAAATTCTTCGGCGAGCCGATGCTCAATATCGCCGACTTCATGCAGACGGTGGGCGGCAAGGGCGTGATCAACATCCTGGCGGCCGACAAGCTTTTGAACTCGCCGCGCCTGTACGCCACCTTCCTGCTGTGGCTGCTGTCGGAGCTGTTCGAGCAGCTGCCCGAGATTGGCGATCCGGAGCAACCGAAGCTGGTGTTCTTCTTCGACGAGGCCCACCTGCTGTTCAACGAAGCACCCAAGGTGCTGGTCGAGCGCATTGATCTCGTGGTGCGGCTGGTGCGCTCCAAGGGCGTGGGCGTGTATTTCGTGACGCAGAACCCGCTGGACATTCCCGACAGCGTGCTGGCCCAGCTCGGCAACCGCGTGCAGCACGCGCTGCGCGCCTTCACGCCGCGCGACCAGAAGGCCGTGAAGGCCACGGCGCAAACCATGCGGCCAAAGCCGGGGCTGAACATCGAGGCGGCCATCACCGAGCTGGCCGTGGGCGAGGCGCTGGTGAGCCTGCTGGACGCCAAGGGCCGCCCCAGCGTGACCGAGCGGGCCTACGTGCTGGTGCCGGGTAGCCAGATCGGCCCGATCACGGCTGCGCAGCGCCAGGCACTGATCGCGGGTTCGCTGGTGGCCGGCGTCTACGAGAAAGCGGTCGACCGCGAATCGGCCTACGAGGTGCTTGCGGCCCGCAGCGCCTCGGCGCCCGCCAGCACCGGTCAGCCCGGCGCCGCGCAGCAAGGTGCCTCCGGTGGCATTCTGGGAGGGCTGGGCGATGTGCTGTTCGGCTCCACCGGCCCGCGCGGGGGCCAGCGCGACGGGCTGGCGCAGTCCATGGCCAAATCGGCCGTACGCACCATGGGATCGACCGTCGGGCGTGAAATCATCCGCGGCGTGCTGGGCGGCATCTTCGGCAGCAAGAAACGTTGAAGCGGCCGCCCACCATGTCCTCCCCACTGCAACTCCCCACCTATGACGATGTCGCTGCCGCGGCGCGCCGGCTGAGCGGCCACGCGCACCGCACCCCGGTGCTGCGCTCGCGCACGGCCGACGCCCTGCTCGGCGCGCAGCTGTACTTCAAGTGCGAGAACTTCCAGCGCATGGGCGCATTCAAGTTCCGCGGTGCCTTCAACGCGCTGTCGGAATTCACGCCCGCGCAGCGCAAGACTGGGGTGCTGGCATTCTCGTCGGGCAACCACGCGCAGGCCATCGCGCTGTCGGCGCGCATCCTGGACATGCCGGCGGCGATCCTGATGCCGCTGGACGCGCCCGCCGCCAAGCTCGCGGCGACACGTGGCTATGGCGCGCAGGTCATCACCTACGATCGCTTCGCCGAGGACCGCCAGGCCATCGGCGAGCGGCTCGCGGCCGAGCGCGGCATGACGCTGATCCCGCCCTATGACCACCCCGACGTGCTGGCGGGCCAGGGTACTGCGGCCAAGGAATTGTTCGACGACGTGGGCGAACTGGACCACCTGTTCGTGTGCCTGGGCGGTGGCGGCCTGCTGTCGGGCTCGGCACTGGCCGCGCGTGCGCTGGCGCCGCGCTGCAAGATCTATGGCGTGGAGCCCGAAGCCGGCAACGATGGCCAGCAGTCGTTTCGCAGCGGCGAGATCGTGCATATCGACACTCCTAAAACCATTGCCGACGGCGCGCAGACGCAGTTCCTGGGGCAGTACACCTTTGCCATCATCCGGCGCGACGTGGACGACATCCTGACCGCCACTGACGATCAACTGATAGTGGCCATGCGCTTTTTCGCCGAACGCATGAAGATGCTGGTGGAGCCGACCGGCTGCCTCGGCTTCGCGGGCGCCCGGCACTGCGGCGTGCCGCTGCAGGGCGCGCGCGTCGGCGTGATCATCAGCGGCGGCAACGTCGATATGGCGCGCTTCGCGCAACTGCTGGGATCTTGAACGCGCCCCCCCAGTGCATCATCTTGCCTGCATCAACCGGAACCACCGATGACCACCTTCGCCCTGCTGCTCTTTCCCGCGCTGACCCAACTGGACCTCACCGGCCCGTACGAAGTGTTCTGCCGCTGCCCCGGCGCGCAGGTCCATCTGGTATGGAAATCCATGGACCCCGTAATCACCGAACACGGCATGCGTATCTTGCCGACCGCCACCTTCAAGGAATTGCCC
>SCRR01000159.1 GCA_004322085.1 Burkholderiaceae bacterium
TATTTTACCGGCGACGGCGACCTCGCAAACCCTGGCGCCGCCTACTTCACACGCTTGAGTGACGGACGTCCACCGCCAGGGGGGCGCGGCGGCTCCGTATCGTCGTTTTTCGGTGGATTGTCGACCGGCACGATCTGCACCACCTTGAAGTCTGCCGGCGCGAAATGTGTGGCATCGGGCACGCTGCTCAATCCTGGAAGCTTGGACGTGTCGTCGCTGGAGCCGTCAGGCACCGACACCGGGAACGCCATTCCTTGCCCGTTCTCGCGGGCGTAGATCGCAATCACACGGCTGACGGGCACCATGATCTCGCGCGCGGTTCCCGCGAAACGGGCCTTGAACTCGATAAAATCGTTGCCCAGCTTGAGCGAACTGGTCGCGTCAAAGCTGATGTTGAGAACGATTTCGCCGTCTTTCACATACTCACGCGGCACCTGGACCGACTCGTCGACCAACACCGCCACGTACGGCGTCAGTCCATTGTCGGTGCACCACTCGTACAGCGCCCGTATCAGGTAGGGGCGAGTCGAAGAGGAATCGAGAGCGTTCATCATCATGTGCAAGGGCCGCGAAAATCGTTCAAACCGTAGACCATCGGGCTATTTGCGCATCACTTTCTCCGACGGCGTCAGCGCTTCAATATAGGCCGGTCGCGAAAAAATGCGCTCGGCGTACTTCAGCAGCGGCCCCGCATTCTTGCTGAGGTCGATGCCGTAGTAGTCGAGCCGCCACAGCAGGGGCGCGATGGCCACGTCGAGCATCGAGAAATTCTCGCCCAACATGTACTTGTTCTTGAGGAACACGGGCGCCAGTTGCGTGAGGCGGTCGCGAATGTGCGAGCGTGCCTTCTCCAGCGCCTTCTCGTTGCTCTTGGAGGCCCGGTTCTCGAGCGTGGAGACATGCACGAACAGCTCCTTCTCGAAATTGAGCAGGAACAGGCGCACACGCGCACGATCCACCGGGTCGCCGGGCATCAGTTGCGGATGCGGGAAGCGCTCGTCGATGTATTCATTGATGATGTTCGACTCGTACAGAATCAGGTCACGCTCGACCAGAATGGGCACCTGGCCATAGGGGTTCATGACCGCGATGTCTTCGGGCTTGTTATAGAGATCCACATCGCGGATTTCGAAATCCATTCCCTTTTCGAACAGTACAAAGCGGCAGCGATGGGAGAACGGGCAGGTGGTTCCTGAATAAAGCACCATCATGGTGAAGGCTCCTGAAAATCAAAAAGAGTGGGATGCCGGGAGCATTCCCACTCTGGAAGGCCCAAGCGACGCATTGTGGGCGGCGCCTGAGTCGCGTGCGATTACTTGACGTCTTTCCAGAACGCTGCGTTGAGGCGCCAGGCAATGAGGGTAAACAGACCCAGGAACGCCATAACGCCGACGCCGACACGGATACGCGTGTTGCGTGTCGGCTCGCTCATCCACTGCAGATAACTGACCAGATCGCCGACCGCCTGGTCATATTGCAATGTCGTCATGGTACCCGGCGTGACCTGCTGCCAGCCGCGGAAAGCCTCGACTTCCTCCCCGGTTTCCGCGTCCTTGATCTTGTCGAAAATGGGCTTGCGTTGCCCTTGCAGTTCCCACAGGACATTGGGCATGGCGACACTGGGAAACGCCAGGTTGTTCCATCCCGTCGCCTTGGAGTCGTCGCGGTAGAAGGTGCGCAGGTACGTATACAGGTAGTCTGCCCCGCTGCCTTTATGACTCGCTCGCGAGCGGGCAACCAGTGTCAGGTCGGGCGGATTGGTGCCGAACCACTCCTTGGCCTGCTTCGGGTCCATGGCCACCACCATGGTGTCGGCCAACGTGTCGTCGGTCAGCAGCAGGTTGTCCTTGATCTGTTGCGTGGTCAGGCCGAGGTCCTGCAGGCGGGTGTAGCGCATGAACGCTGCAGAGTGGCAATTCAGGCAGTAGTTGACGAAGAGTTTGGCACCCGTCTGTAGCGCCGCCAGGTTGTTGGTCTGGTTCGGCGCCTTGTCCCAGGCAATGCCCTCCTCGGCGGCTTGTGCGCCCGCCACGAACGTCATGGCCACCATCAGACCCAGCGCCAGTTGTTTTAGTTTGCTCATTGTTGAAATCTCCTGCTCAGTGCGCGGCGAAAGTGATGCGATCCGGCACCGGCTTGGGTGTACCCAGGCGGCTCCACCAAGGCATCAACAGGAAAAAGCCGAAGTAATAAAACGTCCCGGTCTGCGAAACGAGATTGAGCGTGGGCGAAGGCGGTACGGTACCAATGTAGGCGAGGATTCCAAAGACGACGACGAACACGCCGTAGACGTATTTGTGCCAACCCGGGCGATAGCGAATCGATTTGACGGGACTGCGGTCCAGCCACGGCAGGAAAAACAGGATGACGACGGCAAGGCCCATGACAATGACGCCCCAGAACTTGGCATCGGTCGCCAGCATGGCGGCTATCACGCCGGCAGCGACCAGCACCAGGATACCCTTGAACAGCGCGGCCATCTTTGTTTTGATGACGCCGAACGCGGCGCCTGCGACGACGCAGGCCATCAGCGCGTACACCATCTCGCTGGTGACGGAGCGCAGCATTGCGTAGAACGGGGTGAAGTACCACACAGGCGCAATCTCGGCCGGCGTTTGCAGCGGGTTGGCGGGAATAAAGTTGTTGGCTTCGAGGAAATAACCGCCGACTTCGGGCGCAAAGAAGATGATTGCGCTGAACACCATCAGGAACACGCAGACCCCAAAGATGTCGTGTACCGTGTAGTACGGATGGAACGGAACGCCATCCAATGGGTGCCCGTTGGCGTCCTTCGGGGCATTGGGGGCCTTGATTTCAACACCATCCGGATTGTTGGAGCCGACTTCGTGCAGCGCGATGATGTGCGCCACCACCAGTCCGAGCAACACCAGCGGCACGGCAATCACGTGGAAGCTGAAGAAGCGGTTGAGCGTGGCGTCGCCCACCACGTAGTCGCCACGAATCCAGAGCGCCAGGTCAGGACCGACAAACGGAATGGCGGAGAACAGGTTCACGATGACCTGGGCGCCCCAGTAGCTCATCTGGCCCCAGGGCAGCAGATAGCCCATGAAGGCCTCGGCCATCAGGCACAGGAAAATCGCGCAGCCGAAGATCCACACCAACTCACGCGGCTTGCGGTACGAACCATAAAGCAGGCCGCGGAACATGTGCAGATACACCACGATGAAGAAGGCCGAGGCGCCGGTGGAATGGATGTAGCGGATCAGCCAGCCCCACGGCACGTCGCGCATGATGTACTCGACCGAGCCGAACGCCAGGGCGGAGTCGGGCTTGTAGTTCATCACCAGAAAGATGCCGGTCACGATCTGGATCACCAGCACCAGCAGGGCCAGCGAGCCGAAGATGTACCAGAAATTGAAATTCTTCGGCGCGTAGTACTCGCTCATGTGCTCTTTGAAGAGCTTGGTGGCCGGGAACCGGTTGTCGATCCAGTTCATCAGCTTTTCGCCAGCGGCGGCGTTCGGAGAAACTTCCTTGAATTCAGCCATGTCGTGCTCCAGGTCCCGCGGGTTCAGGCTTTTTTAGCTTCATCGTGCTCACCGATCAGCAGCTTGGTGTCGGAAAGAAACGTGTAGGGTGGTATCAGCATGTTGTCCGGCGCCGGCTTGTTCTTGAAGACGCGCCCGGCCAGGTCGTAAGTGGAACCGTGGCATGGGCAGAGGAACCCACCGGGCCAGTCGTTTGGCAGTGAGGGCTGCGCACCCGGCGTGAACCTGTCGACGGGGCTGCAGCCCAGATGGGTGCAGATTCCGACCATGACCAGAATCTCGGGCTTGATCGAACGCCAATCGTTTTTCGCCCATGGCGGCGTGAAGCCAGGCCGATCGGATTTGGGGTCCGCCAGCTCCGGATCGAGCTTGGGCAGTTCCGCCAGTTCCTCGGGCGTGCGCCGCATGATCCAGACAGGCTGGCCACGCCATGCCACGGTCATTTTGTCGCCCACTTTGAGGGCGGAAATATCAGCCTCCACCGGGGCACCGGCGGCCTTGGCTTTCTCGGACGGCTCAAAGCTTTCAACAAATGGAATAGCCGTACCCACAGTGCCTACAGCGCCAACGCACCCGGAAGCAATCAGCCATGTTCTTTTACTTGTGTCGACTTGGTTCTCACTCATGGAAATCCTCAATGTACATCGCGGCCAGGGGAATCAGCCAACGATTGTAGCTGACCGCTTTCGGTCGCCCTGGCATCCGGACGGCACTTGACAGCCCCGTTTGATCGGCAATACTGCAATCCCCAAAACGAACCTGGAAAGTAGATCATGAGCATGATGCAGGAATTCAAGGAGTTTGCCGTCAAGGGCAACGCGATGGATCTGGCAGTCGGCGTCATCATCGGCGCCGCCTTCGGCAAGATCGTCGATTCGATCGTGAACGACCTGGTCATGCCGCTGGTCAGCAAGGTTGTTGGCGGGCTTGATTTTTCCAATTACTACATTGCCCTGTCGGGTCAGGCAGCCGGATTGACACTGGCAGATGCCAAGAAGGGCGGCGCCGTGTTCGCTTACGGCAACTTCATCACGGTCGTGTTCTACTTCATCATCCTGGCGTTCATCATCTTCATGATGGTCAAGCAAATGAACCGCCTGAAGAAAGAAGCCCCGCCCGCAGCGCCCGCCGCGACCCCCGAAGATGTGCTGCTGCTGCGCGAGATTCGCGACAACCTGAAAAAATAATCCGCATGCTGTGCACTGCATAGCAGCAAAGGCCCATGATCCAATGGTCATGGGCCTTTTTCACGTGCAAAGCTGGCGTGCCATGCGGATCGCCGCGATCAGACTGGCCGCGTCGGCCGTGCCGCTGCCGGCAATGTCGAAGGCGGTGCCGTGATCGGGGCTGGTGCGCACCAGCGGCAACCCGAGCGTGACGTTCACACCCTGGTCCACCCCGAGGTACTTGACCGGAATCAGGCCCTGGTCGTGGTACATCGCCACCACCACATCGAATTCACCCGGCTGCCCGTCCCTGGCACGCGCGCGCATGAACACCGTGTCCGGCGCAAACGGGCCATTTGCGTCGATCCCCTCGCAGCGTGCCGCCGCAATGGCGGGCGCAATGATGTCGATCTCTTCGCGCCCGAACAATCCGCCCTCGCCGGCATGCGGATTCAGCCCCGCGACGCCAATGCGTGGCCTGTGGCGCCGTGCCGACCCAACGGGTCCGCGTACAAATTGATGCGCAATCCGCAGGGTTTGCAGCACGTTGTCGAAGCTCACCGCCTCGATCGCGGCGCGCAGCGAGACGTGGATGCTGACGAGCACGGTGCTCAGCTCGTTGTTGGCAAGCATCATGCGCACGGGCACCTCGCGCACGGGTTTGCCTTGATAGGCCGCTGCCTCGGCCTGCAGCAATTCGGTGTGCCCCGGAAAGGCGATGCCTGCCAGCGCGAGTGCCTCCTTGTGCAGCGGTGCAGTGACCAGCGCTGCGATCTCGCCGCGCAAGGCCGCGCGCGCCGCCCACACCACGCAATCGGCGGCAAACCTGCCGGCCACACCACTCACCGCGCCGAGCGGGACGGCTTGCTGCAATCCCGGGATTTGCAGCACCGGGATGCAGCGCGGCGGCGCATTCAAGGCGTCGCGCGGCGCTTCAATCACCGCCACCGGAACGCTGGCGCGCCCTGCGCCACCGATGAATCCCACCGCACGGCGCAGCGTCGCGACGTCGCCTGCCACAAAGCAGCCGCGCGTTTCCTGCGGCGCATCGCGAAACGACTTCGCAATGATCTCGGGACCAATGCCGGCCGCGTCGCCCAGGGTAATGGCAATCGGTCGGTTCATGCCGGGTTGTCGATGTCGATGAATTGGTGCGCCAGGCCGAACTGGGCCGCCACATGCGCCGCCACGGCGGGCGCACCATAGCGTTCGCTCGCGTGGTGGCCACAGGCCAGATAGGCCACACCGCATTCGCGCGCGTAATGCGCCTGGGGTTCGGAAATCTCGCCGGTAATGAAAGCATCGGCCCCGGCGGCGATCGCCGCCTCGAAATAGCCTTGCGCGCCGCCGGTGCACCAAGCTATATTTTTAATAGTCCTGTGCTCATGACTGACAAGGGTTACAGGGTGATTCAGTACATTTTTGAGATGGTCGGCCAGACTCGCGGCGCTCTCGAAGCTGCCGCCATCCACCCGCCCGCCCAGAAAGCCCAGGCCCTGCTCGCCAAAGCGGCCGGCGGCCCCCTCCAACGCCCGCAGGCCCAGCTGGAGTCCAAACTGAGCGTTGTTGCCCAGCAGCGGATGTGCGTCCAGCGGCAGGTGATACGCGAACAGGTTGATGTCGGCGCCCAGCAGCAGCGCGAGGCGCTGCTTCATCCAGCCGGTCACCGTGCCGTCCTGGCCGCGCCAGAACAGGCCGTGGTGCACGAAAATCGCGTCGGCCTGCGCCGCGATCGCGGCCTCTATCAGGGCCCGGCTGGCGGTCACGCCCGAGACGATCTTGCCGATCGAGGGCCGGCCCTCCACCTGCAGGCCGTTCGGCCCGTAGTCCTTGAAGCGCGCGGGCTCCAGCAGCGTGTCGAAGGCGGCAAGCAGTTGGTGGCGGTCAAGCATGCGGTGCATCAAAAAAGAGCGGGGTTTTTGCCATGATTGTGGGCCAAAGTGCCAGCCGGTCGTGGACAATTGCGCAATGAAACGTTTTTGGCTCCTCTTTTCGCAATCCGTCACGGTCCTGCTGGCAGCCTACTTCGTGGTGGCTACGCTCCATCCCGAATGGCTCGGCCATGGCGTCTCGCACGGCGCCGCCGTGGCCGTGATCGAGGCGCCGGCGGCGAGTTCCGCCGCGCCCGCGATGGAGAGTTTCAGCGCGGCGGCAAAACGGGCCGCACCGGCCGTCGTGAGTATCAACACCAGCAAGCTGGTCGAAAAGAATCCGAACAGCGATGACCCGTGGTTCAAGTTCTTTTTCGGCGAGCGCGGCAACGAGCCGCAGACCAGCCTGGGCAGCGGCGTGATCGTCAGCCCCAGTGGCTACATCCTGACCAACAACCACGTGGTGGAGGGTGCCGATGAGATCGAGGTCGTCCTTGACGATGGCCGGCACACCGCCGCCAAGGTGATCGGCACCGACCCCGACACCGACCTGGCCGTCCTGAAGATCGATCTGGACCGTCTGCCCGTGATCGTGCTGGGCAATTCGGACGCGCTGCAGGTCGGCGACAAGGTGCTGGCCATCGGCAACCCGTTCGGCGTCGGCCAGACCGTGACGGGGGGCATCGTGAGCGCACTGGGGCGCAACCACTTGGGCATCAACACGTTCGAGAATTTCATCCAGACCGATGCCGCCATCAACCCGGGCAATTCGGGCGGCGCGCTGGTCGATGTGAACGGCAACCTGATGGGCATCAACACCGCCATCTATTCGCGCTCGGGCGGCAGCATGGGCATCGGCTTTGCGATTCCGGTATCGACCGCGCGCCAGGTACTCGACAGCATCGTGAAGGACGGCCGGGTCACGCGCGGCTGGATCGGCGTGGAGCCGAACAATCTGTCGCCCGAGCTGGCCGAAACCTTTGGCATCAAGCTGCCCAAGGATGGCAGCGCGGATGCGCTGGCCGGCGTGATCATCACGGGCGTGCTGCAAAACGGGCCGGCGGCGCAGGCAGGCATCAGACCCGGCGACGTGATCGTGAGCGTGGCCGGCAAGCCGGTCGGCAATGTGAACGAGTTGCTGTCCAGCGTGTCCGCACTCAAGCCCGGCACACCGGTCAAATTTGCGCTGCTGCGCCAGCAGGCGCGGGTCGAGATCGAAGTGACACCAGGGCTGCGACCCAAACCCCGGAAAGACCTGAGATAAATGCGCAGAAAGCTACTTTAAGGATAGCGCACTCTCTATAACCCACAATGGGTTGGAAGCTATTTCATCCGACTTTTGAGGCCTCGACCTCTTCGTCTGGCGCCTTGGTCTTCCTGATGAAAATCTGGGCCGACCAGATACCTATCTCGTACAGCATGTACATGGGCACCAGCAAGGACAACATGGAAACCGGGTCGGGTGGCGTGACCAACCCGGCCAGACCAGCGGCACCCACCAGAAAATAGGGGCGCCATGACTTGAGCTGCGCCACGGATACAAACCCCATGCGGGTCAGGATGACGACGACAACCGGCACTTCGAACGCCAGGCCAAACGCCAGGAACATCGTCATGACGAAGTCCAGGTAGGCCTCGATGTCGGGCGTCACCGCGACCGAATGGGGTGCCAGCCGCTGGATCGCCGGAAAGGCCTGCCCGAATACAAAGAAGTAGCAAAAAGCGGCTCCCAGGTAGAACAGGATGGTGCTGGCCGCGACCAATGGCAGCACCAGGCGACGCTCGTGCTTGTACAGCCCGGGCGCGACAAACGCCCATATCTGGTACAGGATCCACGGCAACGAAATGCCCACCGCAACCAGCACGGACACCTTGATCGGCACCAGAAATGGCGACACCACGCCGATCGCAATCATCTTGGAGCCCTCGGGCAGGGCCTTGACGAGCGGCATCGCGAGCAGGTCGTAGAGGCGGGACGGACCCGGGTAGAAAAACAGCGCCACGAGCACGATGCCGACGCCGTAACAGGAGTACAGCAGGCGATCGCGCAGCTCGATCAGGTGCTGCACGAACGGCTGCTCGGTGCCAGCCAGTTCGTCTTCCTTATTGGGTTCGGGGTCGGACATGATGGGAATTGATTGGGGTCAGGCCCAACATACCTTGGAACGAGCCAGCGGCAAAAGCCGCGCCCGGGTTAATTGAACTTGTGGGGCCGATAACGCGCCACACGCGCAGCGCCCGACAGGGCTTTGGTGCGAACACCGGCGCGTGCCTTGTACCACTGGGGTGTGGCGCCCTGCTTCAGGCGCCATTTCTTGCCCGGGTGGCGGTATTGCGGATAACTGGGGGCGGCATCGACACCCAGACCGAGCGCGGAAGAGTCGCCCGTGGCGTCGGACCACTGTTTTTCGAATTCATTGGCGCCAGTCTTGATGGATTGGCTGACGTCGCGCGCCGCATCCTCCATCGTTTCCTTCATCTTCTTGAGCTCGTCCAGGTCCATCGAGCGGTTCACCTCGGCCTTCACGTCCGCCACATAGCGCTGCGCCCGCCCCATCAGCGTGCCGATGGTGCGCGCCACGCCCGGCAACTTTTCGGGCCCGATGACCACCAGCGCAATGCCGCCAATGATGGCGAGCTTGGTAACACCGATATCAAGCACTTACGCAAGCCTCCGCAATGCCCGCATCTCAGCTCTTGGTCTTGGCTTCGACATCGATGGTATCTGGCCGCACCGGCGCGGCGGTGCCCACCTGCTGCGTTACCGCGGCAGCGGGAGCGGCATCGGCCGGCTGGTCGGCCGTACCATCCTTCATGCCATCCTTGAAGCCCTTGACGGCACTGCCAAGGTCACTGCCGATGTTCTTGAGCTTCTTGGTGCCGAAAATCACGATGATGATGACCAGAAAAATTAGCAGATGTGTGGTGGATAGTCCCATGAGTTTCTCCTGACGAATAACGTTGATTTTAGATGGTGCCACGGCAGGGGTAAACCAGATAACCCCGAATCACCCCACTCATCCCTTGAGCCACGGCCGCGGCCCCCCGATCACGTGCATGTGCAGGTGATGGATTTCCTGCCCCCCCTGCTCGCCGGTGTTGACCACAAAGCGGAAACCCCCTTCAGGATACGGCAGACAGCCCGCCTGCAGAGCCAGCTTCGGCGCCAGCACCATCATGCGTCCCAACAAGCCGGCGTGCTCGGGGCCAACCTGGGCCATGGAGGGTATGTGCTGTTTGGGCACCATCAGAAAGTGCACGGGTGCCCAAGGATGGATATCGTTGAAAGCGAAGAGTTCCTCGTCCTCATAAACCTTGGCTGCGGGAATTTTCCCCGCCACGATCTTGCAGAACAGGCAGTCCGGATCGTGTGTCATGGCGTACCACCGACGGGTTGGTTGTCATTCATGGCGACCATGCCGCGCACGATGCGGTACAGGAACCAGATCGAAATAAGGCCCCAGGCAATCCAGCCCGGCACGATGAACAGCAGCCATAAGGGGATGGTGATCACATAGAAAATGCCGGCCCACAAAACGGAGCGGATGCGCCACGAAAAATGGCTGGCTTGCCAACTTCCCTGAGCGTCGCCCTTTTTGACCAGATCGATCACCAGCGCGACCAGCAACAGCGCCAGCCCTGGCTGTGCACCCGGAATCACCGCCCCGATCGCGACGATCAGATGCAGGATGTAACTGACCCAACCCACCGTCTTGAGCGACTCGGCCTTCTCGTTACGGGTCGGCGTCGCGTCGATGACGTCGTTCATGTCTTGGCTCCCGGTACTATGGCAATGGCCTCGTGCTCGCGCGCGCGCACCTTGCGCAGCGCCTTCTCCTCGATGCCGCTGGTACCTTCGCGGCGCTCCAGTTCGGCAATCACATCCGCCGGCGCCAGCCCGTGGTGGGCCAGCGCGATCATGCAGTGAAACCACAGATCGGCGACTTCACTGACGATTCTTGAAGGGTCGCCACCATGTTCGGCATCCTTGGCGGCCATCACCACCTCGGTGGCCTCCTCGCCGATTTTCTTCAGGAAGGCATCCGGCCCTTTGGACAGCAGTCGCGCCACGTAGCTTTTATCAGGGTCACCCCCGTTTTGCGGTTTGCGCCCTTCAATCACCGCGGCCAGCCGTGCCAGCGAATCATTCGAACTCATGTTGCCCTATTTGTAGATGGACTCGGGGTCTTTCAAGACCGGTTCGGTCACCTGCCAGGCGCCGTCCTTGTACAGGCTGAAAAAACAGCTGTGCCGGCCCGTGTGGCACGCAATGCCCGGCTCATGGCCGAATTGCGTGACCTTGAGCAGGATCACATCGTTGTCACAATCAATACGCAGTTCATGCACCGCCTGGATGTGGCCGGATTCCTCGCCCTTGAACCAGAGCTTGTCGCGCGAGCGGCTGAAATACACCGCACGGCCCGATTCCGCGGTCTTTTGCAAGGCCTCGCGGTTCATCCAGGCGAACATCAGCACATCGCCGCTGCCCACCTCCTGCGCGATCACCGGGACCAGCCCGCGGGCGTCCCATTTCACTTCGTCCAGCCAGTTCATCAGGGGATTGTCGGGCATTTCGTATCATGCCGATGCAGGTCGCCGGCAAGACCTCAGGAACCGGTGTGTGAGAGACAAAAGCATCAAAGTCGGACCGGGATGCCGCGCGCCGCCATGTATTGCTTGGCCTGGCCCACGGTGTACTCGCCATAGTGGAAGATGCTGGCGGCCAGCACCGCATCGGCACCGCCCTTTTGAATGCCATCGACCAGGTGATCGAGGTTGCCGACACCGCCCGAGGCAATCACCGGCACGCTGACCGCATCGCTCACGGCGCGTGTGAGCGCCAGATCGAAGCCGGCCTTGGTGCCGTCCCGGTCCATGCTGGTGAGCAGGATCTCGCCCGCGCCGCGGCGCGTCATCTCGGTGGCCCAGGCCACGGCGTCCAGTCCGGTGTTCTTGCGCCCGCCATGGCTGTAGACGTCCCAGCCCGGTCCGCGCGTCTTCGCGTCCTCGTCGGAGCGCCGCTTGGCGTCGATTGCGACCACAATGCACTGCGCGCCGTACTTGCTTGATGCCGCGTCGATCACGTCCGGATTGGCGATCGCCGCCGAGTTGAAGCTGGTCTTGTCGGCGCCCGCGTTGAGCAACCGGCGCACGTCGTCCACGGTGCGCACACCGCCGCCGACCGTCAGCGGAATGAAGACCTGGCTGGCCACCGCCTCGATGATGGGCAGGATCAGGTCGCGCCCGTCGCTGGTGGCCGTGATGTCCAGAAAAGTCAGTTCGTCGGCGCCCTGCTCGTTGTAGCGCGCGGCAATCTCGACCGGGTCGCCGGCGTCGCGCAGTTCGACAAAGTTCACGCCCTTGACCACGCGCCCGCCGGTGACGTCGAGACAGGGAATGATGCGTTTGGCCAGCATGGGAGCTCCAGAAGAAAAACAGGACGGGAACCAGAGTCAGTCCGCGGACGTCAACATCTGCCAGCCCGCCCAATGGGTACTCCTCGCAAATTCCATCCAGGCGGAGAAAGCAGGCAGCGGATCAGCCATTGCCGAGCTCATCGGCACGCTCCTGGGCACCCGTGAAGTCGAGCTCGCCGCTGTAGATGGCGCGTCCGCAAATGACGCCCTCGATGCCCTGATCCTCCACCTCGCAGAGTTGCTCGATATCGGTCATGCTGGACAGGCCGCCCGACGCGATCACGGGTACGGTCAGGGCCTGCGCCAACTTGACCGTTGCGTCGATATTGATGCCGGTCAGCATGCCGTCGCGGCCGATGTCGGTGTAGACAAAGGATTCGACACCGTAATCTTCAAACTTCCTGGCCAGGGTGACCACCTCGTGGCCGGTCAGTTTGCTCCAGCCGTCGGTCGCGACCTTGCCATCCTTCGCATCGAGTCCGACGATGATGTGGCCGCCGAAGGCGGTGCAGGCGTCCTGCAGGAAGCCCGGGTTCTTCACGGCGGCCGTGCCGATGATGACGTAGCGCAGCCCGGCATCGAGGTAACGCTCGATGGTGTCCAGATCCCGGATACCCCCGCCGAGTTGCACGTCGATCTCGCTGCCGACCTCGCGCAGTATGTTGCGGATGGCCTGCTCATTTTTGGGCTTGCCCGCAAAGGCTCCGTTCAGGTCCACCAGATGCAGGCGCCGCGCGCCCTTGTCGACCCAGCTGCGCGCCATTTCGGCAGGATCTTCGCCGAAAGTGGTGGACTGGTCCATGTCACCTTGCTTGAGGCGCACACAGTGGCCATCCTTGAGGTCAATTGCGGGGATCAATAACATGACAGGAAACGTGAGTTACGAAAGAGAATATCGGGCCCGCGCGGGCCCCGGCGGTCCAAAGAGCCACTGCGTTTTGCGGCGGCAAGTCCAGCGCCAGGGGCGCAGCGACAAGCGTGGGGGCAACATGCGTCAGGGATTCCAGTGCAGGAAGTTGCGGTACAGGGTCAAGCCGTGCTCGGCGCTCTTTTCGGGATGGAACTGGGTGGCGAAAATATTATCGCGTGCAATGGCGGCCGTAAAGCTTCCGCCGTAGTCGGCGACACCCGCGCTGTGGCGCGTATCCGACGGTCGGGCGTAGTAGCTGTGCACGAAGTAGAAGTAGCTGTTGTCGGGCACGGCGCCCCAAATCGGGTGCCGGCCGCTGCCCGGGTCCTGTTGATGCACCTGGTTCCAACCCATCTGCGGCACCTTGTAACGGCTGCCGTCGGGCTGCAGACGCCCGGCCAATTCGAACTTGACCACGTCGCCGTGGATCAGCCCCAGGCCCGCCGTATTGCCCTCGTCGCTGCGGTCCAGCAGCATCTGCATGCCCACGCACACGCCAAACAGCGGCTTGGAGGCGGCGGCCTCCAGCACCGACGCCTGCAGACCCGAGTCGCGCAACTCGCGCATGCAGTCGGGCATGGCGCCCTGGCCCGGCAGCACCACGCGCTCGGCCGCGCGCACTTCTTCGGGGCGCGATGTGACGATGACGCGATAGCCGGTGCCCTGCGCCGCGGCCTGCACCGCCTGCGACACCGAACGCAGGTTTCCCATGCCGTAGTCGACCACGGCAACGGTCTTGTTCACTACTGAATTCATAGCTACTTGCGCCCTATGGGTGCTGGTTTGAGGCCAAGTTCACCATCAAATCAACTCAGAGCGACCCCTTGGTGGAGGCAATGGTGCCAACCGCACGCGGGTCGATCTCGAGCGCAAAGCGCAGCGCCCGCGCAAACGCCTTGAACACCGTCTCGGCCTGGTGGTGCGCGTTCTCGCCCTTCAGGTTGTCGATGTGCAGCGTGACGAAGGCGTGGTTCACGAAGCCCTGGAAGAACTCGTGCGCGAGCTGGCTGTCGAAGGTGCCGATCATGCCGCTCTTGAACGGCACGTTCATGACCAGGCCCGGTCGGCCCGAGAAGTCGATCACCACGCGCGACAGCGCCTCGTCCAGCGGCACGTAGGCGTGGCCGTAGCGCCGGATGCCGCGCTTGTCGCCCACCGCCTTGTACACCGCCTGGCCGAAGGTGATGCCCACGTCTTCCACCGTGTGGTGGCCGTCGATGTGCAGATCACCCGCAGCCTGGATGTCGAGGTCGATCAGGCCATGGCGCGCGATCTGGTCCAGCATATGGTCGAAAAAGCCGATCCCGGTGGCGAGCTTGGACACGCCTGTGCCGTCCAGGTTGAGTTTGACGGTGATCTGGGTCTCGGCGGTGTTGCGGGAGACTTCGGCGGTGCGGGCGGCAGGGGTCGAGGTGGTCATAGGGATTGTTGGAGCGCTGCCAGCATTTTCGCGTTTTCCTGCGCCGTTCCCACGGTCAGGCGCAAACAATTCGCCAGCAATGGGTGCATTTTAGAAACGTTCTTGACCAGCACGCCGCGCGCCTTCAGGCCCTCGAACGTTTTCGCGGCATCGGGAACCCGCATGAGGATCATGTTGGCATCGCTGCGCCAGACGCGAACATCCGGCATATTCTGGAGCGCTTCCGAAAGAATAGCGCGCTGTTCCCGTATATCAAGGGCTTGAGTCGCAAAAACATCAATATGTTCGAGCGCGAACAGGGCGCATTCGTAATTCAGCACGCTGATGTTGTAGGGTGGGCGCACTTTGTCGATCTCGGCCACCAGGGCCCGCGGACCCATCAGATAGCCCAGCCGCACGCCGGCCAGGCCGAACTTGGACAGCGTGCGCAACAGCAACACGTGGCCGTGGCGCGCAAGGCGGTCGATGTAGCTTTTGCTGGAAAACGGCTGGTAGGCCTCGTCCATCACGACCAGCCCGCCCTGCCGGCCCTGCGCATCGACGATGGCCTCGATCGCTGCGTCGTCCCACAGGTTGGCGGTTGGGTTGTTCGGGTAGGCCAGATAAACGATAGAGGGTTTGTGCTCTCGAATGGCTGCCAGTATCGCTGCTTCATCCAGCTCGAAATCGGGCGTGAGCGGCACGCCGTGGAAGGCCAGGCCCTGCAACTGGGCGCTCATGGCGTACATCACGAATCCCGGCACCGGCGCCAGAATGCTGGCGCCGGGCAAGTCGCAGGCCAGCGCCAGCAGCGAGATCAGTTCGTCCGAGCCGTTGCCCAGCATGATGTCGAAACCTTCGGGCATCGCAGCAAAGCCGGCCAGCGCGGCGCGCAAATCATTCACGCGGGCGTCCGGGTAGCGGTTCAGCGCCAGCGCCCCGAGACGCCGTCCCAGCTCGGCCTGGAGCCCGGGCGGCAGGCGGTGCGGGTTCTCCATCGCGTCCAGCTTGACCATGCCCCTGGCGTCCTGCACGGCGTAGGCGTGCATAGCCTGGACATCCTGGCGAATGCGTTTTTTGATCTCGGAATCAAGCGCTGTCATGGAAGTTTGGGCTGTACGTCAGTACCGGCATTGATCGCGCACGGGGATGCCGACGTTCTTCATGATGGGGACTATACAAGAGCTTCCTGGCGCGCGAATTTCGTGGCCCGTCGCGTTCAACGCCGCTGCGCCGCCCGGGGTCCGATCGGAGCAGGAGCTTGATCCGTGGTAATCGGAGCAGGAGCTTGATCCGTGGTATTTTCCAGATGCGCTTCCCCTGCGCCGCGTGCGCATCGGGGCGGTGGCAGCCGGCGCCCCCACTTGGCCCCGGCCCCCCAGTCAACTGATGGAAAGACTTTCATGGCAGCAGGCAAATCGAAGATCATCTACACGCTCACCGACGAGGCACCGTATCTCGCCACGTGCGCTTTTCTCCCCATCGTTCGAGCCTTCGCCGCACCGGCCGGCATCGAGATCGCCGAGAGCGACATTTCGGTGGCGGCCCGCATCCTGGCCGGGTTTCCCGAGTGCCTGAGCGACGCACAGAAGGTGCCCGACAACCTGGCGGAGTTGGGCCGGCTCACGCTACAGCCCGACACCAACATCATCAAGCTGCCCAACATCAGCGCCTCGCAGCACCAGTTGATCAGTGCCATCAAGGAACTGCAGGCCAGGGGCTTCGGGATTCCCGACTTCCCCGAAGACCCGAAGACCGACGAAGACAAGTCGATTCGCGCCCGCTACTCCAAGTGCTTGGGCAGCGCGGTGAACCCGGTCCTGCGCGAAGGCAATTCCGACCGCCGCGCGCCCAACGCCGTGAAGAACTACGCCCGCAAAAACCCGCACACCATGGGCGTATGGAGCATGGCCTCGCGCACTCACGTGGCGCACATGAAGCATGGCGACTTCTACCACGGCGAAAAGTCCATGACGCTGGACAAGGCGCGCGACGTGAAGATGGAACTGCTTACCCAAAGCGGCAAGACCATCGTACTCAAACCCAAGGTATCGCTGCTGGCGGGCGAGATCATCGACAGCATGTTCATGAGCAAGAAGGCTCTGTGCGACTTCTACGAAGAGCAGATGGAAGACGCCCGCAAGACCGGTGTGATGTTCTCTCTGCACGTGAAGGCGACGATGATGAAGGTTTCGCACCCGATCGTCTTCGGGCACGCCGTGCGCATCTTCTACAAGGAAGCCTTCGCAAAGCACGGCAAGCTGTTCGACGAACTGGGTGTGAACGTCAACAACGGCCTCGTCAACCTCTATGACAAGCTCGAATCGCTACCCAGCTCGAAGCGCGAGGAGATCATCCGCGACCTGCACGCGTGCCACGAGCACCGGCCCGAGCTGGCCATGGTCGACTCGGCCAGGGGCATCTCCAACCTGCACGCGCCCAACGACGTGATCGTGGACGCCTCCATGCCCGCCATGATCCGCATCGGCGGCAAGATGTGGGGCCCCGATGGCCGCCCGAAGGACACCAAGGCCGTCATTCCGGAGTCGACCTTTGCCCGCATCTACCAGGAGATCATCAACTTCTGCAAGACCAACGGCAACTTCGACCCGGTCACCATGGGCACCGTGCCCAACGTCGGCCTGATGGCCCAGCAGGCCGAGGAATACGGCTCGCACGACAAGACCTTCGAGGTCGCCGAAGACGGCGTGGCCAACATCGTCGATATCGCCACCGGCGAAGTGCTGCTGTCGCAGAACGTGGAGGCCGGCGACATCTGGCGCATGTGCCAGGTCAAGGACGCACCGATCCGCGACTGGGTCAAGCTGGCCGTCACCCGCGCGCGCAACTCCGGCATGCCCGCCCTGTTCTGGCTGGACCCGTACCGCCCGCACGAAGCCGAGCTGATCAAGAAAGTGGAGACCTACCTGAAGGACCACGACACCAAGGGCCTGGACATCCAGATCATGTCGCAGGTGCGCGCCATGCGCTACACGCTGGAGCGCGTGGTGCGCGGCCTGGACACCATCTCGGTCACCGGCAATATCCTGCGCGACTACCTGACCGATTTGTTTCCCATCATGGAGCTGGGCACCAGCGCCAAGATGCTCTCCATCGTGCCTTTGATGGCCGGCGGCGGCATGTACGAGACCGGCGCGGGTGGCTCGGCGCCCAAGCACGTCAAGCAGCTCGTCGAGGAAAACCATTTGAGGTGGGACTCGCTGGGCGAGTATCTGGCGCTGGCGGTGTCGCTGGAGGACCTTGGCATCAAGACCGGAAACGCGAAGGCCAAGATCCTCGCCCGCACGCTCGACGAAGCCACCGGCAAGCTGCTCGACAACAACAAGTCCCCCTCGCCACGCACCGGCGAGCTCGACAACCGGGGCAGCCAGTTCTACCTGGCGATGTACTGGGCGCAGGCGCTGGCGGCGCAGACGGAAGAGCCCGCGTTGCGGACGCATTTCGCTGCCCTGGCGAAGTCGCTCACTGAAAAAGAAGTGCAAATCGTCGCAGAGATGAAGGCCGTGCAAGGTCACGCGGCGGACATCGGTGGCTATTACCTGCCCGATACCGCAAAGTGCGAGGCGGTGATGCGCCCGAGCCCGAGCTTCAACGCGGCGCTCGAAGCTGCACAGACCTGAGCCCTGGCGCGCACTGACGTGCGCCGCAGGGTGCGATGGCCCCGCAGGTTCTGCGGCCGAGGCGGGACACGCGCCTTACTTGAGCCGCATCTCGGCGGCGCGCGCATGGGCCTGCAGGCCCTCGCCGTAGGCCAGCTCCGCGGCAATTTTTCCAAGAACCTGCGCACCCGCCTCGCTGACCTCGATCAGGCTGCTGCGCTTTTGGAAGTCATAGACGCCCAGCGGACTGGAAAAGCGCGCCGTGCCGCTGGTTGGCAACACGTGATTCGGGCCGGCGCAGTAATCCCCCAGCGACTCGCTGGTGTAGGCACCCAGAAAAATCGCTCCCGCGTGTTTGAGCAGCGGCTCCCAGCGATGCGGCTCGCGGCTGCTCACCTCGAGGTGCTCGGGCGCGATACGATTGCTGATGGCGCAGGCCTCTTCCATGCTGCGCGTGTGGATCAGCGCACCGCGTCCTCTGAGTGACTTGGCGATGATTTCGGCACGTGGCAGCGCGGGCAGCCGCCGCGTCATGGCCGCCTGGACCGCATCGATGTAGGCCATGTCGGGACACAACAGAATGCTTTGCGCGAGCTCATCGTGTTCCGCTTGGCTGAACAAATCCATCGCCACCCAGTCGGCGGGTGTGGTGCCGTCCGCCAGCACCAGGATCTCGCTCGGACCGGCAATCATGTCGATGCCGACCGTCCCAAACACTCGCCGCTTGGCGGCCGCCACATAGGCGTTGCCCGGCCCGGTGATCTTGTCGACGGCCGGAATGGTGGCTGTGCCGTAGGCCAGCGCTGCCACGGCCTGCGCGCCGCCGATGGTGAAGGCGCGCGTCACACCGGCCACGAACGCGGCGGCGAGCACCAGCGCGTTTTTTTCCCCTCTGGGTGTGGGCACCACCATGATGATTTCGCCCACGCCCGCCACATGCGCCGGAATCGCGTTCATCAGCACCGAGGACGGGTACGCCGCCTTGCCGCCCGGCACGTAGATGCCGACGCGGTCCAGCGCCGTCACCTTCTGCCCCAGCAAGGTGCCGTCCTCGTCCCGGTACGACCAGCTCTCGCCATTGGCCTTCTTCTGCGCCTCGTGGTAGCTGCGCACGCGCCGTGCGGCCGCCTGCAGCGCCTCGCGCTGGGCCGCCGGCAGGGACTCGAACGCTACTTTCAGTTCGGCCTGGGTGAGCTCCAGCGCCTGCACCGCGGTCGCACTCAGGCCATCGAAGCGATTCGTGTACTCGAGCACGGCGGCGTCGCCACGCCGGCGCACATCGGCCAGGATGTCGGCCACGCGCTGCTCAATGGCGGCGTCAGCCTGCGCCGACCAGTGCAGCCGGGCCTTGAATTCAGCCTCAAAAGTGTTTGAGGCCGTTGACAGTCGCGCGGGAGAGGCTACTAGATTCATAGCGATCCAAAAAACTACTGGCCGACAGCGGAAGCAAACGCGTCAATGATTCGGCGGATCGGCGCCTGGTTGAGCTTGAGCGCCGCCTGGTTCACCACCAGCCGCGCGCTGATGTCCATGATGCGCTCGACTTCGACCAGCTGATTGGCCTTGAGGGTATTGCCGGTAGAGACCAGGTCAACGATGGCGTCGGCCAGGCCGGTCAGTGGCGCCAACTCCATACTGCCATAGAGCTTGATCAGGTCCACGTGCACGCCCTTGGTGGCGAAAAACTCGCGTGCAATGGCCACGTACTTGGTCGCCACACTGAGCCGGCTGCCCTGCTGAACGGCGTCCGCGTAATCAAAGCCCTCGCGCACTGCGACGCTGATGCGGCATTTGGCGATCTGCAGGTCCAGCGGCTGGTACAGGCCCAGGCTGCCGTGCTCAAGCAGTGTGTCCTTGCCCGTGATCCCCAGATCAGCGCCGCCATATTGCACATAGGTGGGCACATCGGTGGCGCGCACCACCAGCACGCGCACGTCGCTCTGATTGGTGGCAAGGATCAGCTTGCGCGATTTTTCCGGGTCGTCGAGCACATCAATGCCGGCGGCCCGCAGCAGCGGCAGCGTTTCCTCGAAGATCCGCCCTTTGGACAAGGCCAGTGTGATCATTTCACTCTCTCGATGTCGGCGCCAATGCCGCGCAGCTTGATCTCCATCTGGTCATAGCCGCGATCAAGATGATAGATGCGGTCCACCCGGGTCTCGCCTTCGGTGACCAGGCCGGCAATCACGAGGCTGGCGGAAGCGCGCAAGTCGGTCGCCATGACGGTTGCGCCGGAGAATTTCTGGCCCCCTTCAACCATCGCCACCTTGCCATCGATCTGGATATTGGCACCCAGGCGGATCAACTCGTTGACGTGCTGGAAGCGGTTCTCGAAGATCGTCTCGGTCACCAGGCTCGGGCCCTGCGCAATGCAGTTCAGTGCCATGAACTGGGCCTGCATGTCGGTCGGGAAGCCCGGATACTCGGTGGTGCGAAAACTCTGCGCCTTCAGGCGCCCCGATTCGCCGCCCGGGGATTGCACACGAATGCCACCGTCCACAGCGGTGACGCCGACACCAGCTTCACGCAGCTTGTCAATCACCGCGTCCAGGTGATCGGCACGTGCGTGCAGCAGCAGCACATCGCCGCCGCTGGCCGCCACCGCGCACAGGAAGGTGCCGGCCTCGATGCGGTCGGCCACGACCTGGTGAGTACAGCCGCGCAGCCTGTCGACCCCCTGGATGCGGATGCGGCTGCCGCCGTGGCCATCGATCCGGGCACCCATCTTGATCAGCATCCCGGCCAGATCGGCGATTTCGGGCTCCTGCGCGGCGTTTTCGAGAACCGTCTCGCCCTCGGCCAGCGTCGCCGCCATCATGAGGTTTTCGGTACCCGTGACGGTCACCATGTCGGTGGTAATGCGCGCACCCTGCAGGCGTGTGCGCCCTGGCGGCAGTTTGGCGATCATGTAGCCGTGCTCGACGACGATCTCGGCGCCCATGGCCTGCAAGCCCTTGATGTGCTGGTCGACCGGTCGCGAGCCGATCCCGCAGCCCCCGGGCAGCGACACCGTGGCCACGCCAAAGCGCGCCAGCAGCGGACCGAGCACCAACACCGAGGCCCGCATCGTCTTGACCAGTTCATAAGGCGCTTCGGGGCTAACCGGTTTCGCGGCGCGGAATGACATGCCACCGCGCTCGCCATGGGTCTCGGTACGCACGCCCATGCTGTCGAACAGCCGGCGCATGGTGGCCACGTCTTGCAGGCGCGGAACGTTGAGCAGATTGACCGGCTCGTCGGTCAGCAACGCAGCGCACATCTCCGGCAGCGCCGCGTTCTTGGCGCCCGAGATCACAACTTCGCCGTAGAGCTGGTGGCCCCCGCGAACCAGAAATTTATCCATGTGAGATCAGTGTGGTTCGGCTGCCCACTCGGTGGGTGTGAAGGTCTTCATCGACAAGGCGTGAACCTCATCGCTGAGCATTTTTGTCCGCAGCGCGGCATAGACCTGCTGGTGCCGCTGGATCGGGCGCTTGCCCTCAAAATCCTTGGACACGATGGTGGCGTACCAGTGGCGACCATCACCGTCAAGCTCGATGTGATCGCAGGGCAGACTGGCCGCAATAAGGGATTGAAGTTCTTCGGCAGTCATATGTTTTGTCCTTTCAGCCCCGGATTTTGTAGCCTGTGCGCAGCAGATGCACGGTCAGTGCACTGACCACGAGCAGCGCCGCCGTCACAATGCCCAGACTGAGCCACGGTGAGACATCGCTGATGCCAAAAAAGCCATAGCGGAAACCATCGATCATGTAAAAAAACGGGTTCAGGTGGCTCACGACCTGCCAGAACGGCGTGAGCGAATGAATGGAGTAAAACACACCACTCAAAAACGTCATGGGCACGATCACAAAGTTCTGGAACGCCGCCATCTGGTCGAACTTCTCGGCCCAGAGTCCCGCGATCATGCCGAGCGAACCCATGATCGCCGCACCCAGCATCGCAAATGCCACGACCCACAACGGTGACACGACCCCCGGGTGGATAAAAAATACCGTCGCGAGGAAAACCCCGGCGCCCACCGCCAGCCCGCGCACCACCGACGAGCCCACATAGGCCACATACCAGCTCCAGTGCGACAGCGGCGTGAGCAGCACAAACACGAGGTTGCCCATGATCTTGCTCTGGATCAGCGACGAGGAGCTGTTGGCGAACGAGTTTTGCAGCACGCTCATCATGACCAGTCCGGGCACCAGAAACGCGGTGTAGCTGATCTTGCCGAAGACCTTGACGCTGCCCTCCAGCACATGGCCGAAGATCAGCAAATACAGGATCGCCGTCAGCACGGGCGCCGCGACCGTCTGGAAACCGACTTTCCAGAAGCGCAGAACCTCCTTGTAAAGCAGGGTTTGCCAGCCGCTCATGTTGAAGCTCCCACGCTTGGCGACCTGTGCTTGGCGCCGCCCTTCAAGCGGTGCTTTCGCACGGCGGGACGAATCCGTCGTGCTCATAGCACTCCCATATCGGCCGCTTCGCGAACCGTGCTGTCTGCGTCGTCAGCTGTCGGCCCATCGGCATTCAGTGCCGGCACCTGGAACGGGTGGCCGGCCATCACGTTGAGGAATACATCTTCCAGATCGGCCTTGCGGATTTCAATGTCTTCGGCCTTCAGGCCGGCCTCGCGCACGGCGCCCAGGTATTGCTCGATCTCGAACGCATTGAGCGCTGGAAACTGCACGATGCGGCCTGTAATACGGGCCTTTTCGGCCAGCGCCCTGGGCAGTTCGCCATCAACCTTGAACCGAAGCACATTGCTGGAGGCCGACTTGAGCAAAACCGATGTCGGCGCCAGCGCCACCACGCGGCCGTTTTGCAGCATCGCAATACGCCCGCACAGAGCCTCGGCTTCTTCCAGGTAGTGCGTCGTGAGCAGCACGGTGTGGCCCTGTTTGTTGAGCCGGTCGACGAACTGCCATAACGTCTGGCGCAACTCCACATCGACCCCGGCGGTGGGCTCGTCAAGCACGATGACGGGCGGCTTGTGCACCAGTGCTTGTGCCACCAGGACCCGGCGCTTCATCCCGCCCGAGAGCTGGCGCATGTTGGCATCGGCCTTGTCGGCCAGCCCCAGACTGACGAGCAGCTCGTCGATCCAGTCACCGTTGTTTTTGACGCCGAAATAGCCGGACTGGATACGCAGCGCCTCGCGCACTGTAAAAAACGGATCGAACACCAGCTCCTGGGGCACCACGCCGAGCTTGCGCCGGGCCTGCGCGTAGTCGGACAGCACGTCGCTGCCCTGCACCAGAATCTTGCCTCCGGTGGCGCGCGACAGTCCGGCCAGGATGCTGATCAGCGTGGTCTTGCCGGCACCATTGGGCCCGAGCAAGCCGAAGAATTCACCGTCTTCGATGTCAAAGCTCACGTGGTCCAGGGCTTTGAGCTGACCCTGTGCCAGTGAATATGTTTTGGAGACCGACTGAAAGGAGATTGCTGGCATGGAAGCAGGTGATTTTAAGGCCTGAGACTCGTGGTTGCCGTTTCAGCCGCCAGCAACCCCGCACACTGGCGGGCACCGCGTTGCGACGGTCAGGGCGTGGCGGGCAGCAGCTCGCCCACGCCATACAAAGCCGCGAGATCGCGCAGGCGGGGATGCAGCTGCCTGACGCCAAACGACTTGCCCGACGCGTTCGCCTGGCGCCGGCACTCCAGCAGCACGGCCAGTGCCGATGAGTCGAACGAGGTCAGGGCCGTTGCGTCGGCCACCACCACAACGTCGGGCTGCGAGCGCAGCCCCTGTATCAGCATGTGCAGGCAGGCAGTCGCCTCGCGTTGCGTCAGGGTGGACGGCAATACCAGCATATTTAAACGGCCCCCACGCTTGTCGCTGCGCGTACTGCGCTGCCCCCCAAGGGGGCTGGCCTTGCTCGGGGCGGCCCGGCGCGGCGGCCGATGGCCCCCACGCTTGTCGCTGCACGTACTGCGCTGCCCCTTGAGGGGACTTCCAGGGATGGCCTGAAGACACTCATGCTCAGCTCTTGCTGGCGTTCGCCTTGTTGCGTTCGCTCAGCGCAGCGATCAACCCGTCAATGCCTTTGGTGTTGATTTCCTGTGCGAACTGGCTGCGGTAAGTCTCCACCAGCCATATGCCCATGACGTTCAGGTTGTAGATCTTCCAGCCAAAGCCCTGGCCTGGCGTCTTCTCGAGCCGGTAATCGAGCTGGATCGGGTCGCCGCTGCCCTTCACCAGGGTGCGCACCACGACATCGTTGTCGCCCGCGCCGCCGCGCAGTGGCTGCACGCTGATCGCCTCGTCGCTGGTGACCTGCGACAGTGCGCCCGCGTAGGTGCGTACCAGCAAAATCTTGAATTCGTCCTGCAGCTTCTGCTGCTGCTCGGGTGTGGCCCGCCGCCATGCCGGCCCGACGGCCGAAGCCGTCATGCGCTGGAAGTTCACGTTGGGCATGATTTTGCTGTCGACCAGCGCGACGATTTTGGAGATGTCGCCGGCCCGAATGGATTTATCGGCCTTGATGGAGTCGAGCACATCGGTGGACAGGCGCTGGATCATCGCATCAGGGGCTTCATCGGCGGCATGCGCCACCAGTGCGCCCGAGGCCGCAAGAAACACTATCGATGACACTGCGAGATGGCCCAGAAAACGTCGATTCATGCTGCTTCCTTCTTGAAATGAGCGGGTCGACCCCGCATCCTGATAACGTGTTGGAGGGCACCCGCGCCGACAAATTTCGTCAACCCCAAGTCAACCCGTGAAACGGTGTGCAACGACATCGTCAACGTGACAGGCCCGGAAAAATCTGGAGGTTCGGACCATTGAACTTGAACAGCGGCACATTCTGATTTTGCGAGGTCGGATTCTGATTGGTATCGGAATCCGGTGCCGTGCCCACCGTGCCGCCCCGCACTTGCAGGAAAACGTCGCGTGTGAAACTGTACTTGTCCAGCGCGGCTTCGTCCAGCAACGAACTGGCCCGCAGCAAATTGGCGCGTGTCGACACGGTCTGCAGAACATACAGCGCGTTGCGATCCGTTGCGGGACTCACGTGCCAAACCAGGTCGCCTTGCCAGTCGACCGGCAACGCAGCAGCGTCGCGCACATCGGACGGCCCGAGCAGCGGCAGCACCAGATACGGACCCGTTGGCACGCCCCAGCGCGCCAACGTGCGGCCAAAGTCTTCCTTGTGCCGGGGAATCCCGGCTTCGCCGGCGATGTCCAGCACACCGCCCAGCCCAAACACCGTGTTGAAGGAAAAACGCATCATGCTCTCGGCGGCGTCCCGCCCGTGCAACTGCAGGACGCTGTTCACGGCCGACCAGGCGTCGCCCAGATTGCCGAAGAAATTGTTCACACCCGTGCGCGCCACCGTAGGCGTCACCTTGACATAGGCCGTGGCAACCGGCTTCAGGATGGCCTTGTCGACCGCATCGTTGAACTTGAACACGCCCCGATTGAAAGGCTCGAGCGGATCACTCGGATTGGCATTGGGTCCGGTGGCGCACGCCGAGAGCAAGACCACCCCCGCCAGCAAGCCCGCCCATACTGCGCGGCGGCCTGTGCCCTTGCCAACATCCGACGAATATCCACACGCTTTCATTTCTTGCTCCCGGCCCCCGAGGCAGAGGGCCCGTCGGCCGCCTTGTTGAACAGGAACTGACTGATGAGATTTTCCAGCACCACGGCCGACTGGGTATTGGTAATGGTATCGCCCGCGGCCAGCATTTTGGCGTCTGCACCGGCTTCGATGCCGATGTACTGCTCGCCCAGCAGGCCGCTGGTCAGGATTTTCAGCGAGCTGTCCTTGGGAAACGCATAACCGCTGTCCATCGACAGTGTGACACGGGCTTGATAGGACTTGTCATCAAACGCAATGGATTCGACCCGTCCCACGACAACCCCGGCACTCTTGACGGCTGCCTTGGGCTTGAGGCCCCCGATATTGTCGAATTTGGCGGTCAAGCGGTAGCTTGACTGAAAATTCAGGCTCAGCAGATTGGCCGACTGGAGTGCCAGAAACAGCAACGCAGCGGCGCCGATCAAGACGAACAATCCGACCCATAAATCACTTTTGGAGCGTTGCATGGCATCCTTCCCTGTCAAATACTGAACATCATTGCGGTCAGGATGAAATCCAGACCCAGGACCGCCAAAGACGCCACCACCACCGTGCGCGTGGTGGCACGCGAGACCCCTTCGGGCGTGGGCTGCGCCTCGAAGCCCTGCAAGAGCGCGATGAAGGTCACGGTGAAGCCGAACACGATGCTTTTGAGCACGCCGTTGCCCACGTCCTGCCAGACATCCACCCCGCCCTGCATCTGGCTCCAGAAGGCACCCGAATCGATGCCGATCATCAGCACGCCAACCACCCAGCCGCCAATGATGCCCACCGCGCTGAAAACGGCCGCCAGCAGCGGCATGGCGATGACGCCACCCCAGAAGCGCGGCGCAAGAATACGTTGCACCGGATCCACCGCCATCATCTCCATGGCCGAGAGCTGTTCGCCCGCCTTCATCAGGCCGATGCCCGCCGTGAGCGAAGTGCCGGCCCTGCCAGCGAACAGCAGCGCGGTGATGACAGGCCCCAACTCGCGCACCAGGCTGAGCGTCACCAGCAGGCCCAGCGCTTCGGAGGAACCGTAGCGCTGCAGGGTGTAATAACCTTGCAGCGCCAGCACGAAGCCGACAAACAGGCCGGACACGGTGATGATCGCCAACGAATAATTGCCCAGAAAATGGATCTGGTCACGGATCAGCCCGAAGCGCCGAAAGCTCGGCCCGGCCAGCGAGACCAACCGCACAAACAGGCGTGTGGCGCGTCCGATGTCGGCGAGCTTGCTGCGCACCGCAAATCCCACGTCGGATGGCCTGTACCAGCTCATCGCGGCACTCCTGGCTGCGCGCCGACGCCGGGACCCGCACCGAAATCCTGTGCAATGGTCGGGCCAGGATAGTGGAATTGCACCGGGCCATCGGGCAATGCCTGGACAAACTGATGCACCAGCGGATCCCGGCTTTGACGCACCGCGTCGGGCGTGCCCTGCGCTGCGACCTTGCCGTTGGCCAAGATGATGACCTGATCGGCAATACGGAAGGTCTCGTCCAGGTCGTGCGACACGACAATGCTGGTCAGCCCCATGGTGTCATTGAGCTGGCGGATCAGCCGCGCGGCGGTTCCGAGCGAGATCGGATCCAGGCCCGCGAACGGCTCGTCGTACATCACCAGTTCAGGGTCGAGCGCAATGGCGCGCGCCAGCGCGACGCGGCGCGCCATGCCGCCTGACACCTCGCTGGGCATCAGTTCGCGTGCACCGCGCAGCCCCACCGCGCCCAGCTTCATCAGCACGATGTCGCGGATCAGGACCTCGGACAGATCGGTGTGCTCGCGCAGCGGGAAGGCAACGTTGTCGAACACGCTCGAGTCGGTGAACAAAGCGCCAAACTGGAACAGCATGCCCATGCGCCGGCGCGCCGCGTACAAGGCCGCCTGATCCATCTTGCCGATGTCCTGCCCACTTACCAGCAATTCGCCGCGCTGAGCCCGGTACTGGCCGCCAATCAGGCGCAGCACCGTGGTCTTGCCGCCGCCCGAGGCACCCATCAGTGCGGTGACCTTACCGCGCGGAACGGTCAGCGAGATGCCGTCCAGAATCACGCGCTCCCCGTAGCCGAAAGTCAGGTTGCGGATGTCGACGAGTGGTTCAGGGTGGGGTGCAGTCATAAAATACAAAAGCCGGATCCAGCCCGGCTTTTGCATGATAAGGGAAAACACCCACAGACGAGTTCAGCGCGGCAACTCGCTGCAGCCCATCAGAAACTCGTCGACCGCGCGCGCCGCCTGCCGGCCTTCGCGAATTGCCCAAACGACCAGGCTCTGGCCGCGGCGCATGTCGCCCGCCGCAAAGACGCCGGGAACATTGGTGGCATAGCCTTTGATCGCATCCGTGCCGGCTTTCGCATTTCCCCGGCTGTCCCTGTGAATGCCGAAACCTTCCAGAATCGAGGCAGGCGGACTCACGAAGCCCATGGCCAGCAAAACGAGATCGGCCTTCAGGGTATGCTCGGTGCCGGGCACTTCCACCATCTTGCCGTCTTTCCAGTCGACGCGAACGGTGGTCAGGCCCGTGACCCTGCCCTTTTCCCCTTCAAACGCCTTGGTGGCGATCGCGAACTCACGCTCGCAGCCCTCTTCATGGCTCGAGCTGGTTCGCAGCTTGATGGGCCAGTTCGGCCAGGTCATGGGCCGGTTCTCGTGCAGCGGCGGTTTCGGCAGCAACTCGAACTGTGTCACGCTCGCGGCGCCGTGGCGGTTGCTGACGCCGACACAGTCAGAACCGGTATCGCCGCCGCCGATCACGATGACATGCTTGCCATCGGCGCGAATCTGCGTGATTCCCAGGCTCTTGAGCTTGTCCCCGGCGTTGACCTTGTTTTGCAGCGGCAGGAATTCCATCGCGAAATGGATGCCGTCCAGTTCACGACCCGGCACCGGCAAGTCGCGCGACTGCTCGCTGCCTCCCGTCAGGAGCACCGCGTCAAAGTCCTTCTGCAATTGCCCGGGTGCGATCGTCTGCGTGGCCCAGTTGATGATCTTCGAGTCCTTCGGCAACTGGCCGACCATGACGCCGGTGCGAAACTGCACGCCCTCCTTTTGCATCTGGTCGACACGCCGGTCAACGTGCCTTTTCTCCATCTTGAAGTCGGGAATGCCGTAGCGCAGCAGACCGCCGATGCGGTCGTTTTTCTCGAACAGCGTGACGTCGTGGCCGGCACGTGCGAGCTGTTGCGACGCCGCCATCCCGGCCGGGCCGGAGCCCACCACCGCCACCTTCTTGCCGGTCTTGTGCGCAGCCACGCGCGGCGTGACCCAGCCCTCGGCCCAGGCCCGGTCGATGATGGCGTGCTCGATCGACTTGATGCCCACCGGATCGTTATTGATGTTGAGCACGCATGCCGCCTCGCACGGCGCGGGGCAGATGCGGCCAGTGAACTCGGGAAAGTTGTTGGTCGAATCGAGCACTGCGAACGCGTTCTTCCAGTCGCCGCGGTACACCAGGTCGTTGAAATCGGGAATGATGTTGTTGATCGGGCAGCCGTTGTGGCAAAACGGCGTGCCGCAGTCCATGCAGCGCGCGCCCTGGGTCCTGGCCTGCGCGTCATCCAGTCCGATGACGAACTCCTTATGCGTTTTGACGCGCTCGGCAACTGGCAGGTGGCCCTCCTCGATGCGCTCGAACTCCATGAAACCCGTTATTTTTCCCATGATTCCTGTCCTGTCGGTTCTTGACGTCTTACGCCACGGCACGCCACTTATTTGGCCGTAATTGCTTCGTTACTGATAGCTGACTGAGAAGATGCAGTCTTGGTTTTAGCCGTATTTGATGCATCAATTTGTTCTTGCGCAACACGGCTGCCGCTCTTGGCAAGGGCACGTTTGTACTCATTCGGAAACACCTTGACGAATTTGGTGCGTGCATGCGACCAGTCGTCCAGCAATTCGCGCGCGCGCCTGCTGCCGGTCCAGCGGTTGTGGTCTTCCAGCAGGGCCTTGAGCTGCACCTCGTCGGTCTGCCCGCGGTGCAGGAGCGCCGTGTCGGCACTGGCCAGCTGCGCGGTCGCCGTGAGCACCTTGTCCAGCGAGACCATGGCCGTGTTGCAGCGCCCGGCGAACTGGCCGTCCTCGTCGTACACGTAGGCCACGCCGCCACTCATGCCCGCGGCAAAGTTGCGTCCGGTCTTGCCCAGCACCACCGCAGTGCCGCCCGTCATGTATTCGCAGCCATGATCGCCCGTGCCTTCCACCACCGTGGTCGCGCCCGACAGGCGTACCGCAAAGCGCTCGCCGGCCACGCCGCTGAAGAAGGCCTCGCCGCTGGTGGCGCCATACATCACGGTGTTGCCCACGATGGTGTTTTGTGGGGCCGCACCACGGAAATCGATGCTGGGGCGCACCACGATGCGTCCACCCGACAGGCTCTTGCCGGTGTAGTCGTTGGCGTCGCCGATCAGGTACAGGGTGATGCCCCGGGCCAGGAACGCGCCGAAGGATTGGCCACCCGTGCCCTCCAACTGGATGCGGATGGTGTCGTCGGGGAGGCCTTCGGGACGCACCTTGGTCAGCGCACCCGAGAGCATGGCGCCCAGTGAGCGATTCACGTTACGCACGACCTCGATGAACTTGACCTTTTCGCCGCGCTCGATGGCGGGCCTTGATTTCTCGATCAACAGATTGTCGAGCGACTTCTCCAGTCCGTGGTCCTGATTCTCGACTTGATGACGCGGCACATCGGCCGGCACGTCGGGCTGCGCGAACAGGCGGGCGAAATCGAGTCCGGCGGCTTTCCAGTGCGCTATGCCCCGTCGGGTGTCAAGCAGGTCGGCGCGGCCGATCAGGTCGTCAAACTTGCGCACACCCAGTTGCGCCATGATCTGGCGCACCTCCTCGGCCACGAAGAAGAAGTAATTCACCACATGTTCGGGCTTGCCCGTGAACTTCCGGCGCAACGCGGGGTCCTGTGTGGCCACGCCCACCGGGCAGGTGTTGAGGTGACACTTGCGCATCTGGATGCAGCCTTCGACCACCAGCGGCGCCGTGGCGAAACCGAATTCATCGGCACCGAGCAGCGCGCCGATCGCCACGTCGCGACCGGTCTTCATCTGACCGTCGGCCTGCACCCGGATGCGGCCACGCAGACGGTTCAGCACCAGTGTCTGCTGGGTCTCGGCCAGGCCGATCTCCCACGGACTGCCCGCGTGCTTGATGGACGACCAGGGCGAGGCACCCGTGCCACCGTCGTGGCCGGCAATCACCACGTGGTCGCTCTTGCACTTGGCCACGCCGGCCGCCACGGTGCCGACCCCGACCTCGGACACCAGCTTGACGCTGACGCTGGCATGCGGCGCCACGTTTTTCAGGTCGTGGATCAGTTGCGCGAGATCTTCGATCGAATAGATGTCATGGTGCGGTGCCGGCGAAATCAGGCCAACACCGGGCACGCTGTGGCGCAGTCGCCCGATGTATTCGGACACCTTGCCACCCGGCAACTGCCCGCCCTCACCCGGCTTGGCGCCCTGCGCCATCTTGATCTGGATCTGGTCGGCCGATGAAAGATACTCGGCCGTCACACCAAAGCGCCCCGAGGCGATCTGTTTGATGCGCGAGCGCAGCGAGTCGCCGGCGTTCAGCGCGTAGTCCAACTCGGTCACATCCTTGCCCACGATATCGGCCAGCGACTGGCCCTGCTGGATCGGAATGCCCTTGAGCTCCTGGCGGTAGCGCGCCGGGTCTTCGCCACCCTCGCCGGTGTTGCTCTTGCCGCCGATGCGGTTCATGGCGACGGCCAGCGTGGCATGCGCCTCGGTCGAAATGGAGCCGAGCGACATCGCGCCGGTAGCGAAGCGCTTGACGATCTCTTTCGCCGGCTCGACCTCTTCGACGGGAATGGCCCTGGCCGGATCGATCCTGAATTCGAACAGGCCACGCAGCGTCATGTGACGGCGCGACTGGTCGTTCACCAGCTGTGCATATTCCTTGTAGGTGCTCCAGTTGTTGGAGCGTGTGCTGTGCTGCAGCTTGGCGATCACGTCCGGTGTCCACATGTGTTCGTCGCCGCGCGTGCGCCAGGCGTATTCGCCGCCCGGGTCCAGCATGTTGGCCAGCACCGGGTCATCGCCAAAGGCGGCCTGGTGCATGCGGATGGCCTCCTGCGCGATCTCGAACACACCAATGCCCTCCACCCGGCTGGAGGTGCCGGTGAAGTATTTTTCGATCACGTCGCTGTTCAGGCCGATGGCCTCGAACAGCTGCGCACCGCAATAACTCATGTAAGTCGACACGCCCATCTTGGACATGATCTTGGACAGGCCCTTGCCGATGGCCTTGACGTAGTTGTAGATCGCCTTGTCGGCGCTCAACTCGCCCGGCAGGCCGTGGGCCAGGCTCGCCAGCGTTTCCAGCGCAAGGTAGGGGTGCACGGCCTCCGCGCCATAACCCGCCAGCACGGCAAAGTGATGCACCTCGCGCGCCGAGCCGGTTTCCACCACCAGACCGGCCGTGGTGCGCAGGCCCGTCCTGACCAGGTGCTGGTGGATGGCGGACAGCGCCAGCAGCGCCGGCACGGCAATCTGGCTGGCGCTGATGGCACGATCGCTGATGATCAGGATATTCTTGCCGCTCTTGATCGCGTCCACGGCCTCGGCGCACAGCGAGGCGAGCTTGGCTTCCACGCCCTCGTGACCCCAGGCCAGCGGATACGTGATGTCCAGCACGTAGCTCTTGAACTTGCCCTGTGTATGCGCGTCGATGTCACGCAGCTTTTGCATGTCGACGCTGTTCAGCACCGGCTGGGCCACTTCCAGCCGCATCGGCGGATTCACCTGGTTGATGTCCAGCAGATTGGGCTTGGGGCCGATGAAGGACACCAGCGACATCACGATGGCTTCGCGGATCGGGTCGATTGGCGGATTCGTCACCTGCGCGAACAGCTGCCTGAAGTAGTTGTACAGCACCTTGTTCTTGCTTGACAGCACGGCCAGCGGACTGTCGTTGCCCATCGAGCCGGTAGCCTCCTCGCCATTCACGGCCATCGGCGACAGCAGGAATTTGATGTCCTCCTTGGTGTAGCCGAAGGCCTGCTGGCGATCCAGCAGCGCGGGCGACTCCATCAGCCCGATGTTGCCGGACAGGGTGGCGCTGGCCTCGTCCGAGCCCATGCGCGTGCCGTCCGTGGGCTCGGCCAGGATCGAGTTGTCGTGTACATCGTCGAGCCGGATGCGCAGGTTCTCGATCCATTGCTTGTAGGGTTTGCTGTTGGCCAGCGTCGCCTTGATCTCCTCATCTTCGATCATGCGGCCCTGCTCGAGATCGATCAGGAACATCCGGCCGGGCTGCAGGCGCCATTTGCGCACGATCTTGTTCTCCGGCACCGGCAGCACGCCGGTCTCCGAGGCCATGATCACGAAGTCGTCATCGGTGACGCAATAACGCGCGGGGCGCAGGCCATTGCGGTCCAGCGTGGCGCCGATCTGGCGCCCGTCGGTAAACACGATGGAGGCCGGGCCGTCCCACGGCTCGAGCATCGCTGCGTGGTATTCATAGAACGCACGGCGGCGCTCGTCCATGGTGGTGTGCTGCTCCCACGGCTCGGGGATCATCATCATCACGGCCTGGCTGATCGGGTAGCCCGCCATGGTCAGCAACTCCAGACAGTTGTCGAAGGTGGCGGTGTCAGACTGGCCCGGGAAGGTAATCGGGTACAGCTTTTGCAAGTCGGCGCCCAGCACCGGGGACGACATCACGCCTTCGCGCGCCTTCATCCAGTTGTAGTTGCCCTTGACAGTGTTGATCTCGCCGTTGTGCGCCACGTAGCGGTACGGATGCGCCAGCGGCCACTCGGGGAAAGTGTTGGTCGAGAAGCGCTGATGCACCAGGCCCAACGCAGAGACACAACGCGGGTCCTGCAAATCCAGATAGTAAATGCCCACTTGATGAGCCAGCAACAGACCCTTGTAGATGACCGTGCGGCTGGACATGCTGGGCACGTAATACTCTTTGCTGTGCTTGAGGTTGAGGTTCTGGATGTGGGCACTGGCCGTCTTGCGGATCACGTAGAGCTTGCGCTCGAGTGAGTCCTGCACGATGACGTCGGTGCCGCGGCCGATGAACACCTGGCGCAGTACCGGCTCCTTGGCACGCACGGTGGGCGACATCTCCATTTCACGGTTCACTGGCACATCGCGCCAGCCCAGCAGCACCTGGCCCTCGGCCTTGATGGCGCGCTCCATCTCCTGCACGCAGGCCAGACGCGAGGCGTTCTCCTTGGGCAGGAAGATCATGCCCACGCCGTATTCGCCGGGCGGCGGCAACACCACGCCCTGTCTGGCCATTTCCTCGCGGTACAGTGCATCGGGCAGCTGAATCAGAATGCCCGCGCCGTCGCCCATCAGCTTGTCGGCCCCTACCGCGCCCCGGTGATTCAGGTTTTCGAGGATCTTGAGCGCGTTCTTGACGATCTCGTGCGACTTATGACCCTTGATGTGCGCCACGAAGCCGAGGCCGCAGGCGTCATGCTCGTGGGTGGAAGAGTACAAACCTTGTTGTTGGAGATGCTCGATCTCGGCAGCCGTCGTCATGGCGCGCTCCTTGTTTGGCAAAGAAGCCCATCTTAGTGCACCGCAGCAATAATTCCAAGAAAAATAAATGGGGTCAGATTCTAATTAATTAATAAACTGATAAATTGATTAATTAAACGGGGACATATTAAAGTAGATAGCGCATATGCAAGTCTCTACATAGAGTTAAGCTGGTTTTTACTCTATATCAGGCTGACACACCGGTCGCCCGGCACTCGCCTTGCTCACGCGCCGCCCGGTGCGCTTTTGCAAATCGGCCACGAAATCGGGCTCCCCCAAGGCCCAGCCACGCAGTGCCGATTGCGTCAGCGCGACCTGCTGATCCGCGTTGATACCGGCACGCACCAGTTCGGCATACGCGCCCTCGCGCGCAAACGGCGTGTTGCCCAGTTCCCAGTACAGCGCATGCGGCGTGACCAGCTTGTCGCTGCGCAGCCCCACATAATGGCCGTGGCTGGACCAGGGGTAGTCCTTCGCGTCGCCCACGAGTCCCGCACGCACCGGGTTCAGGTCGATATAGACCATGCACGCGAGCAGGTAGCGCTCGGTCTGGATCAGGGTGGACCGGTATCGCCCCTCCCAAAGCGTGCCGCTGCGACCCTGGGAGTCGTTGAAATGGCGCACATAACGCCGCCCCACCGCCTGCATCATCTGCGGCAGCGAGTTGGCCGATTGCGGCGTGGCCAGCAGATGGAAGTGGTTTGTCATCAGCACATAGGCGTGCAACGCAACGTCGAACTTGCGGGCATTTTCCTGCAGCAGGTCCAGCAACATCTGACGGTCGCCTGCAGACGCGAAAATGGCCTGCCGGTTGTTACCGCGCTGGATCACATGGTGCGGGTAGCCGGGAACGGTGAGGCGGGGAAGACGGGCCATGAAAATGACGATGCAGTGCGATTCACATCATCATAATTGGAATCTGACCCCCATTAAATGAGTCTGTCGAAGCGCACGATTTCGGGCGGCGCCGCCAGCAGGGAGCCGACCTTTGCGAGTGCGGCGCCAATATGCGGCGTCTTCATGTGCGCATCGGCGGCGGCGGCATCACTCCACTCTTCGACGGTCTGAAACAGCGCCGGATCGTCGCCGCGCTGGTACAGCGCGTACGAAACGCAGCCCGCCTCCTTGCGTGAATGGCCAACGAGTTCCACGAGAGCCTCGCGTACCGCCGTGGCGGCTTGGGGTTGCGCCGTGATTTTGGCAAGGATGTGGATCATGGGATTGTCTCCTGGACGATGGATGATCCACCCGAGTGTAGGCGTGCCGGCGTTAACGGACAAGCAGCGCGGTCACGTCGCGACTACATCTTTAATAGCAAGCTATTCAGATCACGGCGGGTCAAACGGCACTATTTCTGTGCAATCGCAGGCATGAACCCGGCCTGTGGCAGCTTGAATCGCGTCTCCAGCAAGGTCGTGAGGCCAAACTCCTCCAGCACGGCGCGCAGCCGCTCGCCAGCGCTGCGTTTTTTCTGGCCGGTGTAGCGCGCGATGATCAGCTCGTTCTTCAGGCTGTGCTCCCAGCCGACCAGCTCGGTCACCGTGACCTGGTAACCGCTCGCCTCCAGGTACAGGCAGCGCAGCACGTTGGTGATCTGGCTGCCAAGTTCGCGCGTGTGCAGCGGATGGCGCCAGAGTTCGGCCAGCGGCGTGCGCGCCAGCGCGAGCGCCTTGTTTTGCCGCAGGCAGCTCGCCACCTCGGCCTGGCAGCAAGGCACCAGCACCATGAATTGCGCGTGCTTTTGCAGGCCGAAGGCAATCGCGTCGTCGGTCGCGGTGTCGCAGGCGTGCAGCGCTGTGACCACATCGATGCTGTCGGGCAAAGCCGCCGACCTGGCCGACGCAGCAACGCTGAGGTTCAGAAAGCTCATGCGCGCAAAGCCCAGCCGCGCGGCCAGATCATGCGACTTTTGCACAAGTTCGGGCCGGGTCTCGATGCCATAGATGTGGCCGCCCGCCCGCGCCTTGAAAAACAGGTCGTACAAAATGAAACCCAGGTACGACTTGCCCGCGCCGTGGTCCGCCAGCGTGATACCCACGTCCGACGCGGGCAGCTCAAGCAGCAGCTTCTCGATGAACTGGAACAGGTGATAGACCTGCTTGAGCTTGCGCCGCGAGTCCTGGTTGAGCTTGCCGTCGCGCGTGAGGATGTGCAATTCCTTCAGCAGTTCGAGCGACTGGCCGGGACGGATTTCGGGCGCGCTGGCCGCCGCGGCATCGGCAGGCACAATTTTGGGAGGCTTCATGGCTTGATCTTGCCACGCGGGGGGCATGGATGCGGGCTCGAAGCCGCAATGACAACGCTCTGGACCGGTTGCGGCACAAGGCTGTCATGCCAATTTCCGGACCCAGCCGGCCAATCAGTCGGGCTTGCCGGTCGTCGGCCCGACGCCCAGCGCGTCCCAGCCGGCATGGCCCAGCTTCTCCAGCGTTCGAATGTTGGCCTCGTAAATCAATTCCGCCTCAGGAAACGCTGCCACGGCGCGATCCATGCTGTCTTCGCGCAGCAGATGCAGCGTGGGGTAAGGCGCACGGTTCGTGAAGTTGCTGATATCGTGTGCGTCGGTGCCGGCAAACTGGTAGTGCGGGTGAAAACTGGCGATCTGCACGACGCCGCCCAATGCCAGCCGCACCAGGGCGGCGTCCGCCTCGGCCAGGAATTCGTTGAAGTCCGCAAACTGCTGCAAACATCGGGGCGCTATTAAAAGCGTAGTTTCCCTCACTTGCGGGTCCTTGGCTACAAGCGCTTTAAGCTCAAACTCCAGATCACCCAGCAGCGCCTGCGGGTCGCTTGCCGCGCTCACCGCGTAATGCACCTGCCCCTTCACATGCACGGCTTTGGCAAACGGGCATAGATTCAGACCGATCACGGCGCGCTCCAGCCAGCGGCACGTGTCCTGCCGCACCTGCGCGCGAAAAGCCGGCAAGTCCCGTGGCGGGATCGGTTCGCGCCCGTTCATTTCAATGCCCTGATGGCAGCGGCAGGTGCGCCGGGGACTTGAGCAGCCGCCCGATCTGCCCCGCCAGTGCCAGGCCCAGCAGCGAACACGCGCCCGTCACGGCCCAGGTCCATTGCCAGCCGCCGACGCGGCTCGCGACCCACGCAACCAGCGGCGGCCCGATGAACTGGCCGAAAGAGGACCATTGCTGCATCCAGCCGACCGTGGTAGAGACGGTGCGCTCGCTGGGCGCGAGCTTGACCGCAAGCGAGAACAGCGTGCCCGGGATGACGCCGCCGATCATCGAGAACAGCAGCACCGCCGCGTAGCGCAAGAGCGGCGACAGACCGCCGCCGTGCAACTCACCGAAGGCCGCCACGGTGCCCAGCCCCATGGTGACAAAACCCGCGCACAGCAACACCGGCGCACGCGCGCCGCGATGCAACAGCCGGCCCGACGCAATGTTGCCCACCATGTTGATCGCCGCGGCCAGCGCCGTGAGGGCGCCGGTGGCAGCCCCCGACAGGCCGGCCTGCGCGTAGATGGAGGGCAGGAAACCGATCACGGCCAGCCACTGGCCCGAGTAAACGGCAAAACTGAACGCTACCAGCCAAGGACCGCGCGCCGTGAGCGTCTGGCGCAGACGCTGAGGCCAGGCATGGACTGGCCCGGCGTGGGCAGCGGAACCAGGCCCCGCTGGCGCGCGCCGATGCCGGTCTGCCGGCACCGCCCACGCCAGCCACAACGTCGCCGCGAAAGAGGTGGCCGCCAGCAGCCACCACCACGCCTGCCAGCTTGTCGCGCCAATGAACACCGGACCGAGCAGCAACGCCACAGCGGCACCAAACGGCATGTAGGTGCCCCACAGGCCCAGCATCACGGCCAGTCGGCGCGGCGACACCAGCAGCCGGATCAGGCTCGGGGCCGGCACGGTCGCGAGCAGAAAGCCGAAGCCCTCGATTGCGCGCAGCACCAGCAGGGTGGCCGCATCGCGCGCCCAGCCGCCCAGCGCACTGGCTGTCGACAGGATCAGCAGCCCAGCGACCATGCTGCGCTTGAGGCCCAGCCCGTCGGCCGCGAGCCCCACGGCCAACCCCAGCGTCATGCCGGCCAGTTGCACCAGCGAAAGCAGGAATCCCGCCTGCACCAGCGTGACGCCGAGCGCGTCGCGCAGCACCGGAATGGCGGGCGGCAGCTTGCCCACATGCAGCGCCGCGCTGACGCCTGCGAGAATCACGATGAGGACCGGGTCGATGCCCTTGCCCGGCGCAGAACCGCTCATGAGAACAGCCTGCGGCCCGTCAGCCGCTCGTACTCGTGCGCGGCGAAGCGGTCGGTCATGCCGGCGATGTAGTCCGACACCGAACGGAACGGGTCGCGCCGCGCGGCGAAGTCGGCCTGCATTTGTGCGGGGTCGGCGCAGTATGCGGCAAACAGCTCGCGCACCACCTGCTGCGCCTTGGCGGTGGTCTCGGCCACTTGCGGATGACGGTACAGGTTCTGGAATAGAAAGCGCTTGAGCTCGCCCGAGCTCTGCCGCATGGTGTCGCCAAAGCGCACCAGCGGCGCATCCAGCCGCACCTCGTCCACACTGGACGGATGCGCCACCTGCAAGGTGGCGCTGGTCGCGTCGATCACGTCGTACACCTGCGCACTGAGCATGCGCCGGATCGACTCGTACAGCAGCCGTCGTCCGCGCAACTGCGGGTACTCGGCCAGGCTTTGCACGCGCCAGGCGTCGAACAGCGTGATCTCCTGCAACTGCTCCAGCGTGATCAGCCCCGAGCGCACGCCATCGTCGATGTCGTGCGCGTTATAGGCGATCTCGTCGGCCAGGTTGCACAGCTGCGCCTCCAGGCTGGGCTGGGTGTGCTCCAGAAAGCGCCGCGCGACGCCACCGGGCTCCGCCGCATCGAGCTTTTCGGCATTCGCGCGCGAGCAATGCTTGAGGATGCCCTCGCGCGTCTCGAACGTCAGGTTGAGTCCGTCGAACGCCGGGTAGCGCTCCTCTAATTGATCGACCACGCGCAGGCTTTGCAGGTTGTGCTCGAAGCCGCCGTGATCCTCCATGCAGGCGTTCAGCGCATCCTGCCCCGCATGGCCGAACGGCGTGTGGCCGAGGTCGTGCGCCAGCGCGATCGCCTCCACCAGGTCTTCATCGAGCCCCAGCGTGCGCGCGATCGAGCGCGCGAGCTGCGCGACCTCGAGCGAATGCGTGAGCCGCGTACGGAACAGGTCACCCTCGTGGTTCAGGAACACCTGCGTCTTGTAGACGAGGCGACGGAACGCGGTGGAATGCACGATGCGGTCGCGGTCGCGCTGGTACTCGGTGCGCGTGGGTGCGGCCGCCTCCGCGTGGCGGCGTCCACGCGAGCGGGCCGGATCGCAGGCGTACGGCGGTCGTCCTATTTTATGAACGAAATCAGTCTCTAACCCTTGCCACATATTCTCATGGTGCTCCATTTCCGATAGTAGGTAGGGCCGCATCAGGCGCAGCACGCATCGACCACGCCACGTACCAGCGTGTCGGGCGCGCTGCGCAGCGCTGCGCTGCCGGGCGCGTCGATCAGCACGAATTTGATCTCGCCGGCCTCGGCCTTTTTATCCACGCGCATCAATTCGAGGTAGCGGCCCGCGTTGTCGGCAGGTGCCAGTTTCGGCCCCACCACAGGCAGTCCCGCATTTCGAATCAACGCGGTCAGCCGCTGCACGAACGCCGCGTCGATCAGGCCCAGGCGCTGCGACAGCGTGGCCGCCATCACCATGCCGCAAGCCACGCCCTCGCCGTGCAGCCATGCACCGTAGCCCAAGCCCGCCTCGATGGCGTGACCAAAGGTGTGACCAAAGTTCAGCATGGCGCGCGCCCCGGTATCGCGCTCGTCCTGCCCGACCACGCGCGCCTTGATCTCGCAACTGCGCTTGACGGCATGCGCCAGCTTTGCGGGCTCGCGCGCCAGCAGCGCCGGCAGGTTCGCCTCGATCCAGCCGAAAAATGCCATGTCGGCAATCGGCCCGTACTTGATGATCTCGGCCAGGCCGGCGGCCAGCTCGCGCTTGGGGAGC
>SCRR01000160.1 GCA_004322085.1 Burkholderiaceae bacterium
CTGATCGAGAAGGACCCCGACTACACCTACGCGACCGCGCGCTTGCTGCTGCATACCATCACCCGGGAAGTGCTGGGTGTGGATACCACCCAGGCCGAGATGGCACAGCATTACACGGACTACTTTCCCCTGGGCATCAAGAAGGGCGTGGATGCCGAATTGCTGGATGAGCGACTGCTGCAGTTCGACCTGAAGCGGCTCGGCGGCGCGCTCAAGGCGGAGCGCGACTTGCAGTTCGACTACCTGGGCCTGCAGACCCTGTACGACCGCTACTTTCTGCACGTGCGCAAGAGCCGCATCGAGTTGCCGCAGGTGTTTTTCATGCGCGTGGCCATGGGCCTGGCTCTCAACGAAATCGACCGCGAGGCGCGGGCGATCGAGTTCTACGAGGTGCTGTCCTCGTTCGACTTCATGTCCAGCACGCCCACGCTTTTCAACAGCGGTACGCGGCGTTCGCAACTGTCATCGTGCTACCTGACCACGGTACCCGATGATCTGGACGGCATCTATGAGTCCATCAAGGAGAATGCGCTCCTGTCCAAGTTTGCCGGCGGCTTGGGCAATGACTGGACGCGCGTGCGCGCGCTGGGCTCCCACATCAAGGGCACCAACGGCGAATCGCAGGGTGTGGTGCCGTTCCTCAAGGTCGTGAACGACACCGCCGTGGCAGTGAACCAGGGCGGCAAGCGCAAGGGCGCCGTGTGCACCTACCTGGAATCGTGGCACCTGGATATCGAGGAGTTCCTCGAGCTGCGCAAGAACACGGGCGACGACCGTCGCCGCACACACGACATGAACACAGCCAACTGGGTGCCCGACCTGTTCATGCGCCGCGTCATGGAAAAGGGCGAGTGGACGCTGTTCTCGCCCAACAACGTGCCGGATCTGCACGACAAGTTCGGCGCCGAGTTCGAGAAGGCGTACGTCGCCTATGAGGAAAAGGCCGCGCGTGGCGAGATAACACCCACGCGCCGGGTGCAGGCCACCGATCTGTGGCGCAAGATGCTGAGCATGCTGTTCGAAACGGGCCATCCGTGGATCACCTTCAAGGATGCCTGTAACGTGCGCTCGCCGCAGCAGCATGTCGGTGTGGTGCACTCCTCCAACCTGTGCACCGAGATCACGCTGAACACAAGCGACACCGAAACGGCGGTGTGCAACCTGGGTTCGGTCAATTTGCTGCAGCATCTGAAGAAGCCGCCCGAAGGCTCAACCGATGGTGTGCAGGTGCTGGATCACGACAAACTCAAGAAAACCATCGTCACGGCGATGCGCATGCTCGACAACGTGATCGACATCAACTATTACGCAGTCAAGAAGGCGCGCGACTCCAACATGCGCCATCGACCGGTAGGCCTGGGCCTGATGGGATTCCAGGACAGCCTGTACGAGCTGCGCATCCCCTATGCCAGCCAGGGGGCAGTGGAGTTCGCCGATCAATCCATGGAAGCAATCTGCTACTACGCGTACTGGGCTTCCACCGAGCTGGCGAAGGAGCGCGGCAAATACGCGAGCTACAAGGGTTCATTGTGGGACCAGGGCATCCTGCCGCTGGACACGCTCGATCTGCTGACCCAGGCGCGCGGCGGCTACGTGGAAGTGGACCGGTCCTGCACCATGGATTGGGACGCTCTGCGTCGCAAGATCGCACAGGACGGCATGCGCAACTCCAATTGCGTGGCCATTGCGCCGACCGCCACCATCTCCAACGTCATTGGTGTGGATGCCTCAATCGAGCCGTGCTTCGGCAACCTCTCGGTCAAGTCCAACCTGTCGGGCGAGTTCACCGTCATCAATGGCGGGCTGGTGCGCGACCTCAAACGCCTCGGACTGTGGGACGACGTGATGGTGATGGACCTGAAACACTTCGATGGTTCACTGCACCCGATCGACCGGGTACCACAGGAAATCAAGGCACTGTATTCGACTGCCTTCGAAGTCGACGCGACCTGGCTGGTCGAGGCTGCGGCACGCCGTCAGAAATGGATCGACCAGGCGCAATCGCTCAACATCTACATGGCTGGCGCGTCGGGCAAGAAGCTGGACGACACCTACAAGCTCGCGTGGCTGCGCGGCGTCAAGACGACGTACTACCTGCGCACGATGAGTGCCACGCACGCAGAAAAATCCACCATCGCCGCCGGTCGCCTGAACGCGGTTTCCTCCTCAGGCGGAGAAGCATCAGGCCGACATGCGATGAGCGCGCTGGATGCAGCGGCTGCGGCCGCGCGCGCGCAGCAAGATGCCCTCCCCGCAACCGACATCCAGTTCTGCGGCGTTGACGATCCGACATGCGAGTCATGTCAATAAACAGCGGCGCACCGCATCAGAAAAATGCGATGCAATTGAGCAACACAAAATGACGGCGATGTGAATGAGCGCTTTGCAATTCACATGGCTGCTTTCATAATCTGAGCATTGGAAAGTCTATGTTGACCTGGGACGAAGAAGTCAAACCCTCATTGCCTGCAGCACCCAATAGCGGTTTTCAAATCAATCGCGGGGTGGAACTCCCGCCTCTTTTTTCTCCTGCACCCGATACCGGCTCACAGCCCGCATTGCGCACCTTGAATGACGGTGCCGCGATGCCTTCGCGTGTCGTTGCACGCGCAACCTCCGCCACGGTATCGACTCCGAGCGGTGAACGCCGTCGCGTCAACGCCTCCGACAAGCGCATCATCAACGGCCAGACCGACGTCAACCAGCTGGTGCCATTCAAGTACAAATGGGCTTGGGAGAAATACCTCGCCACCTGCTCCAACCACTGGATGCCGCAGGAGATCAACATGACGCGCGACATCGCGCTCTGGAAGAATCCGAACGGCTTGAGTGAGGACGAGCGGCGCATCGTCAAGCGCAACCTCGGCTTCTTCGTGACCGCCGATTCGCTGGCCGCCAACAACATCGTGCTGGGCACCTACCGCCACATCACGGCGCCCGAATGCCGTCAGTTCCTGCTGCGCCAGGCGTTCGAGGAAGCCATCCACACGCACGCCTACCAGTACATCGTCGAGTCGCTGGGCCTGGATGAAAGCGAAATCTTCAACGCCTACAACGAGGTGGCGTCGATCCGCGAGAAAGACGAGTTCCTGATTCCGTTCATCAACGCCATCAGCGATCCGAACTTCCACACCGGCACGCCCGAAAGCGACCAGACGCTGCTCAAGTCGCTGATCGTGTTCGCCTGCCTGATGGAGGGCCTGTTCTTCTACGTCGGCTTCACGCAAATCCTCGCGCTGGGCCGGCAGAACAAGATGACCGGCGCGGCCGAGCAGTACCAGTACATCCTGCGCGACGAATCGATGCACTGCAACTTCGGCATCGACCTGATCAACCAGCTCAAGCTGGAAAATCCGCAGCTGTGGACGTCCGAGTTCAAGGCCGGGATCAAGGCCTTGTTCATAAAGGCGGTCGAGCTCGAATACAAATACGCCGAAGACACCATGCCGCGCGGCGTGCTCGGCATGAACGCCTCCATGTTCAAGGGCTACCTGCGCTACATCGCCAACCGGCGCGCCACGCAGATCGGGTTGGAGGAGCTGTTCCCGAACGAGACCAACCCGTTCCCGTGGATGAGCGAAATGATTGACCTGAAGAAAGAGCGCAACTTCTTTGAAACCCGCGTGATCGAGTATCAATCGGGTGGCGCGCTTTCCTGGGATTGAAGCATTCCTATAACCATAATGAAATCAAGAATCGCACAGACTGTTGATCGCGCCGCAGAGCGTGGCAACGGCTTGTGTTCCCGTGTTCATGGTGCTGGACATTGTTCCAACCCCATGGATCGCTTCGTGCAAACCAACAGGCACGAAGTGCTCTTTGCAATTTGATCAAGGAGAAAATGATGGCAACTGCGAAAAAACCGGCCGCAAAAAAGGCCGCAGCGAAGAAAGCCCCTGCTAAAAAAGTAGCGGCGAAAAAACCGGCTGCAAAAAAGGCGGCAGCGAAGAAGGCACCTGCGAAGAAGGCAGCTGCCAAGAAAGCCCCGGCGAAAAAGGCGGCGGCGAAAAGGGCACCTGCGAAGAAGGCAGCCGCCAAAAAGGCCCCTGCTAAAAAAGTAGCGGCGAAAAAGGCGGCGGCGAAGAAGGCACCTGCGAAGAAAGCAGCCGCCAAGAAAGCCCCGGCGAGGAAGCCGGCCGCCAAGAAAGCAGCAAGAAAGCCCGCTGCGAAGAAAGCCGCGAAAGCACCCGCTGCCAAGGCCGCTCCCGCGCCCGCTGCTCAGACGACTCTGAACCCGCAGGCTGCGTGGCCGTTTCCTACGGCCAGCAAACCGTAAGCACGGAACTGCGGCTCGCCGCTTTCCAGGCCCGGTACCGCAAGGTATCGGGCTTTTTCGTTTGAACTACAGAAACTGGAGCAACTTATCGTTGGTGCATAGGGTCTAGAGCTTGATTTCGTTCAAATCAAGCGAGTAGTTCTGAGGCCCGCGCTGGGCAATCTTGATTGCACCAATGCGATTGCCCAACTCGGCGCAGCGGGTCAGGCTCCAGCCCTGCTCCAGGCCATAAAGCAGCGCCCCGCGATAGGCATCGCCACAGCCCGTCGGGTCCACCACCGCGGTGGCTTTGACCGCCGGCACCAGGGTCTTTTCACCGTGGATCCACACCTCGCTGCCCTCGGCACCGAGCGTGACAACGAGGCCCTGCACGCGGTGCGAGAGTTCTGCATTGCTCCAGCCCGTGCGCTCGCTCAGCATCTTGCCTTCGTAATCGTTCACCGCGACCCAGGTGGCGAGTTCGACGAAGTGAGCCAGATCCTTGCCATCGAACATCGGCAGCCCCTGTCCCGGATCGAACACAAACGGAATGCCAGCGGCCTTGAATTGCTCCGCGTGCTGCAGCATCGCGTCCCGGCCGTCCGGCGAGATGATGCCGAGCCGAATGTCGCTGCGCGGCGCAATTTTCGTGAGATGGGCCTGCTGCATGGCGCCGGGGTGGAAGGCGGTGATCTGGTTGTTGGCCAGATCGGTCGTGATGAAGCACTGCGCCGTGTAGGTGTCGCCGATCTCGCGCACGAACTCCGTGTCGATGCCCAGCTGCTGAAGGCGCGCGATGTAATCGCCGCCGTCACTGCCGAGTGCAGCCATGGGCAGCGGGTTGCCACCGAGGAGTTTGAGGCTGTAGGCGATGTTGCCGGCGCAACCACCAAAATCGCGGCGCAGCGCGGGGACCAGAAACGAGACGTTGAGGATGTGCAGTTGGTCCGGCAGGATCTGCTCGGCGAACCGGCCCTCGAAAGTCATGATGGTGTCAAAAGCCAGGGAGCCGCAAATGAGGGTTGCCATAAATTCGGGATGAGGGGTTGATAGGAAGGTGGTCAGGGATAGAACGCGAGCACCCGGTAGCCTTCAATGCGTGCCGCAAGGGTGCTGTCGGCCACGCCGACCGGGAGTGAGCCGCTCCAGTCGGCCCCCGCCGCCAGCACGGCGGCGGCGCCCAGCTGTGCGGGCGACAAAACCCGGCGCAACACCGGCTGGTCTTGGCCATCGGTGAGCGCAAGCTCGACACTGGGCATGGCCAGCGCAATCGACGCGCCATTTTTGATTCCAAGGTTGAGCTGATAGACGTTGTCACGAACCTTTCTGAATGAAGAGCTGTCCACCACGATCGACTCGATCTGCCGCAGCGGCTTTACTTCACAACGCAGCGGAACACACAGCGCCTGCAACAGGCCAAGACTGTGAGGCTGGAAGGCGGCGATCCTGTCACGCTCATGCAGCACAGCTTGCAGACTCAGCGACACCAGCAGCAAGGCGCACGCCACGGTCAGGAGGCGGCGAACGCGCGGGCTTTGCCACAGTGCCTTGCGCTGTGCCGCACGGACAAACGATACTTCCTGCTCGGGCGGCCCGCTGACCAGGTCTGAATCTGGCGCTGGCTCCGCGCTGGGTCCGGCCAGGAAGTCGCTCACGGGTGCCGGTGCCGGCTCGCCGAGCGGTGGACCCAGGGAAGTCTCCTGCGAGGTGGATCGCGCTCCCTCATCCATTGGATCCGTATCGTCAGAGCCCTGCGGCTCCGCATCGGAACGCATCTCAGGCGGTGACACTTCGGCACCTAACGGGATCGACCAGGACTCTTCGTCCTCCGGGGCGTCGGTCTGCGCGGAGTTGCCCGCTTCGGGCAACGCATCGGGCGGCGCAGGCGGCGCCTTCGCCACAGCATCTCGCGCTGCCTGCTGCGTGTTCTCCGAGCCATCGCCTGGCCCTTCTTCCAGGATTTCTGACGAACCCGTCACTTCGGGTTCGACACGGCCGGTCGTGTCGGCACCTCCGGTGTCAGCCACCGCAGCAGGAGCCGGCGGTGGCGCCGTTACCGGGTCCGGCTGCAGGTGCTCGGGCGCCTCAAAGACCTCGACGCACTGGCCGCAGCGTACCCAGCCGTCAGAAATCCTGAGCTGGTCCGGAACGACCTTGAACATCGTTCCGCAGGCAGGACAGCGCGTGATGAAGTTCATGAGTGAAAGATTGTAGGGTCGCCGCGCGCGCCTGACGCAGCGCCGCAACTCACAACCTGGCAGTCATCAGGACCCAGCCCTCTTCGCTGTCTGCCACCGTCAATGACGCATGATGCGCATAGGCGGCCTTGAGCTCATCGGCCTGGCGCTCCAGAATTCCCGCCATCACGAGCGAGCCGCCGGGTGCGACATGTGAACACAACAGCGGCGCCAGCACCTTGAGCGGCGTGGCCAGGATGTTCGCGAGCACCGTCTGGTAGCGTCCCGTGGCCTGGTCGGGCAGCCCGACCCGCAGGTTGACGTCATTGGCTTGCGCATTCAGCCGGGTCGACTCCACCGCCGCCGCATCGATGTCGACCGCATCAATGTCGAGGGCGCCATACTTGGCTGCGCCAATCGCCAGGATGCCGGAGCCGCAACCATAGTCGAGCACCCGGCCCAGGGGATTGCTCGCAGCGGGTTGCCCCATGCCGCGGCCATGCCGGGCGATCCAGCGCAGGCACATGCGCGTGGTGGGATGTGTACCGGTGCCAAAGGCCAGCCCCGGATCGAGCCGGATGATGATGCGGGCCTGGGCCGGCGGCTCATGCCAGGTCGGGACGATCCAGAAATCGGGCGTGACGTCAACGGGAGCGAATTGCGATTGCGTCAGGCGCACCCAGTCCTGGTCCGGCACATCGGAAATCCCCAGAAACTGGCATTCAGCAAAAAAATCCTGTGCAACCAGCAAGGAGGCTGCATCCTTTGCCATCAATTCAGTCGTGAAGAGGGCCCGCATGCGCGAGCGTTGCCAGCCGCCTTTCGGCGCCGGCAGGCCCGGCTCCCCAAACAGGGCCTGTTCCGCATCGGTCTGGGCATCTGCATCTTCGATCGAGACACTCAGCGCATCGAGCGCCTCCAGCGCATCGCTGAGCGTCTCGACCCGGTCCTGCGGGCACATCAGGCTCAGTTCAAACATGCAAGTCGACGGTTTAACGCTTGTGCTGCGCGAGCCACTCTTCGAGGTAGTGGATATTGGTGCCGCCCGCCACAAACTTCGCATCCACCATCAACTCGCGGTGCAGCGCAATATTGCTCTGAATACCTTCGATGACCGTCTCGCTCAGCGCCGTGCGCATGCGCGCCAGCGCCTGCTCGCGCGTGTCGCCGTGCACGATGAGCTTGCCGATCATCGAGTCATAGTTCGGTGGCACGAAGTAGTTGGTGTAGATGTGTGAATCCACCCGCACGCCTGGCCCGCCCGGCGTGTGCCAGGTCGTGATGCGCCCCGGCGAGGGTGTGAACTTGAACGGGTCCTCGGCGTTGATGCGGCACTCGATGGCATGACCGCGGATCGGGATCTGGCGCTGCGTGAATGGCAGCTTTTCGCCGGCCGCGACCATGATCTGGGTCTTCACGATGTCGACGCCCGTAATGAACTCGGTCACCGGGTGCTCGACCTGTACGCGTGTATTCATCTCGATGAAATAAAACTCGCCGTTCTCGTACAGGAACTCGAAGGTACCGGCGCCCCGATAGCCAATCTTCTTGCAGGCCGCCACGCAACGCTCGCCCAACCGGTCGATCAGCCTGCGCGGGATGCCTGGCGCCGGCGCCTCTTCAAGTACCTTCTGATGGCGCCGCTGCATCGAGCAGTCGCGCTCGCCCAGATAGACCGCGTTCTTGAATTTGTCAGCCAGAATCTGGATCTCGATATGGCGCGGATTCTGCAGGTACTTTTCCATGTACACCGCAGGATTGCCAAAGGCCGCACCGGCTTCGGCCTTGGTCATCTGCACCGCATTGATCAGCGCCGCTTCGGTGTGCACGACGCGCATGCCGCGTCCGCCCCCGCCGCCGGCTGCCTTGATAATGACCGGATACCCCACCGCCTTGGCCGCGCGCCGGATCTGCACCGCATCGTCGGGCAACTCGCCCTCGGAGCCCGGCACGCAGGGTACACCCGCCTTGATCATCGCCTGCTTGGCCGACACCTTGTCGCCCATCATCCGGATCGACTCGGGCGCGGGGCCGATGAACTGAAAGCCGCTTTTCTCGACCCGTTCGGCAAAATCAGCGTTTTCACTCAAAAACCCGTAACCGGGGTGGATGGCTTCGGAATCGGTCACCTCGGCGGCCGAAATCAGCGCCGGCATGTTCAGGTAGCTCTGAGACGACGCAGCCGGTCCAATGCAGACCGCTTCTTCGGCGAGCTTCACATAGATGGCCTCACGGTCGGCCTCCGAATAAACCATCACGGCCTTGACTCCCATCTCGCTGCAGGCTCGCTGGATTCTCAGGGCAATTTCGCCTCGATTGGCAACCAGGATTTTCTTAAACATGAGTGGCCGCTTACTTTTAACTTCACTCAATCACGAAAAGGGGTTGCCCATATTCAACGGCCTGACCGTTTTGCCCTAGGATCTGGGTGATGGTGCCCGACTTGTCGGCCTCTATCTCATTGAGAATCTTCATGGCCTCAATGATGCAAACCGTCTCACCTTCCTTGACGGCGCTGCCCACCTCGACGAAAGGTTTGGCGCCCGGACTGGAAGATAAGTAGAACGTGCCCACCATCGGTGACTTGACGATGTGCCCGGGCGGCATTTCGGTAGCCGGGGTCCCGGCCGGCGCAACCGGTGCCAAGGCTGACGCAGCCGCCGGTGCCGCGGCAGGCGCTACGACCGCCAGCGGCGCCAGCGCGGGTTGCAACGCGAAGCCGCCCTTGACGATGCGGACCTTTCCTTCGGCTTCAGTGATTTCAAGTTCAGACACGTTTGAATCGGACACGAGGTCGATCAAGGTCTTGAGTTTGCGTAAATCCATGCTATCTCCAACGACTGCGAACATCAGCAAGCGGGAATCTACTCTAAATTCCGCTTAATCCGCGCTTTTTCAACTAATTTCTTCTAATTTCCGGTTTACTGCCGCCTCCAGCATTTGCGGATCGGGCATGCGCAAGCGGCTCACAAAAGCGCGGCGACTTACGCCGAAGCCGCCCACTGTTGCAGGTCTGCAGGGGCGAGCTTACCTATTTTACGATGCATTACCGCACCTGCGGAATCGAACACCACCGTGAACGGCAATCCACCGACCGTATTTCCAAGCGACCGCCCCAGGTCCGTTCCTGCCAGCCCCGCCATGCCGATTGGAAAGGTGACGGGTGTTTTGGCCAGAAAGCGATTCACGGCATCAAGCTTGTCAACGGCCAAACCCAACACTTGCCAACCGTTAGATAAGTTTTTACGGTAAAAGTCATCCAATAATGGCAATTCGGCGATACAAGGTGAGCACCAGGTAGCCCAGAAGTTGATCAGCAAGGGCTTGCCACGCAGGCTCTGCATGACCAGCTTGTCTCCTGCGGGAGTCTCAAAACTCAGGCTCCATAGTGCCGGATCGGCGTCTGCTGCGCCGTGCGGCTGGAATTTCCACCACGCCACGGCCGCACCGCCCAACGCGGCAGCAGCGGCAACGCCCGCATAGAGGACGCCGCGTCGACTCGTGGAAGCAATGGGGCGGGCCTTGGGGATGGCAGGTGATGGCTCGGGAATCATGATGTTGTTTCTTGCAAGAGCCGGCGCACGGCCTGGATGTCACCGCGCGGGGAACGACCACGCGCATCGGGTTTGAGGGCGCCGCGCAAATCGTCCAGATCGTAAACCAGCAAATGCACGCCAATGACCGTCCCCAACTCGCGGCTGACGCTGGACAGGTTCAGCGCCTCCACCGCCTCGCCATGAAACCCCCTGACGGTGCGCGGCTCGTAATCGGCCTTGTGGTCGATCAGCGCGATTTCGGCTGATTTGGAATCATCGCAAAACAACTGGATATAAATGTCGGACAGCTTGGTGGCCGTGCCGTGCCAGACCGCGCCCCCCAGATAGGGCCGAAACGCGGCCATGCGCTCCATCCAGGCCAGCGCCAGCCGGCGCAACGCGGCCAGTTCAGCCGGCTGCGTGCCGGCGCAGAACAGATCGATGTACTCGCGCACGGCCTGTTCGACCTCGTCGTTGCCCGGCAGTGGCGTGCGGGCCGGTAGCCCCATCTGCTTGAGCGCGCGCCGCTTGGCCGGACCGTATTCGAGCCCCTCCTCCACCACCATGCGGGCGGTGGCTGCAGCGATTTCAGACTTCAGGGCATCCATGGGGAGTAGTTTTGCATTCTCTGGCTGGCGTTGCCCGCCCGTACGCAGTAGATTAGACCAAAACCACAATGACCGGAGACCACGCCATGGCAACCCCCATGAAAAGCACGATGATGGACGTGCCGCTGTCGCTCAACCACCTGCTCGAGCGCGCCGGCACCCTGTTTGCCGGCAACGAGATCGTCTCGCGCTTGCCCGACAAATCGCTCGCGCGCCATACCTATGGCGAGTTTTACCGGCGCACGCGCGCGCTGGCCGCCGCACTGCAAGGCTTGGGCCTGCAAAAAGGCGACCGGGTCGCCACCCTGTGCTGGAACCACCATGCGCACCTGGAGTGCTACTTCGGTATTCCCGCGGCCGGCGGCGTGATGCACACGCTGAACCTGCGGCTCTCGCCTGCCGAGCTGGGCTGGATTGCGAACGATGCGCAGGACCGCTTCCTCGTGATCGACGATGTGCTGTTGCCGCTGTACCGGCAGTTTGCCGATCTGCACCGGTTCGAGAAAGTCATTGTGTATTCGTTTTCCGGTGCCCTCGTGCCCACGGAATTCACCGACTACGACGCCCTGCAGGCCGGCGCCGACCCGGACAAGTTCGAGTACGCAGCGCACGATGAGAACGACCCGGTCGCGATGTGCTACACCTCGGGCACCACGGGCCGACCCAAGGGCGTCGTGTATTCGCACCGCTCGACCGTCCTGCACACCCTGGTCGGCTGTCTGGGCGACTTCTGGGGGCTCAAGGGCTCCGACGTCGTGCTCGCCGTCACTCCAATGTTTCACGCCAACTGCTGGGGCATGCCTTACGCGGCCGTGATGATGGGCGCGAAACTCGTGTTTCCCGGCCCGCACATGCACCCGGACGATCTGCTGGATCTGATGCAGCTCGAACCCCCGACCCTGTCGCTGGGCGTGCCGACCATCTGGATGGGCCTGATCCAGGCCTTCACCGCCGCCCAGGCGCCCGACTCGCCCCACCACGCGCGCTGGAAGCTGCCGCGCGGCATGCGCACCCTGGTGGGCGGCTCGGCGGTACCCGAATCCCTGATCCGCGCCTTCGACCAGCACGGCATCTGGATTTTGCAGGGCTGGGGCATGACCGAGACCTCGCCGCTGGCCACCGTGTCCTATCCCACGGCCGAACTGCGCGACGCCAGCATGGACGAGCGCTACCGGCGCGCCGCGATGGCCGGCCTGCCAGTGCCGCTGGTCGATCTGCGCGTGCGCGGCGATGCCGGTGCCGACCAGCCTTGGGACGGCCACAGCGTCGGTGAAATCCAGGTGCGCGGCCCCTTCATCACCGGCAGCTACCACCATGTGTCCGTGCAGGCCGAGAAGTTCAGCGACGATGGCTGGCTGCGCACCGGCGACGTGGCAACGATCGACGAGTTGGGCTTCGTCAAGATCACCGACCGCACCAAGGACCTGATCAAGTCGGGCGGCGAATGGATCAGTTCGGTCGATCTGGAGAACGCGCTGATGGCGCACCCGGCCGTGGCCGAAGCCGCCGTGATCGCGATCCCCGACGCCAAATGGATCGAGCGCCCGCTCGCCTGCGTGGTGCTGAAACCCGGTCAGAGTGCCACGCCGATTGATTTCGGCCCGCACCTGTTGGCGCACGGCTTTGCCAAGTGGCAGCTGCCCGAACGCTACGAATTCATCGACGCCGTGCCGCGCACCTCGACCGGCAAGTTCTGGAAGATGAAACTGCGCGAGCGCTTCAAGGCGTGACGCCCCCCGAGGCGACCTGCGGCCGCCTCCCCCCACTGGGGGGCTATACCAGTGGCCCGGCAAAGCCGGTTCCACGGCATCCTGGAAGGTGAGTCTTGCGCCTGCCTAGAATCAAAGCATGCACATTCATATTCTGGGGATCTGCGGCACCTTCATGGGCGGGGTGGCGGCGCTGGCGCGCGAGTCGGGCCACACCGTAACCGGCTGCGATGCGGGCGTGTACCCGCCCATGAGCGACCAGTTGCGCGCGCTGGGCATCGAGCTGATCGAGGGCTTTGACGCCGGGCAACTGGCCCTGAAACCCGACCTGTTCGTGGTCGGCAATGTCGTGAGCCGCGCGCACCTCGCGGATGGCACGCCGAAGTTCCCGCTCATGGAAGCCATTCTGGACGCCGGTCTGCCCTACACCAGCGGGCCGCAGTGGCTGGCCGAGCATGTGCTGCAGGGTCGCCATGTGCTGGCCGTCGCCGGCACGCATGGCAAGACCACCACCACCGCTATGCTGGCCTGGATCCTGGAATGCGCTGGCCTGCGTCCAGGCTTTCTGGTGGGCGGCGTGCCGCTGAACTTCGGCGTGTCGGCGCGCCTGGGTAGCGGCGGCGCGGCGGTGGGCTCTGCTCCGTGTCCCCCGCCCGCTTTGCGGGCTCCTCCTTTACCTGCGCAGAGCCCACCGCCGCGCCGCCGCCCCTTTTTCGTGATCGAAGCCGACGAATACGACACGGCGTTCTTCGACAAGCGCAGCAAGTTCGTGCACTACCGCCCGCGCACCGCGATCCTGAACAACCTGGAGTTCGATCACGCCGACATTTTTGACGACTTGGCGGCCATCGAGCGCCAGTTCCACTACCTGGTACGCACCGTGCCGTCCAGCGGGCGCATCGTGGTGAACGGGCTGGAGGAAAGCCTGGCGCGCGTGCTGCACCAGGGCTGCTGGAGCGAGGTGCGCAGCTTCGGCGCGATAGTGAGCGACTTCAGTGCCGTGGGCGAGCCCGGTGCCTTCGAGGTACTTCAAAAAGGAGAGCGCGTGGCACAGGTACGGTGGGCACTGGGCGGCGTTCACAACCAGCTCAACGCGCTGGCTGCGATCGCCGCCGCCGACCATGTGGGCGTCGCGCCCGCCATCGCCGCACAGGCGCTGAGTGAATTCCAGAACGTGCGCCGGCGCATGGAAGTGCGCGGCCGCGTGGCGCTGGGTGGCGGTGGTGATGGTGGCGTCATCACGGTGTACGACGACTTCGCGCACCACCCGACCGCGATCCGCACCACGCTCGACGGCCTGCGCCGCCAGGTCGGCCCAAACGCGCGCATCCTCGCGGTGTTCGAGCCGCGCAGCAACACCATGAAGCTCGGCACCATGAAGGCGCAACTGCCCTGGAGCCTGGAAGACGCCGACCTCGCGTTCTGTCACGCCGGTGGACTCGACTGGGACGCGCGCGAAGCCCTCGCGCCGATGGGCGTGGGGCCGGGCCACAAGGCCCAAGTGGCCGACAGCATCGAAGAACTGGTGGCGCAGGTGAAGAGCGCGGCGCGGCCCGGCGACCACATCCTGTGCATGAGCAACGGCGGCTTTGGCGGCATCCACGCCAAACTGCTGGCGGCGCTGAATCCCTGAACGCGCGAGAGGACCATGCGAACCCTCCAGACTCCCAACGGCGCCGCGATGCCGCAACTTGGCCTGGGCACCTGGCACATGGGCGAGACGTCCGGCCGGCGCGCGGCCGAGGTGGCGGCGGTGCGCTCGGCCATCGACATGGGGTATCGGCTGATCGACACCGCCGAGATGTACGGCGACGGCGGCGCCGAAGAGGTGGTCGGGCAGGCCATCGCCGAAGCCTTGCGCGCGGGTGGCGTGCGGCGCGACGAGCTCGTCGTGGTCAGTAAGGTGCTGCCGCACAATGCCAGCCGCCGCGGCACACTCGCTGCCTGCGAGCGCAGCCTGGCGCGACTGGGGCTGGAGCGGATCGACCTGTACCTGCTGCACTGGCGCGGTCCTCATCGTCTGGCGGACACCTGCGAGGCGATGCAGGTGCTGGTCCAGCAGGGCCGCATCGGCCAATGGGGTGTGAGCAACTTCGACACCGGCGACATGAACGAGCTGGCCGCGCTGGGCATGGTGGAAGGCGCGCATTGCGCCGTGAATCAGGTGTATTACTCGCTCGGCGAACGCGGCCCGGAATTCAGTCTGCTGCCATGGCTGCGCACGCGCAGTCTGCCGCTCATGGCCTACAGCCCGATCGACCAGGGCGCGCTAGCCAGCAGCGCCGTGCTGGACACGATCGCGGCGCGGCGCGGCGCATCCAGGGCGCAAGTTGCGTTGGCCTGGGTGCTGGCGCAAAGTGGCGTGGTAGCGATCCCAAAGGCAGTGCGCGAGACGCATCTGCGCGAAAACCTGGCGGCCGCGGAACTGCGGCTCGAACCCGAGGATCTGTCCGAACTCGACCACCTGTACCCGCCGCCGCGGCGCAAATCGCCGCTGGCAATGATCTGATCAGCCGATGGTCATCAGGCTCGCGTTGCCGCCGGCGGCGGCGGTGTTCACGCTCACGGCGCG